>CAZXDB010000140.1:0-1570 GCA_964639465.1 uncultured Bifidobacterium sp. | reverse complement strand
TCTTTGGCCATGCCTTGCACGGTGGGCTGAATGATTTCGCGTATCACGCGCGCATGCAGTTCCGGTGTCACGATAGGGGCTGGCGAGTAAGCGCCCATGCCGCCAGTGTTTGGGCCCAGGTCCTGGTCCAGCAAACGTTTATGGTCCTGGCTGGTGGCCAGCGGCAGAATGTTCTTGCCATCGACCATGACGATGAAGCTGGCTTCTTCACCTTCGAGAAATTCTTCAACCACCACGCGCGCACCGGCATCGCCGAATCGATTGTCCGACAACATCATGTCGATTGCGCCGTGCGCTTCTTCCAGCGTCATGGCAACCACCACGCCCTTGCCGGCAGCGAGGCCATCGGCTTTGATGACGATAGGCGCGCCTTGCTCGTCGATGTAGCGATGAGCAGAGGTGGCGTCGGAGAAAGTCTGGTAGCGCGCCGTCGGAATGCCATGGCGTTCCATGAAGGCTTTGGCAAAATCTTTGGAGCTTTCCAGTTGCGCCGCCTTTTTGGTCGGCCCGAAAATCTTCATCCCGCGCTCGCGGAAGATGTCGACAATGCCTGCGGCGAGCGGCGCTTCAGGACCGACCACGGTCAGTGCCACTTGTTCTTTTTGCGCAAAATCGGCGAGCGCTGCCGGATCGGTGATGTTCACATTTTTCATGCGGGCATCGAGCGCCGTACCGCCATTGCCGGGGGCGACCAGCACGACCTGGATGCGCTTGGACTGCGCCAGCTTCCAGGCGAGAGCATGTTCGCGGCCACCAGAGCCTACTACAAGAATTTTCATGAAAACGTCAGGTCAGGTTGTCGTATCAGCGCCAGTTATGCCAGCGCGGCAGAATCAAAAAACGAGCAGCGGCAATCTTTACCGGATTGTCCGTAACCCGTTCTCAGAGGCTCTTAATTCTCTATTACGGCGTTGGTATAAACCTCTTGCACGTCGTCGAGATTTTCCAACGCATCCAGCAGTTTTTGCATTTTCAATGCATCGTCGCCGGTGAATTCGGTGCTCGTTGAAGGCTTCATCGTGACCTCAGCCATTTCCGGTTTGAAGCCGGCTTTTTCCAGCGTTTCACGCAGGTTCGAAAAAATCTGCGGATCGCAAATCACTTCGAAGCCGCCTTCGTCATCGGCGATCACATCATCGGCGCCGGCCTCAAGTGCGGCTTCCATCAACGCGTCCTCGTTCGTGCCGGGCGCAAACAGCAGCTGGCCGCAATGCTTGAACAGGAAAGCCACCGAGCCTTCGGACCCCATGTTGCCGCCGTACTTGGAAAACGCGTGCCGCACTTCGGCCACGGTTCGCACGCGATTGTCGGTCATGCAATCAACGATGATGGCCGCGCCGTTCAGGCCGTAGCCCTCGTAGCGAATCTCTTCGTAATTGACCCCCTCAAGACCGCCGGTACCGCGCTGGATTGCGCGGGTCACGTTGTCCTTGGGCATATTCGCGTCCGCAGCCTTGTCGACCGCCAGTCGCAGCCGGGGATTGCTGTCAATGTCGCCGCCGCCCATGCGGGCAGCGACCGTGATTTCCTTGATCAGGCGGGTCCATATCTTGCCGCGCTTCGCGTCAGT
>CAZXDB010000139.1:0-1599 GCA_964639465.1 uncultured Bifidobacterium sp. | reverse complement strand
ATTTTCTCGATCTTGCCGATATCAAGAAAACGCACGTCCACATTGCGCTTGGCCATTTTTCCGGTCAGAACATCCCGCACCTGACTCAGCTGAAAATCGCTGTCGGCATAAGCGGTAAGTTCGAGCTCTTTCTGCTCGACCCGCGCGTCACTGCCTTTGAAGTCAAAGCGGGTGCCGATTTCCTTGTTGGCCTGCTCGACGGCATTCTTGACTTCGACCTGATTGGCTTCGGATACAACGTCAAACGATGGCATGCTGGCTTCCTCCAGAAACGGTTATGGCGTGGATTCTAGCGGAAAAAATTCAGCCCGCCGGTGGCCGGTATAATCCGGCGCTTATGAGGTCCGTACCCCTTATCCGCCATGATGTTTCTTTGCGCGAACTCAATACCTTTGGTATCGATGCGCGCGCCCATGCTTTTGCCAGTGTAAAAAACATCGGAGATCTTGAGGCTATTGCCGCCGACCCCCAGTTGTCGGTGCTGCCGCGCCTGATTCTGGGCGGGGGCAGCAATCTGCTGCTGAGCAAAGACGTGGCGGGGCTGGTGCTGCACATGGTGAACACCGGTCGCACGGTGGTTGGCGAAGAGGCGCAGCAAGTGATCGTGCGTGCTCAGGCCGGAGAGAACTGGCATGACTTCGTCCAGTGGACGCTATCGCAGGGTTTGCCGGGACTGGAAAATTTATCCCTGATCCCCGGCAGCGTGGGTGCGGCGCCGATACAGAATATCGGTGCCTATGGTAGCGAACTCGCAGAATTTTTTCAGTCACTGACCCTATTTGATTTTGCGACACGCGAGACGCGGGTGCTCAGCCGTGAAGACTGTCACTTCGGCTACCGCGACAGTATCTTCAAACATGCATTGCGCGACAGGGCAGTGATCATCGATGTCAGCTTTGCTTTGCCACGCCAATGGCATCCCAACCTGCGCTACGCAGAGTTGGCCGCTGAACTTGCCTCGCACAGTGTGTCAGAACCCACCGCACAAGACATTGCCAATGCCGTCATCGCCATTCGCCGACGCAAGCTGCCTGATCCGGCGCAGGTAGGTAACGCAGGCAGTTTTTTCAAAAATCCTGTTGTCAGCCAAGCGCAGCACGCGCAATTACTGGCAAAGTACCCTCAGCTAGTGAGTTACGCGCAGGCCGATGGCAGCATCAAACTGGCCGCAGGGTGGATGATTGATCAGTGCGGCTGGAAAGGGCGTTCGGTCGGTGCTGCAGGTGTGCATGATCGACAGGCACTGGTGCTGGTGAACCGGGGAGGGGCGGCGGGTTCGGATGTACTCGCGCTCGCCACAAAAATCGTTGACGATGTCCGGACTCGGTTTGGCGTATCGCTTGAAACCGAGCCCGTTATCGTTTGATGCTCTGAGTTAAACCAAGCGGTGTATCAGCCAAAATGGCAAACGTAATCCACTGCCTCGGTCGCCTCAATCTCAAAGCTTGAATTGCCTGGCACATTGAAGCTCTGTCCAGCCTCGTAGGATGTCCAGTTTGCCTCACCCTTGATGCGCGCACGGCATTTACCTGCAGTGATCTCCATGATTTCTGGAACGCCGGTATTGAATACCAGTGATGAAGGCAGGATTACGCCAAC
>CAZXDB010000138.1:0-1849 GCA_964639465.1 uncultured Bifidobacterium sp. | reverse complement strand
CAGGATACGGCCAAGCGCGCGCTGGAAGCCGTGCAAATTCTGGTCGAGAACAATCGCTCTGCATCACAGCAGCTGGAATCACTGATGGGCATCGTGCTGGACGCGGCGGAAGTCGCCAATCGCTCGGCTTCGGCCGTCGCAACCACTGGCACGCATGTGAACAAGGCAGCGGAAAAACTCATTGATGGCGCCAAGAAAACCGGTAATCAGGCCAAAGTGGTTCTCGCCCTCGCTGCCGCCGTGCTGGTCGGTACTGCCGGCACCTTCAGCTTCATGACAGTGCAATTGCATGGCAAGGTGGAGCAGCTCGACGAAATGCTGCTGGCCGTCGGCAAGCGCGCGGTCGACCTTAAGCGCCGGATGGAAACGATGGACGACATCCATGCCGCGCTCGAAGAGCTGAACCTGAAACAGGAAAACACGCAATCAGTACAGCAGGCGATCGAAGACAAGATTGCGCGCATGATGGATTCGGGTACCGTGGTCCCGGCACGCAAAGACAAAGCGGCCACGCCGGCCGAGGCTCCCGCCAAATCGGAGACACCACCGAAATCCGAGAAGCGCGCCAAAGCTGAAACAAAGGCCGAGCCAAAATCAGAGCGCGCGGACAAAGCGGAGGCCCCCTCCAAGACGACCGCAAGCCCCAAAACCGTCAGCGCAAAAAAACCAGCTAAGACCGAAAGTGACGATGCCGCCCTGCTCCAGCAATTGACCGGACTGGATGCGCTGCTCAAGGAACAAGCGCGCGCCGTCAAGGAGCTCTCGTCGCAGGTCAACAACCTGCAGGGATCGGTGGCGACGGTGGATGTGATCAAGAAGGATGTCGAATCCATCGCCGCTCTGCAAAAACAGCGCGAGAAAGAAGCCGCGCAGCGAGAGAAGGAAGCAGCCCAAGAACTGGCCGCAGCCAATGCCCGACGTGAAAAGGAAGTGAAGGACAAAGAGCGCGAACTGGCGCGCGAACGTGAGCGTGCGCGTGAAAGGGAAGCGGCCAAAGAACGTGAGCTCGCCCGTGAGCGGGAAGCAGCCAGAGAACGCGAACTGGCGCGGGAACGCGAACTCGCGAAAGATCGCGAGAAGAGCAAGGATAAAGATCGTGCGGTGTCTTACAACCGCGAGCAATCCAAGCCGAATGCCGCGGCTTCGGTCGATGGCGTGCCGTCCTACGCTAAACCCGCCAGCAAAACGGAGTAGCGCAACCGCCGAATCTGAAGCGCTGAATCAAGGGCTGGGTTCCGCCCTTGTCAGGCAGGGTCTCGCTTATTTTCGGAACACTGTCGCAATCGCGCAACCTGCGCCGCGGATTACCCCTGAAACGACCGGACTTGTGTGCCGGTCGTTGCCATTTCTGAGGCGGGAACTTTTGATCTGAAGCTGTCACTACCAGTGACCGATCCGCAACAGATCATCTGATATCGCCACGGGAATTCACATGCCAAACATCATCATTACAGAGGGCCTCGACACGCCCTGGGAACTAGCCAATACCGAGTCCGAGATCACCGATGCGACTGATCTGGCCAGCATCAACCTCGCCAATCAAGTCGTCGGCACACTTGCGTACACGGCCTCGCAGCTGTTTGGCTCCCTCAAAACTGAAAAAAACAATCTGGACAACATCGTTGATGCGATTGAGCTGATTAACGAGGAGATTGCGCTTTGGCCGGAGAGGATTGCGAAGTGGGATGGCCAGCCTGCAGTCTTGGATAAAGTTGATCCAAGTATGCTTACCAAACCACTCACCATCCCTGTCCTGCCGCTCGCTAACGATATTACTGAAACGGATCTATCAGCGGCCACCATTGATAATTCAAGCTCACTGACTGCCACGCAAGCCGATATAGACAAA
>CAZXDB010000137.1:0-1997 GCA_964639465.1 uncultured Bifidobacterium sp. | reverse complement strand
CCTCCTTTTTTGGCGAGATCGGGGATTCGAACTTACAAGCGCGCTCGTCGCACGTTCATAATTTTGGAGTTCGTGATACCATTCGTCGATGTAATTCAACTCATCAACAGAAAAGACATGACGACCACAAAGGCGTGGACCCTCGATGACGTGGCCAATACCTTTCGCGCATGCGAAAGCCTATTCCACGCACTCGGCGATCCAGCTCGGCAACAGATCGTATTGCTACTGGCCGAGCATGAACGCTTGAATGTGAATCAAATCACCGACCTGATGCATCTCTCACGCCCCTCCATCTCTCATCATCTGAAAGTGCTCAAAGATGCTGGCATGGTCAATCTTGCGCGCGAGTCGCGTGAAAACTTCTACAGCCTGTTGTGGGATGAGCCGATTGGTCGCCTGAAATTGCTGATTGAGCAGAGTGAGATAGCCTGCCGCTGACCCATTTTTTTCACCAATCCGTCGATATGTTTCGACCATTCACCCAAAGGAAATCCAACCTATGAAGTCCAATCCAGTCGTTTTGATCACCGGCGCTTCTGGCGGCATCGGCAAGGCCCTGTCCGAAGAGTTTGCGAAGAACGGCTATGACCTGATCTTGGCTGCTCGCGGCATCGAAAAGATGCAAGCACATGCCGCAGACCTACAAAAACGCTTCAACATTCGAGTCACCGCCATCGGTGCAGATCTGGAAAAGCCAAAGGGCGCTGAACAGCTGCATGCGGAAATCAAAAAGTCCGGCAAAGTGCTGACCGCCTTAGTCAACAACGCTGGATATGGAGTATTCGGTGATTTCAAAGACTCTGCGCTGGGCTCAGAATTGGCCATGATGCAGCTCAATATGAATACAGTCGTTGTGCTGACCAAGTTATTCCTGCCCGATCTGTTGGCGACTCGCGGGAAGATTCTTAACATCGCCTCCACGGCAGCCTTTCAGCCGGGACCGTACATGGCGGTGTACTGCGCCACCAAATCGTTCGTTCTGAGCTTTTCTGAGGCCATTGCTTCTGAACTCGAGGGCACGGGGGTCACCGTCACCGCCCTTTGTCCTGGCCCGACAGCCTCGGGCTTTCAGGACAAGGCTAACCTTGGAAACTCGACTTTGATTAAAGGCAAGAAACTACCCACATCGGAAGCAGTTGCAGCGATGGGCTACCGCGCCATGCTACGCGGACAGCGTGTCTATATCCCCGGCATCGTCAATTGGGTCATGGCCCAAAGCATGCGTTTTACACCGCGCGATCTTGCCACCAAAGTGGTCAAAATGTTGCTCAAACCTGTCGCATAAGGTCCCAGTATGATGAACGATATGAGCAGCTACTTCGTCGCTGAGAAGCAGGAGAGCGTCATCTTTGTAGTTGTTGGCCTGCTAGCGATTGGTCTTGGCCTGTGGCTCTGGATGAATGGGCATCGCCTAAAGTCCATGGCCTACCCGCTGGTGGTGATTGCATTGATGCAGATCGTGGTGGGAAGCACTGTCTACCTTCGCACCGACTCGCAGTTGTCCTCGTTGAGCGCACAGTTAGGTGTGAAGCCTGCGGCCTTTAAAGCCGAGGAGACGACCCGTATGCAAACCGTCATGAAAAACTTTTCGATCTACAAAGTGATCGAAATGCTGCTGCTGATCATCGGGGTAGGAATAGTTGCCTTTTTACAGAGCAACGACGAGGTTGCGGGTATTGGCGCAGGACTGATATTGCAAGCAGCGCTCACGCTGACGCTGGATATTTTTGCTGAGGCCCGATCCGCTGAATACTTGTCGGCAGTGAAGAGCATTGCAACCTGAGGGCTAATAAAACCCCTTTGAATGGAACCGGTTGCGCATCCGCACAAGTTCAATCGGTACGACCCAAAAATCGACCAGCGATGTCCGCAGGGACATCGCTGGTCTCCTTCTCAAAGAAAAACGCCCGCTGAATTTAGCGGGCGTTTTCCATATATCTGGCGGAGAGAGGGGGATTCGAACCCCCGGTAGGCTATGAACCTACACACGCTTT
>CAZXDB010000136.1:0-2032 GCA_964639465.1 uncultured Bifidobacterium sp. | reverse complement strand
TCCAGATAACTAATGATGACTTCCTGACCTATGCGCGGAATGAACAGCGTGCCCCAGCCGTTGCCGGCCCAGGCTTGCGACACGCGTACCCAGCAAGAGGCAGTGTCGTCCTGAGAAGCACTCTGATCCCAGTGGAACTTCACTTTTATGCGACCGAGAGAATCCGTCCATATCTCTTCGCCTTTCGGGCCCACGACAAAAGCAGAGTGGCTGCCAGCGACCCGTGGTTGCGGTATCGAGTGGTGCGAACGAAATGCGAGTGTCGCCGGGAAGGCATCAAAATGATTTGTATATCCAGCGGCTGTCGCGCGGTGCGTTACACGTCGCAATACATAGCGTGCATTTAGTCGTACGTTCGGATGACTACCGAGCTTGAATGCGCCTCCAGCGTACAGGCTGTTGCACAGGCTCTCACCGCTGGCGGTGGACGACTCTGCCTGACTGGCCTGCACATGCAGTCCCTGCTGCTTATTTCCGGCATCGAGCTTGTCATGCAAATGCGGGTACTGATAGACCTTGCCGCGTCCCGCTTTGCCGGTGGCTTGTGCGGCCAGTGAGGTGCTGGGGTGGTGGTAGTCGTAATCACGCCCGGTGAATTCGCGTGTGACCAAACTGCCGCCGGCTTCGAAGCGCAAGACACTGTCAGCCCAGCCCCGGGTATCGCCGCGACCGCGGTAAACGAGGCTACTCTTTTCGCAATCAGCATGCGCCGATGAATCGTCACCCAGAACCAGCGTGTGGCCGCCCGCGCTGAACGTAAAAAAATAAAAAATGCCTTCCTGTTCCATCAGTCGCATGATGAAATCCAGCGGCGTCTCGTCGTACTGCACACAGTACTCACGCGCGAGGTAGCCGGATTTGAGCCGGTTTTCAAAGGTGACGCTATATGATTGCAGTATCGATTCGATGATCTGCACCGTGGTTTTGTTCTGAAAGATTTGTCGCTCACGTGAGAGCGACAGCAGCCAGAGTGCCGGTACCATCTCGGCGGTGTACCAGGCGAAGTCAGTATCAATGCCGGCTTGGGTAAAGCGATTGATCACGCCGTGAAAATGGCGTGTCATGCCATCGGCATGTTCAACTTTAACGGCCGCAGTTGTGCCGATGATGGTATCCGGATCTAGCGCTACCTCACCAGATTTCATGGACAGTGAAAAGTTAAACGGTCGCGATAATTCCTCAGTGCCGGAAAAGCTCTCCACCAGAAGCTTGTCTTTACCGAAGGCGGTGACCAGGGAGATCCGCGTATGGTCTTGTGTGAAGCCGTCTCTCATGCGCAGGCTCCCGAGTTATTCAGGCTGAAGCGAAAGCCCGAGCGCGCATCAACGAAGAGCTTCACCTCGTCAAAGGCTTGCTCTGCTGCCATCTGCTCCAGCACCAGCGAGGCCAGTTCCGGCAGTAGTGATTGTGTGATGATGTGATCGATATTTCGCGCGCCGCTGTCGACTTCATGACAGCGCGCGACGATGGCTGCAGCGACAGCAGGCTCCCATGTCAGTGCTGCGCCGTGATTACGTTGTATACGATCAGCCAGCTGCTTAAGTTTCAACCCGGTGATGTGCAGCAGTTGTTCATCAGCCACCGGCCGGTAGGGAACGATCACCAGACGCCCCAGAAAGGCGGCGGGAAATTCGCGTAACAATGCAGGTCGCAGTGATGCATTGATATCTTCCAGCGTCACCTCGGGATGACGAGCGCAGGCCTCGACGACGATCTCTTGCGCTGCATTGGAGGTGAGCAGAATCAGCGTGTTGCGGAAGTCGACCGCGGTGCCTTCGGCATCTTCCATCGTGCCCTTGTCAAACACCTGATAGAACAGCTCCAGTACGTCCGGATGGGCTTTTTCCATTTCATCCAGCAGTAGCAGACTGTAGGGCTGGCGGCGAACTGCTTCGGTCAGCAAGCCACCTTTGCCATAGCCGACATAACCAGGCGGCGCGCCTTTGAGTCCGGATACCGAGTGCGGCTCCTGATACTCCGACATATTGATCGTTACCATATGCTCGCGGCCGCCATACAGCAGCTCGGCTAG
>CAZXDB010000135.1:0-2032 GCA_964639465.1 uncultured Bifidobacterium sp. | reverse complement strand
ATGACATTGGCAGATCAAACCATTTATCTGGCCTCAAAAAGTCCACGCCGGCGTGAATTGCTGCAGCAGGTAGGTATCCGCTTCGAGGTGCTTGAACTGATAGAAGAACCGGGCAGTCACGGTGCGGTGTCTGAAATACCGTTTGAGCAAGAGGTGCCGGATAACTATGTCGTCCGCGTCGCGCGCGAGAAGGCAGACAGCGGTTGGGCCGCCGTGTTGTGGCGTGATCTGCCACGGCGTCCTGTGTTGGCCGCGGATACAACCGTGACAATCGATGGACAGATACTGGGCAAACCTGCGAACCACGAAGAAGCCCTGCACATGCTGCAGCTATTGTCAGGCCGCACACATCAAGTCCTGACGGCAGTTGCGGTCCGTATTGAAGATCGGATAAATGAAGCACTGCATCGCTCCGAAGTGCGTTTCGCGACGCTGAGCGAAAAAACCATGCGTGCCTACTGCGACCTGCCCGAGCCTTATGATAAAGCCGGCGGCTATGGCATCCAGGGACACGCAGCGCAGTTCATTGAACATATCAGTGGCAGCCATTCAGGCATCATGGGTTTGCCGCTATTTGAAACCACACGACTATTACAGCAAGCAGGCATCAAAATACTATGACAGAAGATCTGCTGGTTAATATCACACCGCAAGAGACGCGGGTTGCGCTGATGCAGCAAGGCGCAGTGCAAGAACTGCACATCGAGCGCACCGCTTCGCGTGGCCGCACCGGCAATATCTATTTAGGCAAGGTCGCGCGCGTGCTGCCCGGAATGCAATCGGCGTTCATTGATATCGGCCTGGAGCGTGCGGCCTTCCTGCATGTGGCCGATATCTGGGAAGCCCGTGTGCAGAATGGTGGCGGCAGCACAGGTGGTACAGGTGGCTCAGGCAACACACCAACACCGATTGAAAAACTGCTGTTCGACGGACAGTCGCTGTTGGTACAGGTGATCAAAGACCCCATCAGCACCAAAGGTGCCCGGCTGTCCACACAGATATCAATCGCGGGCCGCATGCTGGTCTATCTGCCGCAGGATCCGCATATCGGCGTGTCACAGCGCATCGGTGACGAAACCGAGCGCGAGGCTCTGCGGGAAAAAGTACAAGGTCTGCTGCCACCCGATGAAAAAGGCGGCTTCATCATCCGCACGATGGCCGAAGGTGCCAGCGACACCGATCTGACCAGTGATGTGGCCTACCTGCGTAAAACCTGGGAACACCTGCTGGAGCAATCCCGCAAGCTACCCCCGCCTTCGCTGCTGTATCAGGATCTGAGTCTGTCGCAGCGTGTGCTAAGAGATTTTGTGGGCGAAGAAACGACCACCATACAAATCGATTCCCGCGAAAACTTCCTCAAACTCAGCGAGTTTGCAGAGAGCTACACACCGTCGGTGTTACCAAAGCTGACGCATTACACCGGCGAGCGCCCGCTGTTTGATCTGCATGGCATCGAAACCGAAATTGAAAAAGCACTCGGCAAACGAGTGGATTTGAAATCGGGCGGCTACCTGATCATCGAGCAGACCGAAGCGATGACCACGATTGACGTCAATACCGGCAGCTATGTCAACGGCCGGAATTTTGATGACACGATTTTCAAAACCAATCTGGAAGCAGCGCATGCGATTGCACGTCAGCTCCGATTGCGCAATCTCGGCGGCATCATCATTCTCGATTTTATCGACATGGAAAATGTCGAGCATCGTGGCGCTGTACTCGCTGAACTGCATAAGGCGCTGGCACGTGACCGTACCAAGGTCACCGTGTCCGACTTTTCAGCGCTGGGTCTGGTCGAGATGACCCGAAAACGTACTCGCGAATCACTCGCACACATCTTGTGTGAAACCTGCCCGGCCTGCCAGGGCAAAGGCCAGGTCAAAACCGCGCGTACCATTGCTTACGAAATTCTGCGCGAGTTACTGCGTGAGGCCAAACAATTCAACCCCCGTGAGTTCCGTATTCTGGCGTCACAGGTGGTGATTGATCTGTTTCTGGAAGAAGAGTCTCAGCATCTGACGATGCTGGGCGA
>CAZXDB010000134.1:0-2221 GCA_964639465.1 uncultured Bifidobacterium sp. | reverse complement strand
GCCGGGATCCAGTGTCGTTCGTTGTGCATCAGCCGGCTTTGGAAAAAACGAATCAACTCAGGCCGCGACGGACGCTGTGGCGCAATGCGGGCAAGACTTTCCCTCGATATAAAGCGGCGACAGCTGCTCGCGCGGCGTGACGACAGCACGGCAGGCGAAACACTGACGGGTTTCGGTTTCCTGCAGCTGCGGGTTAAGCGCGGTACGATGGTCGAAAACGAAGCAATCACCCTGGTAATGCGCACCGCCGACTTCTTCAAAGTATTTGAGAATGCCGCCTTCGAGCTGATACACACTGTCATAGCCGATATTTTTCATATGAATCGCGGCTTTTTCACAGCGTATGCCACCGGTGCAGAAGGTCACGATGGTTTTGTCGTTCAGCGCATCTTTTTCGCGCTCGACGATGGCGGGGAATTCACTGAATTTTTCGATGCGGTAGTCAATGGTGTTCTCGAAGGTGCCGACATCGACTTCAAACGCATTACGGGTATCCATCATGACCACGGGTTTGCCCTGATCGTCCTGCCCCTGATCCAGCCAGCGTTTGAGTGTTTGGGCATCCACGGCAGGCGCGCGGCCCAGCTCGGGCTTGATCAGCGGGTTCTTCATCGTGATGATTTCACGCTTGAGCCGCACCAGCATGCGATTGAACGGCTGCTTTTCCGACAGACTTTCTTTGACCTCGATGTCGGCAAACCGGGCGTCCGAGCGGAGAAAGGCGAGAAACTGATCGACGGACGCGCGAGTTCCTGCAAGAAACAAGTTAATACCCTCCGGACTGAGCAGAATCGTACCTTTCAGCGCCAGTTCCGTGCATAAAGCCTGAAAACGCGGGCGCTGGGCGACCGTGTCATCGAACGTAACAAATTTATAAGCGGCGATATTGACGATCTGGGGCAGGGACTGCATGGCGGGCGACAGTGAAGTTCGGAGACAATCGTCATTATAAGCGCCGATCTTTCTCCGGCTATCCCCGATCAGGCGTCGATGCGAGGGTTCCCAGCAGGTAAAATACGGCCATGACTTCGCCGCAATTTATTCATCTCCGCCTGCATTCCGAATTCTCCATCGCTGACGGACTGGTGCGCATTGACGAACTGGTTGATGCAGCGGCCAAAGACCGCCAGCCAGCGGTCGCGCTGACCGATCTGGCCAACCTATTCGGCATGGTGAAGTTCTACAAGGCTGCGCGTGGCAAGGGCATCAAGCCCATTGTGGGTTGTGATGTCTGGATCACCAACGAGGATGACCGCGACAAGCCGTTTCGCTTGCTGCTGCTGGTCAAAAACCGCGCCGGCTATCTGCAGTTGTGCGAATTGCTGGCGCGTGCATCACTGACCAATGCCCACCGCGGTCGCGCCGAGGTTCGCATCGACTGGCTCGAATCCTTGCAGCCAGCCGATGGTTTGATCGCTTTGTCGGGTTTTCATGCGGGCGATGTCGGCAGTGCGCTCGAAAACGGCAATGCGGCATTGGCCGAGCGCTGCGCGCTGCGCTGGGCGCGGATTTTCCCCGGTCATTTCTACATTGAAGTCCAGCGCAACGGCAACCCGGCGCTGGAAAACCTGCTGCGTCGTTCCACGCAATTGGCCGCAAAACTCGAGTTACCGGTGGTGGCCACGCATCCGGTGCAGTTCCTGGATAAAAAAGAATTCACCGCGCATGAAGCGCGCACCTGTATCGCCGAAGGTGAAATCCTCGCCAATACACGCCGACCCAAACGATTCACCCCCGAGCAGTATTTCAAAACGCAGGCCGAAATGGCCGAGCTGTTCGCCGACTTGCCTGCGGCGCTGCAAAACAGCGCCATCATCGCGCAGCGCTGCAATCTCACCCTAGAACTGGGCAAAGCACAACTACCTGATTTCCCAACGCCGGATGGCATGAGCATTGGCGACTTTCTGGTTGCGCAAGCCCGCGCCGGTCTGGAGCAACGCTTGCAGCAGCTCTATCCGGACGCTGAACAACGTGAACAGGTACGCGAACGTTATGAATCCCGGCTGACGTTTGAAACCGACACCATCATCGCGATGGGTTTTCCCGGTTACTTCCTGATCGTGGCCGATTTCATTCAGTGGGCAAAAAACAATGGCGTGCCTGTCGGTCCCGGTCGGGGATCCGGTGCCGGCTCATTGGTCGCTTATGCCTTGTCGATTACGGATCTCGATCCGCTGGAATACAACCTGCTGTTTGAGCGTTTCCTGAATCCCGAGCGGGT
>CAZXDB010000133.1:0-2289 GCA_964639465.1 uncultured Bifidobacterium sp. | reverse complement strand
AGCGCGCTTCAATGGCGCGCGGCGGGTACTGGAAGCAGAAGCAGCACCGCGCTGAACTCCCTGCCAAATTCATTTGTGGATTGTGCAGCAAACCCATCCACATTCACCTAATGCCTGTCATTCAGGCAAAGCCACTGGATCCCCACATGAGCCGTCCACAGCCTCGGTAACGTCAAGGCAGTTCGCGTTTGGCCCTCAGGCGTTGTTTGATTTCCGTCATCAGCGCGGCGGTCGCTCTCTCACCCGCCATGATGGCCACATTCCTTTGCTGAAAGTCATTACCCTTCATCGTCGCCAACTCCGGGCGAATCACAATATCTGCATCACGTAATTCAAACTGGTTCAGGCTTTGCCCCATGATTGCAAACGTCTGCAACAAAATTTCCAGGGTACCTGACGCCGGTTGCGCCTCGGGCTGAACCGAGATGTTCACGGCGATGACAAAATCCGCGCCCATCTTGCGCGCAAAACTCACCGGCACCGGTGACACCAGACCACCATCCACGTAGGTCGCCGTACCGATTTTCACCGGCTGAAACAACCCGGGCACAGCAGACGAAGCGCGCACCGCAGCGCCAGTATTGCCCCGCCTGAACAAAATCGCCTGCCCGGTATGCAGATCTGTCGCCACGGCGCCAAACGGGATCTTTAATTTTTCGATAGGCTGGTTCTGCACAGCGCGGTTCACATACAGCTGCACCGCCTCACCCTTGATAACACCCGAACTTGGTGAAAACAAAGGCACCGACCAGTCCGAGATCGCGGCCTCGTCCATCTCCATCGCCAGCTTCTGCAACGCAAACCCATTATTCCCTGCCGCATACAGCGCACCCACCAGACTACCGGCGCTGGTACCCACCACGATATCGGGAACAATACCTTGCGCCTCCAGCGCCTTAATCACCCCGATGTGCGCAAAACCGCGCGCGGCGCCGCCGCCCAGTACCAAGGCAATTCGGATCGTTTTAGGCACCGGTGTCGCAGCGGGCGGCGGCACAGGCAGATCCGCCGTCGGAGCGGGTACCGTCGAAGACACATCGGATGTTTTGGGTGGCGTCTGGCAAGCCGCCAAACTGAGGGCAAGCATCAGCGCTGGCACGACGCGGCTGACAGGCAATGACTGACTGAGCGTAAACATTGCCGTATTTTAAACGGCGCTGATCAGATCACGATAAAGCCGGCATCGGCAGCCATGGGCATCAACGATCGCGCCGCTGTCGTGTCAACGCCCAGAAAGCGATCCCCGTCACACAGGCCACCAAGCCGACGACCATCCAGAAACCATGCTGATGCTCAGCCAGCGGAATACCCGCCACATTCATGCCAAACAAGCCGGCAATCATATTGATGGGCAGCGCCATCACCGTGAACACCGTCAGGGTGTACAGACTACGGCTATTGCGCTCATTCACCATAGCGGCGATTTCTTCCTGCAAGAGCTTGATACGCTCCTGCAGTGTGGCCATATCCACCAGCACCGCAGAGAATTCCTCGCTGGATTGACGGAGATCCTGCAAATCCAGTTCATCGATCCACTGTGGCGGGCGTTGCAGCAGACGGAACAAAGCAGCTGGCTCAGGGGCCATTAAACGCTGCAGACGCACCAGCACGCGACGCAGATTACCCAGATTCGCGCGCTTGGTATTCAGGCGCTCAGCCAGCAGATCATCTTCAATTTTATCGACCCGCGTGACGGTTTCGCGGACGATGCCGATTAGGACATCGGCCTGGTCGCGGAGTAGATGCGTGAGCAATTCAACTGACGTCTCCAACCGCGCACCGGCCTCCACGGCCTGACGCAGCCGATCAACAGATTTCAGCGGCTTGCGACGAGCACTGACGACCAGCTGCTGCGTGACCGACAGCCACAACGTGGAGGTGTCATGCGGATTAAAAGAAAACTCATGCAATACATCATTCACCACTGCTAGCAAACTATCGTCGACCAATTCAACGCGGGTGGAACGGGAGCCTTGCTGCAGTGCCTCAAAAAATTCAACTGGCAGCTGGGTGTTTTCGCGTAACCATTTTTCTGTGCTCGCCTGACTGAGGTTGAAATGCAGCCATACAAAGCCACCCGCATTTCGGGCTGCGATATCGCTGGAGATTGCCGGCACCTCCGACAGGGATAATGATTTTACTGGCGCGGATTTTTGGCAATGAAAAGCCCAAATGAGACCACTGGGATCGGCGCTGAGTTTTTGGAGGATGTGGTCTTTCATGGGATGCATTATATGACTCAGACAACGCTAATAAAAAACGCCCCCGAAGGGGCGTTTCGAACCACAA
>CAZXDB010000132.1:0-2403 GCA_964639465.1 uncultured Bifidobacterium sp. | reverse complement strand
GTCAGCATTTGATCGACGACAAACCTGCAGGTTGAACTTCCATGTAGCCTGAGGAGTACTACCTAGCTGCCGGGATTCTCCAGCCGCATTTCGCCCTGCCTCATTACTGCTTCATTACTGACTATTTGCATGGTTGACTACCGCTGGTACCAGCCGACTGCAGGCTGTTATGTCATGCGAGCCGCGCTGATCTGGGGATGGGTTATGAGTATGGGCATTTCTCTGGCTTGCGCGCAAGGGTCTCGCTTTGTCGTGGAAATTGTCGGCGCTGGCGGACTTACGTCGCTGCTGGAAGCGCATTTGTCAGTAGTTCGTGCAAGCCGTGACACAGCAACCAGCAAGGACGAATGGCAGGGCTTGGTCCGACGCGGTCCTGAACAAATCCGTGAACTGCTTTCGACCGAGGGTTATTTTTCTGCGAAAGTCCAGTCCGAGACGTTCACCGCGGCTGAGCGTCATGTCGTCCGTTTTCATATTGATCCGGGCGAGCCCGTTCGTGTGAGCGAGGTTCGACTTGAATTCACAGGCGATATCAATTCAGGAAGTGACCGTGAATCCGAACGGCTGACGGTATTGCGAAATCAATGGGCACTCAAGCCTGGCCAGCGTTTTACCCAGACGGCATGGGAGGGAGCCAAAACCGGGCTACTGAATAATTTACTGGAAAAAGATTTTCCTGCAGCGCGAATCAGCGACAGTCTTGCCACCATCGATCCCGGCACCGGCCGCGCAAAGCTACAAGTGACGCTTGATTCCGGTCCGGTATTTACGCTCGGTCAACTCGATATTCATGGCTTGTCACGTTATTCGACGGAACTGATACAGCGCGTGAATCCGCTTCGCCCCGGCGAATCCTATCGACAGGAACGCCTGTCGGAGTTGCAGTCGCGGCTGCTCGATACCGGTTACTTCCGCTCTGTTTTCGTGACCATTGATGCCGACCCTCAGCAGGCACACCGTGCGCCGGTACGCGTGGAACTCAGCGAAAACCCTGCCAAACGCCTCAGCGTGGGCATGGGTGCGTCCACCGATGTGGGCGCACGCCTGCAAGTGAAATGGCTGAATCGGCATTTTCTCGGCGAAGACTGGCGACTGGAATCCATAGTGCGCGCCGATCGGCTCAGCCTGTTGGCCCAATCCGAACTTTATTTTCAGCCGATGCAAAAAGACTGGCTGGCCGGCAAACTTGAAGGCTGGATTCCAAGTCTTGCCATTGGGCTCGAGCGCACCACATTGACCGGCGCGGAAACGGAGCGACTGCGTAATAGCGTTCGCCTGTCTACACCGTCGCGAGTCAATGAGCGCGTACTCTCGCTGTCTTTGCTGGCAGACCGTCGCACGATACCCGGCATCGAGACTCGTACTCGCGAGGCCCTGATCGCCGGCTATGCCTGGACGCGCCGCCACTTCGACCAGCCATTAGCCCCTACCCGCGGTTATTCTGCTGGCATTGACCTTTCCGCAGGTTTTAGTGGGCAGTTCCATGAAGATCGCATTGCGCGCGTGCTGTTGAGCGGTGTGTGGATCGAACCGCTGCACGCCCGATGGACTGCCGTCGCACGACTGCAGGCAGGGCAGATCAGCGGTGCGCGCGAAGACAGCGTGCCCGAGGATTTGCTGTTTCGTACAGGCGGCGATCAGACCGTACGCGGTTATGGCTACGGCAGACTGGGCGTACCACGTAATAACGCCATCGTTGGTGGCAATGTGATGTCAGTCATCAGCACCGAACTGATTTATCGTCTTACCCCGGCATGGGGCATCGGAGTTTTCCATGACGCCGGTGATGCCGCCTTCTCCTGGCGGGAATTCCGATGGCGTCGCGGTGTTGGCATGGGTGCTCGCTGGCGCAGCCCGATTGGTGCGCTCAATATTGACATAGCACGCGGGCTAGATCAGGGTGAAACGCGTCTGCATTTTTCAGTTGGCTATGGCTTCTGAGAGTGCTGACATGAGCACGCCTGCCGCGATCATTCGCTGGCGACACGTCGCATTGGCGATGTTTTTTTTCTTGTGGATAGTGCTGGGACTGATGGTCTGGCTGGTCGGTACCGGCGGTGGTGCCCGAATGTCATTTCATCTGCTCGCACTGATGACCGGAGGGCAGATACAAGCGGATAATGTTCGTGGCAGCCTCGCCAGTCAGTTGAAAATCGCTCGTCTAGACATATCATGGGGGGATGATCGCATCACGATCCGCGAGCTAACACTACAATGGCAGCCCGAGGCGCTGCGCCATCGCTTATTACTGGTCAACGATCTTAACCTAGAACAACTGACGCTCCTGCGGTCAACGCAAACGAACACCGGGCCACGACCCCAACCCATCTCCCTGAAACTGCCTTTTCAGGTCACTCTTGATTGCTTGCATATCGCTCACCTCAGTATTCAGCAAAATCATCA
>CAZXDB010000131.1:0-2464 GCA_964639465.1 uncultured Bifidobacterium sp. | reverse complement strand
GCAGTGCCGCATACAAAGCGATGGGGCTGCCATGCATCGTCATGTGCAAAGGAAACGTCAGATTGACCTGATACGTGTCGCCTGATGCTATGTAATCATGAATGGCGCTGACAGCCGTACGAAATGCCAGAGCGTCCATGCCCGCCGTCACACCACTCAACGAAAAATCCGAGCAAGCTTGCGTTGCCAGCTGATCGGTAATCCATTGATCTACGTCCGCGCGCGACAAGTACTCACAATGTGCGAATACCAGTGCCGATGCCAGCACCGGTGATGCGTCGGCTCTGTGGCTAATGCCGTGCATGGCCGCACCCAGTTCATAGCTGAACAAGCCAACGACAGCATGACCCGCATGCAGTTCGGCCTGAAGCGACGAGAAAAAGGAATCCCCATTCGCGGCATCGGTGCAATCGATCCGTCGCAAAAAACCCGTGTACAGACGCGAGCATTTCTCTGCGGTTGCAGGCGGCGAGCCCATATCGTCGAGCAGCGCAAAACAGAGATCGGAAGAAGATTGAAATGTCACGATTGTGTCGGATCAAGCCGATCCGCCAGAAAATCCATCAGCACTCTGACCCGATGAGGCACTTGCCGATTACCCGGCAACATCGCATAAATACCCAGCTTGGGTGTGTCGAACTCCGACAGGATTTCAGTCACACGGCCGCTCTGAATAAATGGCGCGAGAATGAAGTCCGGCTGACAGGCAATACCTAAACCCTGTGCTGCCGCCTCAATCAGCGCCTGCCCATTATTGGCGTGAATTCTTGAACGCACTGGAAAACTCTGCAGTAAACCATCCACATGATAAGGCCAGCTCAGCGACGAGCCGCCAGCCGTGTAGACCAGGCATTCATGATGCACGAGCTCGGATGGGTGCCTTGGACGACCAAAACGCTCAAGGTAATCGGGTGAGGCAACTGTAAGCAAACCAATGCTACCCATATTGCGTGCAATTTCTCCCGCACCCAGTTGCCCGGTAATGCGGATCGCGATATCGACGCCCTCTTCAATCAGATTCACGCGCCGGTCACTGTAATCCATCTCCAGACTCACTTCGGGATAGGTGCGGGCAAAATCAAGCAGCAGCGGGACTATCCGCATCAGACCAAAACTCAAAGGCAGGCTGATGCGGAGATGGCCACGCGGAATCTGCCGCTCTTCGGCAATGCCGGTCTCGGCTGCCTCGACCAGATTCAGGATTACCCGACATTTTTCAAGGTAAGCCGCGCCGGCCGAGGTCAGCGTCAGACGGCGGGTGCTGCGCGCCATGAGCTTCAAACCCAGATGCTGCTCGAGTGCTGCAATCTGGCGGGTGACCACGGATCGGGCCAACCCCAACTGCTGGGCGACCGCAGAAAAACTATTCAATTCGGCAACCCGCACAAAAAGCTGCATCGCCTGAAGACGGTCCATTGTTGCGCCCTACGCAATAAATATTTGCATATTGTCCCCTATTTCAATCTAATCATCCTCGCTACAGTACGCACTCATTTAGGAGCCAGCCCGTGAACACCCTTCCCACATTGTTTGTCCCCCACGGCGCACCGACTTTCGCCTTGCACCCGGGCGCCGCTGGCGTAGTCATGAGCCAGACCTCGGCCAGTCTGCCCAGACCGCGTGCTATCGTGATCGTCAGCCCGCATTGGGATACCGAGATCCCTACGGTCGGCCATGCGAAAAAGCTGGCAACCATTCATGATTTTTATGGCTTCCCACCGGAGCTGTATCAGCTCAGCTATCCGGCAACGGGTTGCCCGGAAGCCGCGCATGAAGTTAGTGCGGCAATCAGGAATGCTGGCCTGCCAGTCACTGAAGTGTCTTCCGAAGGACTGGACCACGGCGCATGGATACCGTTACGACTGATGTTTCCGGAAGCCGATGTACCCGTCATTCCGGTCTCGGTGCAAAGTCATGGGGGTGTGGCGGGTGCATACGAACTCGGTCGTGCACTGGCGCCGCTCGCCTCTGAGGGTTTTCTGGTAATCGGATCGGGGAACGTCACCCACAATCTCGGTGATTACCGCATCGCTCTTCAGAACGGCGGACAGACGCCCGCTTATGTGCGCGATTTTCCGGACTGGCTGGCGGAAAAAATCATGCGCGGTGATACCGCTGCTTTGCTCGGGTACCGCGAACAAGCACCCGATGCCGTGCGTGCTCATCCCAGTGATGAGCATTTGCAACCGCTCTATGTCGCACTTGGCGCTGCAGGAGAAAATGCGCGCGTTGAGCGCTTGCATACCGGTATCAGCGATTACGTACTGGCGATGGATGCCTACGCCTTCCATTCATCACACTGATATTTAAATCACCATTGAAGCAATTAAAGAATAACCAAGTCGGGGTTGCCGGCAGCCCGTTGCACGGCAGCCGGTAAATCTCCGGAATACCGATGACCTTGTAATCCAATCACGCCAGCACGCTCAAGTTTGCCCCGCACCCGCTCATTGGCTTCACAAAA
>CAZXDB010000130.1:0-2581 GCA_964639465.1 uncultured Bifidobacterium sp. | reverse complement strand
TGCCAAGCCAGTGGTAAGCACTCAGCGGCGCAAAATGAAAAGGTCGGGCAAGCCAGGGAATACAGGTGACGGCCGCCAGAGCGATCAGCGTGATGCCAAGCACCCATAGCGACGTGGGCGTCAACTTCTGCCATAGCCTGCGCCATGCCGTTTGTGGCGAACGACTGGGGAAAATCAGAACGGCATTCGCGGTGACCAGTACAACGAAAGCCGCAGTGGCAGCGCTGGCTGCCGTCACTTGCTGCGATAGCAGCCACGCATAGAGGCTGAAAATGACCACGGTGCTCACGCAACCCAAGGCCACACTCCTGAAAATATGCTGGCCTGACAGCAGTGACGCCTTGCTTTGGCGGGGAGGGCGCGTCATCAGATCCGCATCTGCCTCTTCGGCTTCGAACACAATCGAGCAGGCTGGATCGATCACCAGTTCGAGGAACGCGATGTGCAGTGGCGCCAGGATCAGTGGCAGCCCGAACAGCACGGGCAGCAAGGCCAGTCCGGCGATCGGTATGTGAACGGCCAGTGTGTAAATCATGGCCTGACGCATGTTGGCAAAGGTACGCCGGCCACTGCGTATGGACTGCACGATGGAATCAAAATCATCTTTCAGCAGCACCAGCGAGGCGGCTTCGCGCGCTACATCCGTGCCACGCTGACCCATGGCAATACCGATATGCGCCGCCTTGAGCGCCGGTGCATCGTTCACACCATCGCCAGTCATCGCCACCACATGGCCTTGAGCTTTCAGCGCTTCTACCAGCGCCAGTTTTTGCTCAGGCTTGATACGGGCAAAAACATTGATGGTCGCCACACGTTCTGCAAGCTGCTGCGGATTCATCATGGCAATTTCGCTGCCCGTGATGAGCTTGGTGCCGGTAATGCCTGCCTGCTGCGCGATGGCACTGGCGGTACGTGGATGGTCGCCGGTCATCATGACCACGCGAATGCCGGCGCGCAGACACTGTGCGACGGCCTCGGGTACTTCTGCGCGCAAGGGGTCGGCGAGTGCCATCAGTCCCAGCCACTTGAACGCAAACGCCTGCTGATGTTCCGGCCATACTTGGTCGTTACGGTGCAAGGCACTTGCCACGCCGAGCACACGGAGCCCGCGATCGGCCATGGCCGCCGCTTGCGCTGCAATCGCATCCCTGGCTTGGGCTGAGAGGGCACACAATTCCGCAACGGCTTCGGGTGCGCCTTTAGTAGCGACGATATCGTGCAAGCCCTCGCCGGTTTGCCACACATGCGTCATCGCCAGCAGCCGGGGCGACAGTTCATATTCACGTGCGAGTTGCCAGTCCGGGTGTTGGCGATGCGTGTCCGTCAGATGGGCGCGTGCCAACTGATGAAAGGCCTGCTCCATCGGATCATGTGGTGCAATCTCGCTGGCCAGTACGGCGTATTCGAGCAAGGTTAGATGCGTATCGGGTAGCGGAGCAGACAAGCCTTGGCGGACATCGATGATTTGGTGGTCGACACAAAGTGCCGCCACATACATGCGGTTCTCAGTGAGCGTGCCGGTTTTGTCCACGCACAGCACCGAGGTCTCGCCCAGGGTTTCAATGGCATTCAGGCGGCGCGTTAATACCTGTTGCGCTGCCAGCCGGCGCGCTGCCATGGCCATGAAAATAATCATGATGACCGCGAACTCCTGTGGCAGTAACGACATCGCCAGCGCGATGCCGGCCAGTAGCGCATCCAGCCAACTGCCGCGCAGCAGCCAGAACAGCAGAATCAATCCGCAAGACAGCAAGAGGCCAAATGTTGCCAGTCGTCGGGTGAGTCGGGTCATTTCTTCGCGTAGCGGCGACGGTGTGACGACGATATTTTCGAGTGACTTGCCGATGCGGCCCATTTCGGTGTGATGTGCCGTGGCGGTGATTTGTACAACACCCTGGCCTGCGACCACGAGCGTTCCGGCAAAGACCGTGTCGCCGGTTTGCTTCATAACGGATTCGGATTCACCCGTGAGCATCGCTTCGTTGGTGGCGAGTTCATGGGCATCCATCAGAATGCCATCGGCAGGGATGCGATCGCCTTCGGCCAGTAACAGCACATCTTCGCGAACGACATCCCTTCCGGCGACACGCAGGGTCTGGCCGCTGCGAATGACGGCGGCGCGCGGGCTCGACATGTCGCGCAGCGCGGCCAGCGCATTGTCGGTACGCCGCTCCTGAAAGACCGTCATTCCCATGATGATGCAAACGAAGGCCAGCAGTATCAGTGCCTCGCCACTATCGCCCATCGCCAGATAAATTGCGCCGGCACCCAGCAAGAGTAAAAACATCGGTTCCCGCAGTACGTCGAGCAGGATGTCGCGCAGCGTGCGTCGCTGGGAAAGGCCAATTTCATTTGGGCCTTCGTCATGCAGACGTCTGAGTGCAACGTCGGCATCAAGACCACGGGGTAGGGGATGAGTCATGGGTTCCAACAATACTTGCCGTTAAACAATTGTCTGCGTATAAAGATATATCACACCCATTTTTAGATCAGGGAGCGCTCGTCAATGAAACTTTCCTTTCTGGGGGCCGCCAGCACCGTTACCGGCTCAAAGTATCTGATTGAGCATGAAGGTCAGCGC
>CAZXDB010000129.1:0-2602 GCA_964639465.1 uncultured Bifidobacterium sp. | reverse complement strand
TCGGGTCAGCATACGAATTCCATAACCATCGGCGGACCGATTTCGAGCCGCTTTTTCATCCAAAAGCCAAGTTCACCGATGACACGGTTTGCACGATAGCAATAGCTGATGCGCTGACACGAGGAATCGAACCCCAAGACTCTCTTATTGAGTGGTGTCGACGTTATGCAGAAAACGGTGGTTGGGGAAAACGTTTTGCACTCTGGTTCATGTCCGACAACCCTCAGCCATACGGAAGCTGGGGAAATGGCGGCGCTATGCGAATCTCACCAGTGGGTTTTTTGGCGACAACTGAGGAGCAGTTGATAGACTGGTCTGACCACATCACGAACACCACGCATAACCACCAAGATGCGATTGCATCTGCTCGCGCCGTTGCTCTCGCTATTTTTTGGCTGAGACGAAAGGTTGATGTTAGGGAGGTAGCAGCCCGCTTGAGTTCAGAATTTGGGTATGACTTGTCACAAACACCAGATGAAATCAGACCCACCTACAAAAGGACAGAAAGCGCCAAAGGTTCAGTTCCACAAGCGATTGTCTGTGCACTCCAATCGAACAGCTTTGAAAATGCGATTCGAACAGCCGTCTCGATAGGTGGGGATAGCGACACGATCACGGCCATCGCAGGCTGCATAGCTGAAGCGATGTACGGTTTACCCGAGGAGATCGCAGGAAAGGCATGGGCGTATCTACCCAAGGACATGCAGCAGGTTCTAAAAAATGAATACGCGGGGGCTCAAAGCTAATCGTATCGCCCCTGTCTAATCGATTTGAAATGCGCCGATTCAGCCCTTCGTCCACGCTTGTACGATAAAAGCCATCGCTAACGTATCAAGTTCGCAATAACGCAATAGTCCGCTTCGCAGACTTTCGCGCTCCCGATCTGTCAGGTCCTCGTATTGCAACTTCAGATAGGCGTAACTTGCTGCGCCGCCTTGATTGATTGACTCCGCCTGAATTACATCCTCGTCAAGTCCATCGAGCTGAGTAATCAATAACTCATAAGGATCGATTACCTTTCCGTTCGAATCCTGGGACCACCAGGTCATGTCTTGAAAGTTCAGACTTGCGATACCACCGACAGCTCCGTATATCGGATTTCTGTATGTTTCCCTGAGGTAGACAGAGTGCGACAGTACCGCAGGGAGAACTTTTTTGATTGAATTACTGCCTTTTGTGCTGGGATGAAAATACCGCTGCTTAGCAACTTTCGCGAGGTCGACCATCGCGCGTTCACCACCTGTCGTTATTGAATCGATGAAACTAATCAATACCGTCCGATCAGATGGAGGGTCAGACTCCTCAATCAGTTGAGCCTTGATCGCTTCAAGAATTGTGTTTTCGTGGTGACTCCAGCGTGTGACTGTTCCTTCATCGTGCCGCAGTGCTTCCCGGAGCGCTCTCACAAAATCATAATTTGGGAACTCACCTGGTGTATCGAAAAGAAATTGATTGGCGTGGATCAGTGTCCCGTCCTCATTCAATACGTGATGAGAGAATTGAAACCCTACTTGCTCATATGGCCTGCGACCAGAGTGAAATGGCAAAGCTGCTGCCGCTGTCTCAAAATCAATAAAGTGAATCGGGTACTTCCAAGCACGCATCTCATGTGCGAGCCCATCGTTATCGAGATAGAAACCTCTGGACCGCGACTCCTCTGGCAAACCATCGACCTGCATCCATTGGCGCTGAGCACTCGTGATCTCGCCCTGCGCATGTTCGGTAACCTTTAAATCATCTGCCTGCACCTGCTTGAGCTTATAGATGCCTTGGTAAAGCAGCTTGTCCTTACTTTTTAAATTCCAAATGTCTAAGACGGTCCCCTCTTGAAAATCAGCATCGGTCCAGTTGAGTTTTTGCCTCCAACACTCGTGAAAGCCACTACGCATCGCATCACCTAATGGCGCCTTAAATTCACAGTCCTGACAGTGAGATGTAAGCACTGGATCGATTTTTTTATCAGCTGCGTAGGCCAAGGCCCAATGCTTTGTGACCTCAGCGAAAGTGCCACTGCCGCCTGGATAGGATAGATCGCGGTTTAGGATCTCCTCCGCCAAATGATCAACACTTACACAAGTAAGTACTGATTCCGCCACCTCCGCCCTCTTCGCGCGCTCGTCCACCAAAACTTCTGTCTGGCGGCCATTCCGTCTGACCTTAAAGCACTGGTTGAGTCCATTCAAGCCCGCAGTCTTTGTTTTGTCTGGCATCAGCAAGTGGGCAGTAACAGTACTGCCAGGGAACGCATTTTGTACGACATATTTTTGGAAGGCGACATCCTGCAGATAGGGCAAGTAATTGGATTTGATAGCCCCGCGGGCACCGACCATCTCGCTCACGTTGCCTGAATATGACTTGGCTTTGACCTCTATCACCTCGAATACATTGCGACGCTTTACCAGCACGTCGACACGCACCAAAAATCCCTCGTAAACAATCGCAGGCTCGAAAAGTGTGACGCTTTCTTGGTTTAGTAGTTCAGCTGTTTGGGCGATCGCATCTTCAACTTTTTTGGCCTTAATCTCAACACCGCTGGGATACATGAGCTTCGCCAACTCCCCAACCTGAAACCCACCATCAGCAAGCATGGCCAAGAACTCAT
>CAZXDB010000128.1:0-2650 GCA_964639465.1 uncultured Bifidobacterium sp. | reverse complement strand
GCGGGTGTATCGGTTGACGGTGTTCGCTGGCCAGATATGTTCATGTGGTCCCCGGAGGAACTGACCCGCAAGCTGTTTCACGACCCACAAATCGCCAAGGCTATGCCCAAGCCAGCTAACGACGAGGAGGCGATGATCGCACTGAAAAATCGATTAACCACTGCAAAACTTGGCTGGAGCCAGCGCATGCATAACCCGCAGTTGCGTAAGTGGTTACACCGCATTTCGGTGCCGACCTTGATCATTTGGGGCGACGACGACCAAGTTTTGCCTGTGGCCTATGGCGCGGCCTACAAGGATTTGATTCCCTCGTCATCGCTGGAAATCATTGCAGAGTGCGGGCATCTGCCGCACGTGGAGAAAGCGCAGGTGTTCGTCGAAAAGGTGGTTCACTTTACTCAGAGTGCCGTGCAATGACATCCCGTTTAAACCATCCGAAGATAGCGATCGTTAGTTCAGATCTTCTGATGCAGGATCGTTGAGGATAGAGAAGAGATGCGCACTCATTGCCGCCTCAGCCCAGTCGGAATTGCGCGCCTTCAGTGCGGCAATGATCTCACGGTGTTGCCGATGGGTACGCTCGGTTCGCGCGTCCACGGATTCCGTGTAGTAATTAAAAATCGAGGCTGGGAGCTCGAGGGACGAGGCCAGTATTCTCTCCAGCCTTGGGCTATCAGCTGCGCGAGCAATGATGGCGTGGAATTCATTGTTCAGCTCATCAAAGCGCGGCAGATGTTGGTGCCAGCCAAGCTTGGCAAAGGCTGTCTCCAGTTCGTCTTCGATGGCCTCCAGTCGCTGAATGTCAGCTGTGGTGATGCGCAAACAGGCTCGTCGGGCAGCGTGGCCTTCGAGCTTGCCCCGCAGCCGAAAGACTTCCGCTACATCAACCATCGAAAAGCTTGCAACCTGCGCGCGCCGATAGCGTCCAAGCACCACCAGGCCTTCGTTTGCCAAACGAGACAGCGCTTCTCTCACCGGTGTGCGGCTCACGCCGATCCTCTCGGCCAAATTGGTTTCGAGCAAGATCTCGCCGGATTTCAATTCGCCGCGAATGATACTTCCACGGATATACCGATAAGCGCTCTCGACAGCGCCGCTACGTTCGCTATTGCGGTTAGAGGTGGTGTCATTTTGAGTCATGCGCAGGCGTGGTGTCGGCGAGGAGTGGATGAAACAAGGCGACCAGGCCGGTGTGTTGCCTCGCAACGTGTGAGGAATTATAGGCACGCCCTGACCAAACGGCCTACCAAGGTTGCCCGTGAAAAGCAAAGGAGTGCTTCATGATCATCGAGGCGGGGATGGTAGCTTTTGTGACGGGTGGTGGGTCTGGTATCGGTCGCGGTATCGCTTTGTCGCTGGCGAGGCGAGGGGTGCGCGTTGGCGTCTGTGACATCCGGGAAAGTGATGCAGCTGAGACTGTCCGTCAAATTCAAGCTACTGGCGGGGTATCTATACCGGTCGCGGTAGATGTGTCTGAGTTGCAGTCGGTCGAAGATGCGGTCAACACCGTTGAGAGCGCCTTCGGTGAGATCGCCATCGCCTGCAACAATGCTGGCATTGCGTTGCACGGTGTGCCGCTTCATGAGATCACAGCAGCGGATTGGGATTGGGTGATTGGCGTGAACATCCAAGGCGTTATCCACGGTATCCAGACCCTTGTTCCGCGCATGTTGGCTACCGAGCGGCCCGCACATGTCGTCAATACGGCTTCCATCGGTGGCTTCCAAGTGAATCCCAACTTCCTTACCGCTGCCTACTCGATGACTAAATACGCGGTGGTCGCGCTCTCCGAAGGGCTACACAACGAACTTCAGGGTACTCAGGTGGGTGTTTCGATACTCGCGCCTGCCGCCGTTGACACTCGTATTCACCTGTCCGAGCGCAGTCGACCTGAGCGTTTGGGTGGTGCGACTGTCAGGCCACAGAATCATTTCATGGGTGAACTACTAAAAGGTAGCATGCCGCCACATGAAGTAGGCGACCGTGTTGTGAATGCTATTGAGGATGAGGATCTCTATATTTTTACCCACCCCGAAACACGGCAATGGCTTGACCGTCGGCATGCGGCGATCATAGAAGCCTTTGAAAAAGCAGAGCGCTATGCGCAGAAGAAAAATTAAATTGCTACACAAGTGTTGCTCGCGCGGGGAGCCCGTGGGCATTGCGGCGAGTCAACACCGCGTGTGGAGGGGAATGCATTTTGATTCCGCTTTGCCCAGCAAATGCTGCGCAAGCAGAAGGAAGCGACGCTATCTCGCGTTGCAGTCGGAGCCTGATCGCGATGCAACATCGATGCGCGCATTCAGGAATAGTGTAGGTGGCGCGTCGTCAATCACGTCTTTGGCGCAGATCCTTAGATTTATTCAAATCCCGCGTAAGCGGTTCAACTGGAGGTAATCAACATGAGATCATTTCTTCTTCGGGCCACCGGCCTGGGCGTAGCGAGCGCTTTTTCGTTTGCGGCCTGGGCGCAAACTGTCAGTATTTCAACGCTGCCACCGGGTTCGATTAACAATGTGCAGACCCAGGCTATCGCCAAGGTGGTGCAGAAGGCGGCTGGCATCCAGATGCGGGTGGTCACCTTTAATTCACCTCACGCCTCGATGAGCGCAGTGCAAGCGGGTCAGGCTGGGTTCACCTTTATGTCCAA
>CAZXDB010000127.1:0-2671 GCA_964639465.1 uncultured Bifidobacterium sp. | reverse complement strand
ACCCCCTGGTGTGTTAACGAAAAATAAGCCTAATGGTGATGTGATGTTTTATGATCCGAAAACTAATACCTTTGCAGTTAAAACATCAGCGGGCGCCCCTCGAACGATGTTTAAACCAGTTGATGGAATTAACTATTGGAATAAGCAATGAAACAAAATAAAGATCAGCTTTTTCCCTGCCCATGCTGTGGGGAATTTACGCTATCAGAAAAGGGCGCATATGAAATTTGTCCTGTTTGCTTATGGGAGGACGATCCGGTTCAATTATCTGATCCATCATACGCTGGCGGAGCAAATGCTGTTAGCTTGATTCAGGCAAGAGAAAATTGGTTAGCCCAAAAATTTTTCTCTGTAAATAAAATTTTGTAAATGCCGATGGCCGATTAATCTCTCATTGAAGAGCTGTTATGCAAGATACATCATTTACTGCCTTGTGAATCCCCCCGGGTTACGAGAAGGCCCCAACTTTTGAGGGAATGAAATCTTGACTAGGGTGAAACACCCTGGCGAGTATCCTTTGCTGGGTAACTACTTTTGTTACCTCAAAACGCAAGCCTCATTTTTCACTGTCGCGTCCCGACCACTCCGCTTGCAGTGCGCATCGAACCGATGTTAAGGTCTCGCTCTGCGTTCGCATTCACGGTCACTAAGCGACAGAGCCAGCGCAAACAGTGCGTTTACCGCCCCTGATCGGACTTCAGTCCGAAGTTCACACCCAACAAATACTTGCTCCCGTCATGAGTCACCTGCTTTCGTCCTGTGCGTCGCTCCGGTTCGCCCTGTGGCTGCTGTGCTGCGTACCGGTGATGAGTGAAGCGTTGGGCTTGGGTGACATCCAGGTTCGCTCGGCGATGGGGCAGAAGCTTGATGCGGAAATCGAATTCTCGGCGCTGACGGCGTCGGAAGCGGAGTCTCTTACGATCAAGCTCGCAGCGCCCGAGAGCTTTGTACAGGCCGGCATTGACTACTCACCTGTACTGCGCTCGATCCGGTTTTCGTTGGTGAAGAAGGGCGATCGGCAAGTCATTCAACTCACTTCTGATCTGGCGATCAGTGATCCTTTTCTGACCTTGCTGGTTGAACTCAACGCTGCCGGTAACCGCACTTTACGTCAGTACGTGTTGTTACTCGATCCGCCTGCGATCGCCGAACCACCGCTTGCCGTGAATGCGCCGGAGACCCTAGTGCCGAACAGTCGTGTGCTGGAAGGCAAGGCCGCCGATACAGAAACCAAAGCGGAGCCCTTTACGCAGGAAAAGGGCAAGGCACGAGCCTCTGCGACGGTGAAAGATGTCGCAAGCAAGCCAGAAAATTCAGCCACACATCTCGTCAAGCGCGGCGAAACGCTCGCCGGTATCGCGGCCGCCCACCGTGAAGAAGGCGTCAGCATTGATCAAATGCTGTTGGCACTTCAGCGTGCGAATCCACAAGCTTTTATCGGTAACAATATTGACCGGCTGAAAGCAGGCAGTTTGCTCCGTATGCCAGAGAGCGAGACGGTACGCGCTATTGACTCGGCGCAAGCGCGTGAATTCATTCGTGCGCAACGTGCTGAATTTCAGCGTTATCGCGAACAGCTGGCACGTCAAGGCGCACAAAGTCGCAACGCTGCATTGATACCAAAAACCGGTAACGAATCAAGTCAGCGTGGCGTGCATAGCAGCAGCGGTAGGGTGACGCTGCCGACGCAGGAAATTCCTTCTTCATCCGTGCCCCAGGACAAGTTGAAGCTGACGGCGCCTGCCCCTGACAAATTGCCTGAGTCTGCCCACAATGCTGCTGGCTCAAAAGAGGGCGATGGCACAGGTGCAAAAGAGAGCAAATCAAGCCATCTCAAACAGAACGCAGATAAGTTGGATCAGATCGCCTCTGACCAGGCGCTGGCTGACGCGAATTCACGGATTGCTGCGCTGGAGAAAAACATCCGTGACATGCAGCAGCTGGCTAACATTCAGGATCAGGCAGTCGCCGAAAAGCAAGCAGCTGCGACGGCGGTGGATGAACCCGTTTTGCCTCTCAGCGTACCGGTACCTTCGCCCGCTGAATCATTGCCGGCATCGACACCAGCATCGACACCTGAGAAAAAACCAACAACCACGCCCGCGCCGCCTTCAGCGACAGCACCGACGACAGAGCAGACACCGGCCCCAGCTTCATTGGCGCGGCAGATTGGCGATGCCTTGCAGGATCTGTTGCAACATCCGCCACTGATCCTGGCCAGCGTTGCGGGATTGCTGCTCTTGGGTTGGGTCGGTTTGCGCTATCGCCGGCGTACGCAGGTCTTGGCTGAAAAAATGATGGAGTCGGAGGGTGTGCAATCTGTCTTCGACCAAGCAGGTGGTCGTCATATCGACACCAGCAACAGCGTGTTTCATTCGAATTTTGTTCCCTCGGTCAGCCAGCTGGATACCAATGAAGTGGATGCAGTGGCGGAGGCCGATGTTTATATTGCGTATGGACGCGACGAACAGGCCGAGGAAATTTTGCAGGATGCTTTGCGTTTGCATCCCGACCGCCACGCGCTTCGGGTGAAGCTGTTAGAAATCTATGCCACACGTAAAGATCGGCAGAAATTTGGGACACTTGCTGCCGAATTGCGGGTGCTGACGCACGGTGTTGGTGAGGCATGGAAGCAGGCGGCGCAGATGGGTGTGGTGCTCGACCCGGGCAA
>CAZXDB010000126.1:0-2943 GCA_964639465.1 uncultured Bifidobacterium sp. | reverse complement strand
GATCCAGCGTCGTTCATTGTTTATCAGATAATTTTGATAATGAGAAATGCGAAGCTACTTACATTGAGCAGCAAATCCGGAAGGTGTTAAACACCCCATAGATAGATGCTTAGTGATTTCGGTCGCGTTTAGCTTGTTGCGCCGAATTTGCCAATAACGAGCGCCGCTGCCGCCGACCGTGTTTCGACCCCCAGCTTCACGAAAATATGTTCGAGATGCTTGTTCACGGTGCGAGGGCTCATCCCCAGTATTTCGGCAATATCACGATTGGTCTTGCCCTTGGCGAGCCAAGTGAGCACCTCCATTTCACGTGGTGTCAGCTGATAGGCGTCGAGTGATGGCGCAAGGCTTGGATGTTTTTCTTCCAACAGCAGCAGGAGTTCGCGGTTTCGCTGGGAAACGGTCAGATGCAGGCTGTCGCTGCCTTGCGTGACCACCAGCGATTCAGCGTTCGGAATTTGCGTCAGCGCGCTAGCCAGCCATTCCGTGACGGGTGGCGGCAGTGCTTCTGAGACGGTCTGCGCGCCCGGAAAATATTTTTCCATCCACTCGGCGGCCTGACGTGTTTGCCACAGTGGTGTGCCATCGGCCCGTAGCGAGATTGCGGCATGCGACACCGCATCAATCGCATGTCGGGCCTGTGACATCATCCGTGCATTGCGAATATGGGTTGCCACACGCGCTAGTACTTCGGCCGGTTCGATCGGTTTGGTCACATAGTCAAGGCCACCTGACTCGAAGCCTTTAACCACATGCTCCGTTTCAGTCAGCCCGGTCATGAACATTACCGGGACATGGCGTACTTCGTCCATTTGCTTAATGCGACGACAGGTTTCGAAACCGTCGATGCCCGGCATCACCGCATCCAGCAAAATGATGTCGGGCACGACCCTCTGCAGTCTTTCCAGTGCGGAGTGTCCATCGGTTGCGACCAGTACGGTGTAGCCCGCTTCGGATAGGGCATCCGATAGCAGCGACAAATTCTCGGGCACGTCGTCAACAATCAGTGCCACGTCACCTTCAAACGTGGTCCACGTCGTCATGCATCCACTCCTTTAAACGGTTGGTATATTCAGGCAGTCGAAAACGCTCGACCAATGAGACCAGCTCAGCGCAAAACGGCGCGTACATACTGTTTTTCTTTTCAATCGCATCAAGTTCAGCGTGTATGCCTTTCACATAGCCGATCGAACCCAGTTCCAGCAGACGGTTCAGTGTCGCTCTCGGCGGAATTAGTCGTACAGCGCGTACCTGCGCAGATGTTGATGGCGTAGCCGCTGTCCACTCGATGCCCAAATGCAGTTTCAATTTGGAGAGCAGATCTTTCAGCATGAAAGGCTTGGCGAGAAAATCATTGCAATACATGCTGTCGGTGACGCGCGCGGTCGGATCAAGCACGTTAGCCGACACAATGATGATGGGCAGGTCGGCGTGTCCTCGTTCGCGCAGGCGCCGGCAGACTTCCCAGCCATCCATGCCGGGCATCGCAATATCCATCAGCAGCAGATCGGGTCGATATTGTTCAACCGCTTCCAGGCAGGCCGCCCCGCTGTCGGCTTCACGGATGTCGAAGCCTAGCGGCGAGAGCATTTCATTGAGCACCACACGTTGTGATGCCTGATCATCAACCACCAGTAATTTTTTGCGTGAGCCGATATAGCCGGTGGCCTGCGCGATCTGCGCGCGGCGATTTTCCGGCTGCCTGACCTCGCGCAGATACAAGCGCAGACGGAAGACGCTGCCTTTGCCCGCTGTGCTTGTGACCGTCAGTTCGCCACCCATGATGTGGGCCAGCATGTTGGAAATTGCCAGTCCCAGTCCGGTGCCGACTTCCTTGCGCTGACTCGCCGAATCACTGCGCTCAAAGGGCAGAAAAATTCTTTCAATATCGTCAGCGGCAATGCCGATGCCAGTGTCTTCGACTTCAAAGATCGCGATTTCGCGCGCATAGCTGACGCGCAGGGTGACCGCGCCTTTGTCGGTGAACTTCACTGCATTGGCCAGCAGATTGATCAGAATCTGGCGCAGCCGTTTTTCATCTGCATGCACGGATTGTGGAATACGACCGGCTTCAACAAAATGAAATGCCAGACCTTTTTGGGCGGCCTGGGGAGCGACCATTTGCACAATCTGATCGAGAAATTCCCGCAAAGGTAGCTCATCTGAGTCCAGTCGCATCTTGCCCGCTTCAATGCGCGCGATATCGAGCATGCCGTCGATCAGCGACAACAGATGCTCGCCGCTGCGGCGAATGACGCTGATTGCATTCTGGCGAGAGGCAGGGATGCTGTTGTCTGTTTGCAGGATTTGCGCGTAGCCCAGAATGCTGTTGAGAGGTGTGCGCAGCTCGTGACTCATACCAGTGACGAAACGGCTTTTGGCGAGGTTCGATGCCTCGGCCTGATCTTTAGCCCGCTGCAGTTCGGCATCCGTTTTGCGGTGTGCATCAATTTCCGTCATCAGCAAATTGGTTTGTCGCTCGGACTCCTGCAAGGCGTTGCGACGACTTTCTGCCGTCAGTACCAGCCACCAAGTACCTATGCCGGTCATCAGAAAAAATGCGGAAAACAATTTGATGAACAAATCCCGCAGATGGATTTCGGCATACGGTGTCGCTTCTGCCACTGCCGGCAGTTCAAGAAAATAAATCGCTGCCAGCACGCTACCCATCAAACCCGAGAACACCAACAGCATCACCACATAATGACCGACGTCGGTATGCAGCCGACGTGTGACCGCTTCCGGCAAAATGCGGTTCACGAAATGTTTCAGCTGATCTGCGAGACGGGCATCTGGTTTACACCGATCATCGCAGCGCGCATCGAGTGAACAGCAAAGTGAGCAGATGGTGCCGTCGTAAGCGGGGCAGTACGCAACATCGGCGGTTTATTATTTATGTAATAGTGACAGCATTTGCGTTACCCTTTGGCGCATTAAAAACAA
>CAZXDB010000125.1:0-2978 GCA_964639465.1 uncultured Bifidobacterium sp. | reverse complement strand
AACCTAAACTAAAGCATTCACGAATCAATTCGAATCCAGTACCCTTACTTCAAAAATCTTCCGGATAGCAGTGAGCCTGCGCCGGGATGACGATGTTAAGGCCAACCATTCTTCGAACGTCATCTGACGCTGTTTAAGTGAACTGCCGATCCGACTACAGCAGTCGCTTCACCACCGGCAGCGCCGTCACATCCCAGAGTTTGGCAAACAGCGCACGCATCTCCGCTTCGGTCGCCGCACCGCCAAAGTCAGCCAGCGCCAGTGCCTTTTGTTCCAGCTCGGGGCGCGAGAGCGTGTTTCCAGGGTCCCCCTTGGGTTCATCGACCCGTCCCTGCAGCACGCGACCATCGCGCGTATGTACGGTGACCTTGCCGATCCAGCGCTCAGGATACGCACCATCGACTTCGGCATCCAGCACCATCTTCACGCGCACGCGGAAGTCCGCCACCTCAGGATCAAGGTACAGGCGCTCGAATTCCGACACGCCCGCTTTGTCATGCAAGGCAATCAAACCCAGCACGGTACCCATCGAGAATTTCGCCTGATGCACGGTCTCGGGTGCAATCACGCGACCCAGCACATCGATAGCGCCCTGATGCACATGCGTAATCACCTCGGTGATATCTGATGCTTTGAGTCCGTGTTCACGCATCGCCTGCTGTAAAGCATCAGCGGCCGGATGCGTGTGACGGCAGGATGCATGAAATTTGAAGGAAGTCTCAATCGTTGCCCAGCGCGTCCCGAGCCGGTCGGTGAGGCGAACCGGATCAGCATCAGAGGACATACCCGCCCCCATGCCTTGCGGGCCTTCCAGCACGTGTTTCGCGCCCGTGAAACCTTTTTCTGCGAGCAGTGCCGCCAGCAAGCCATCAGCCGCCGCTTTGCCGGTGTGCAGCTGCTTGGAATCGGCCGCATCGCGCAGGAATTCCCACAGCCCTGCCGCCTGCGTGCCGGCCGAGCCGATCGCATGCAGCATCTGCTGCGGGTTCAGTCCCATCAAACGCGCTGCTGCTACGGCGGCAGCGACCGTGCCCGCGGTGCCCGTGGTGTGAAAAATCCGGTAGTGCGAACGCCCGAGAAATTCACCGATGCGTATGCCGGCTTCGTAGCCCGCAATGGCGGCGGTAATCAAATCCTTGCCGCTGCATCCGCGATCCTGCGCAATGGCCAGTGCGGCAGGAAACACCACGGCCGCCGGATGAAACACGGAACCGTTATGCACATCATCCTGCTCGGCATAATGCGACGATGCGCCGTTGACCAGTGCAGCAAACAGTGGCGAGGTCATGCGACGCGAGATCAGTACTTCAGCGCGTCCCTCCTGCGGCCCCATATCGCGTGCGATCGCTTCGATTGCCTGTACTGGTCGACCGACCTTGCCGGCGAGCGCAGAGCCGAACCAGTCGAGCAGCAAATCTTCCGCGCGACGCACTACGGCATCCGGAATATCGCTGAACTGCAGATTCGCGGCAAACTCGGCCAGTTGCTGGCTCGGAGCAATCGTCGTGTTCATGACTTCCCCTCAGAAGGAACGCGGCATGCCGAGCACATGCTCGGCAACATAGGAAAGAATCAGATTGGTCGAGATCGGCGCGACCTGGTAAAGACGTGTCTCGCGGAATTTGCGCTCGACATCATATTCAGAAGCGAAACCGAAACCCCCATGGAACTGCAGACAGGCATTGGCTGCTTCCCACGAAGCGTCGGCGGCCAGCATCTTGGCCATATTGGCTTCGGCACCGCAAGGTTTACCCGCATCGAAAAGCTCGCAGGCTTTGTAGCGCATCAGGCTAGCCGCCTCGAGATTCACATAGGCTTTGGCAATCGGAAACTGCACGCCCTGATTCTGCGAGATGGGCCGGCCAAAGACGATACGTTCGTTCGCGTACTTCGTGACTTTGTCGATGAACCAGAAACCATCGCCAATGCACTCAGCTGCAATTAGCGCGCGTTCGGCATTCAAGCCATCGAGAATGTACTTGAAGCCCTTGCCTTCTTCACCGATCAGATTCTCGACCGGTATTTCCAGGTTTTCAAAAAAGAGTTCATTGGTTTCATGGTTGACCATATTTCGGATCGGTCGCACCGTCATGCCGTTGCCGATCGCATCGCGCAAGTCGACGATGAAAATCGACATGCCTTCCGATTTTTTTGTCACTTCGGCCAGCGGTGTGGTGCGCGCCAGCAGAATCATCAGATCGGAATGCTGTATGCGCGAAATCCAGACTTTCTGACCATTAACGACGTAGCGATCGCCTTTTTTTACCGCGGTAGTCTTGATTTTGGTGGTATCGGTGCCGGTGGTGGGCTCGGTGACGCCCATCGATTGCAGACGCAATTCGCCCTTGGCGATTTTGGGCAGATAAAAATCTTTTTGCGCGGTTGATCCGTGGCGCAGCAAGGTGCCCATGTTGTACATCTGACCGTGGCAGGCACCGGAATTGCCGCCGGCGCGATTGATCTCTTCCATGATCACCGAGGCTTCGACCATACCGAGGCCGGAGCCGCCATAGGCCTGAGGAATCAGCGCAGCCAGCCAGCCCGCCTGCGTCAGTGCATCGACAAAGGCTTCCGGGTAGCCGCGCTCTTCATCAATCTGGCGAAAATACTCGGCGGGGAATTGCGCGCACAGGTCGCGGATGGCATCGCGGATGTCCTGGTGGGCGTCGCTGGTGTGGGGCATGGGCTTTCCTCGGGAGGGTCAGAAATCAGCCGCAAAGTCTGACCTATCCCTCGGTGCCCAACAATTCAGAAATTTGGAAGCATCGCTTAGAGGCGACTTAACCCGGCGGCCGGCTATGCTTCAGTGAAGTCGAAAGCCTGCAGATTCATAAAAAAAGACGCTGGATCCCGGCCTGCGCCGGGATGACGGTCAGAATTTTGCAGTCATCTCAATAACTACCGCCACATTCAAAGACGCTGCATCCCGGCCTGCGCCGGGATGACGGTCAGAATTTTGCAGTCATCTCAATAACTAC
>CAZXDB010000124.1:0-3095 GCA_964639465.1 uncultured Bifidobacterium sp. | reverse complement strand
ACCTTTGAAAACTGAGTGCTGATTCTTTTCCGGAATTGATTGGCTTTCAGGCCTCGCGGCGATTCGAATTGATCTTTTTCTCTCGGCGTCACGGCCGGCGATGACGAAGGCGTAGTCGTTGTCGAGACACTGGGCGATCCTGAGCGCTTTGACTGGGCTGGCTCCCTCGATAGAATTTTCGTTCGCCGTGGGCTGTCAACCGCTTTTTCTGATCTCGCGCTTGTTTTTTCCTGACTAGGACCACCATCCGAACTCGTCTCAGGCGCAAACCTTGTTTGCTTTCTTGGGGTGATGACCGGTTTCGTATGCGCCATCGGATCCGTCTGCGTGGTGGTAGTTATCCGTGTTGTGGTGATTGTCTGGGCCTGCGGCTGGGTCGTCGTAGCATCCGCGCTTCGATCAGATTGACTCGATTTCCATGCCGATTGGTCCTGCGTTTTTTTGGGGCTATGCGATCCGTTTACATCCCGGAGTTCCAGTTTTGGGACAGCTGGTTTTCGTTTGGCATCAGCTACTTTGGCGGATTCTGCAAGTTTTTGCCATTCCTGCTCAAAAGATTCTTGCTTGAAGCTGGCCGACTTTCTTTGATCTGATCGTGGGGTACTCATGAGGACAGGCCTTTCGGTGGTTCGTTAACGGTATCGACCCAGGTTCGTAACCCAAAGCAAGAACACGTTCCTTACAACCGCGCCTTTTATCCTTCGTAACCGGGCAGTGCTTGTGCGATATGGGCGTCCTTCCGTTATCCTGTCGCCTTTCCAAGACAATCAACCTCAGGAGTCGCACATGCTTCCCCCCGCATTTCCAACGCTTGCCGATCCGAATTTATTGCGCAGCCAGGCTTGGCTTAACGGCCAATGGGTTGATGCACCCAGCCAGTTTGAGGTGACTAATCCTGCCAATGGCGCCCGCATCACGTCCGTGCCAAACCTGAGTCCGGCAGAGGCTGATCAGGCCATCACCGCTGCCGACGCCGCATTCCCTGCCTGGTCACGCAAAACTGGCAAAGAGCGCGCTCAGCTGATGCGCAAATGGTTCGATCTGATCATCGCGAACGCTGACGATTTGGCAAAGTTGATGACGGCCGAACAGGGTAAGCCGCTGGCCGAAGCCAAAGGCGAAGTGATGTACGGCGCCAGCTTTATTGAGTGGTTCGCCGAGGAAGCCAAGCGGGTCAATGGCGATGTGCTCGCCTCCCCGGCTGCAGATCGCCGGCTGATCACACTCAAACAGCCTATTGGTGTGTGCGCGGCCATCACGCCCTGGAATTTTCCGATTGCGATGATTACCCGCAAAATCGCGCCGGCGTTGGCGGCTGGCTGCACCATTGTCATCAAACCTGCCGAACAGACACCGCTGTCTGCGCTGGCATTGGCAGAGCTTGCCCACCGCGCAGGTATTCCCGCCGGTGTCATCAATGTACTCACCGCCGACAGCGAGAACTCGATCGCCATCGGCAAAGTTCTGTGCGACAGTCCCAAGGTACGACATCTGTCGTTCACGGGTTCCACGCCAGTGGGTCGTATCCTAATGGCGCAAAGCGCCCCTACGATTAAAAAGCTGGCATTGGAGCTGGGCGGTCACGCACCTTTTATTGTGTTTGAAGATGCCGATATCGATGCCGCAATCGAAGGCGCGATGATCTCCAAGTACCGTAATGCCGGTCAGACCTGCGTCTGTACCAACCGTTTTTATGTCCACGATACCGTCCATGATGCCTTCGTCAGAAAACTCGCTGACGCGGTTGGCAAGATCAAGGTGGGGTATGGCGTTGACGCCAGTGTGCAGCAAGGCCCAATGATCGATGCTCAAGCAGTGGAAAAAGTCAGCGAGCATGTCGCCGATGCACTGGCCAAAGGTGCAAAACTGGAATCAGGCGGTCACGCCCATGCCTTGGGCGGGTTGTTCTACCAACCCACGGTACTCTCGAATGTCAGCGGCGACATGAAAATCATGCACGAGGAAACCTTCGGCCCAGTCGCTGCCGTGATGCGTTTCAGCACCGAACCAGAAGTGATTGCAGCGGCCAACGATACGGATTTTGGCTTGGCGAGCTATTTTTATTCGCGCGATATCGGTCGTGTGTGGCGCGTGGCCGAACAACTCGACTACGGCATGGTGGGTATCAATACCGGATTGATCTCCAACGAAGTGGGCCCGTTTGGCGGTGTCAAGCAATCTGGTCTCGGGCGCGAGGGCTCGAAATATGGCATCGATGAGTATCTCGAACTGAAATATCTGTGCATGGGCGGTATCTGATGCCGAGTTGTTCAGGTCGTACGTAGTGAACGCCCATCTCAAGGAAAGCGCAGGCGGACCGGCATCGTCCGGGTCGTTGGCGCTTCTGCTGGCGGCACTGGCGATGCTGGGTCCCTTCTCTGTCGACAGTTATCTGCCAGCTTTCCCCGCGATCCAGCAAAACCTCGGCGCAAGCGCGCTGGAGGTGCAGCAGACCCTGACGGTCTACATGCTGTCATTCTCGGTGATGATTCTCTGGCACGGCGCGCTGTCCGATGCCTTTGGTCGCCGCAGCATCATCCTGATTTCGCTGGCGGTTTACGCGGTGGCCTCGTTGGGATGCGCATCAGCCCACAGCGTTGAATATCTGTGGGCGTTCCGTATTTTGCAAGGCGTGTCTGCCGGCGCCGGGGTGGTGATCGGCCGGGCGATCATCCGCGATTTATATGCAGGTGCTTCAGCCGAGCGGATGCTCTCTCTGGTGACGATGATTTTTTCGGTGTCGCCTGCCATCGCACCGATTGTCGGCGGCTGGATTGTGACGTTGCGGGACTGGCGCAGTATTTTTTTGCTCTTGTTTATTTTCACCATCGCCATGCTGGCCATCTGCTACCGCAGGCTGCCAGAAACACTGCCGGCTTCGGAGCGGCAAATGTTCAATCCGGTATCGCTATGGACCAACTACCGACAGATTTTTGTGTCCCCCTTGTTCCAGCTGCGGGCCGGTGCCATTGCTTGCAATTTTTCCGGGTTGTTTTTATATGTCGCATCGGCACCGGTCTTGATAACCCAGCACCTGCAATTGGGGCCGAATGAGTTCAGCTGGCTGTTCGTACCCTCAGTCGCCGGGATCTTTC
>CAZXDB010000123.1:0-3109 GCA_964639465.1 uncultured Bifidobacterium sp. | reverse complement strand
ATTTTCAGTTACGCAAAGCTCGGTCAGGACGAGGATCCGCCTTTTACGTTTCGTGGCATGGTCATTCGAGCCTACTGGCCCGGAGCAAGCGCTTTGCAAGTGGCCGAACAAGTCACGGAAAAGCTTGAGAAAAAGCTTCAGGAAACGCCCTTCATCGACAAAATTCAAAGCTACTCCAAGCCCGGAGAAACGCTGATCATCATCGAGCTGCGCGAATCAACACCACCGAAAGAGGTGACGCAAGCCTGGTATCAAGTCCGAAAGAAAATCAGCGATATCCGAGGCTCGTTACCCTCGGGCGTGCAGGGTCCTTTCTTTAACGATGAGTTCGGCGATACCTTTGGATCCATTTTTGCGCTGTCGGCTGACGGATTCAGTTACGCGGAGGTCAAGGATTACGCAGACTTCGTCCGTCAACAGTTACTCGGTGTGCCTTCGGTATCCAAGGTTGAGTTGTATGGCGTGCAGGACGAGAAAATTTTCATTGAATTTTCGACGAAAAAATTCGCCCAGCTCGGTATACCCTTCGAAAGCGTTGTGGCGCAGATCAATGCACAGAATGCAGTAGAGGGTAGTGGCATTCTGGTGACGCCCACCGATAACTTGCAGGTGCGTGTCTCGGGTGCGCTGGCGACGATTACGGAACTGGAAAACATGCCGCTACGGGCCAACGGTAGCAATTTTCGGCTCGGCGATTTTGCGACGGTAACACGTGCCTACGCTGATCCGCCGCGCAACAAGATGCGATTCAACGGTAAGGAAGTGGTTGGGCTTGGCGTGTCGATGGAAAAGGGCGGCGATATCATCGCTCTGGGCCGCAGCCTCAACGAGATGGCCGCAAAAATACAGGCGAAATTACCCGTTGGTATCGAGCTTCAGCGTGTCGCCGATCAGCCGAAAGCGGTCAGCTCATCAGTCAATGAATTTCTGATCGTTCTGGCCGAGGCAGTACTGATCGTGTTGGCCGTCAGTCTGCTCTCGCTGGGCTTGCACACCAAGCCCTGGCGCATTGATGTGCGTCCGGGCCTGGTGGTCGCGCTGACGATCCCGCTGGTGCTGGCGGCGACGTTTCTGGCGATGCGCATTTGCGGGATCGACCTGCATAAAATTTCGCTGGGCGCGCTCATCATCGCGCTGGGGCTTCTGGTGGATGATGCCATCATTGCAGTCGAGATGATGGTGCGAAAAATGGAGGAGGGTTTATCGCGGTTTGATGCCGCCACCTTTGCCTATACGTCCACTGCGATGCCCATGCTGACGGGCACACTGATTACTGCTGCAGGATTTTTACCGATCGGTTTCGCCAAGTCAGCCGCGGGGGAATATACATTTTCGATGTTTTCGGTCAATGCGCTGGCGCTGCTGATTTCATGGTTTGTGGCGGTGCTGTTCACGCCTTATCTCGGCTACGTTTTATTGAAGGTGAAGCCCGCAGGCAGTGCGGATGGCCATCATCAACTGTTTGATACGCCGTTTTACACACGTTTCAGAAGGATCGTTGACTGGTGCGTTGATTGGCGCAAGACCACCATCGCACTGACGCTGGCTGGTTTTTTCCTCGGGGTGTTTGGCTTCCGTTTTATTGAGCAGCAATTTTTTCCTGACTCCAGTCGCCTTGAACTGATGGTCGAATTATGGCTGCCAGAAGGCTCGTCCTATCAGGCGACTGAGGCACAGACGAAAAAATTCGAGCGCTTTATCATGCAGCAATCCGGCGTGGAATCGGTTACCAGCTATGTCGGTACCGGCAGTCCGCGTTTCTATCTGCCGCTCGATCCGATTTTTCCGCAGACGAATGTCGCGCAAATCGTTGTGTTGCCTGAGGATACAAAAGCGCGCACCATACTGCGCGACAAAATCATCGATATTTTCAAAAAAGATTTTCCCGAGGTGCGCGGGCGTGTGAAATTGCTGCCTAACGGCCCGCCCGTGCCTTACCCGGTTCAGTTCCGGGTATCAGGTACCGAAGTCGCTGAGGTCAGAGCGATTGCCGATCAGGTCAAAGAGATCATGCGCAGCAACCCCAACGCGATTGGCGTGAACGACAACTGGAATGAGTCAGTGAAGGTGCTTCGCATCGATCTGGATCAGGACAAACTGCGCGCGCTGGGAATCAACTCGCAGGTGGTCATGCGCGCAGCAAACACGATTCTATCGGGCAGTACCATCGGTCAGTTCCGTGATGGCGACAAACTGATCGATATCGTCATTCGTCAGCCTATTGATGAACGTGCGACGGTGGCCGCTTTATCGAGCGCGAGTATTCCGACCGGCAGTGGCCGCGCGGTGCCACTGTCTCAGCTGGCAACGCCTCGTTTCGTCTGGGAGCCGGGCGTTGTCTGGCGCGAGGGACGCGAATGGGCGATCACGGTGCAGTCCGATGTGGCCGACGGCATTCAAGGTCCGACGGTGTCCAGCCAGATTAATCCACTGCTCAATCCGTTACGCGCGACGCTGCCGCCGGGGTACACCATCAAGCTGGCAGGCGCGATCGCCGACAGCGGCAAGGCACAGGCATCGATTGCGGCCAATGTGCCGCTGGTGATTTTCATCGTGTTTACGCTGCTGATGCTTCAGCTGCACAGCTTCTCGCGCTCATTACTGGTGTTTCTGACCGGACCGCTGGGTGTGGCCGGTGCCGCGATGGCACTGCTGATTTTGCAGCGGCCATTTGGTTTCGTCGCGCAGCTGGGGGTGATTGCGCTGTTTGGCATGATCATTCGGAACTCGGTGATTCTGGTAGATCAGATCGAGCAGGATATCGCCGAGGGTATCCCAGCGTGGGAGGCTATTGTCGGCTCGGCCGTGCGGCGCTTCCGGCCCATCATTCTGACGGCGGCGACGGCAGTGCTCGCGATGATCCCGCTTTCGGGTTCGGTGTTCTGGGGGCCGATGGCGGTAGCGATCATGGGCGGCCTGATTGTCGCTACCGTGCTGACCCTGCTTTTTCTGCCGGCCCTCTATGCGGCCTGGTTTCGGGTGCGGCGACCGATCTGATACCAGTGGCCAAAAAACGGGGCAAATGAAGGCGTTTTCCAGTAAAATCCGGGGCTGAAGTCAAATAGCCATTACATTGGCCATGCAGGGCGACCGCTTTTGACACTTGGTC
>CAZXDB010000122.1:0-3109 GCA_964639465.1 uncultured Bifidobacterium sp. | reverse complement strand
ATTTTCAGTTACGCAAAGCTCGGTCAGGACGAGGATCCGCCTTTTACGTTTCGTGCGATGGTGATCCGCGCGTACTGGCCCGGTGCCAGTGCTTTGCAAGTGGCCGAGCAAATCACGGACAAGTTGGAAAAAAAGCTGCAGGAAACGCCTTTCATCGACAAGATTCGCAGCTATTCGAAGCCCGGTGAAACGCTCATCATCATCGAGCTGCGGGAATCGACACCACCGAAAGAGGTACCGCAAACCTGGTACCAGGTTCGAAAGAAAATCGGCGATATCCAGTCTACCTTGCCGTCGGGCGTGCAGGGGCCGTACTTTAATGACGAGTTCGGCGATACCTACGGTTCCATCTTTGCGCTGTCTGCCGATGGTTTTAGCTATGCAGAAGTCAAGGATTACGCCGACTTCGTGCGCCAGCAGCTGCTGGGTGTGCCGTCGGTCGCCAAGGTTGAATTGTACGGTGTGCAGGATGAGAAAATTTTCATCGAATTTTCGACGAAAAAATTTGCTCAGCTGGGCATACCATTCGAAAGTGTAGTGGCGCAAATTAATGCCCAAAACAGCGTGGAGGGCAGCGGTGTGCTGGTGACGCCCACGGATAATTTGCAAGTGCGTGTTTCAGGGGCGCTGGCTACTGCCACGGAGTTGGAAAATATGCCCCTGCGCGCGAATGGTAATAGCTTTCGTCTGGGTGATTTTGCAACCGTCAAACGTGCGTATGCTGATCCGCCGCGAGACAAGATGCGTTTCAATGGCAAGGAAGTCATCGGACTTGGCGTGTCAATGGAGAAGGGCGGCGACATCATCGCGCTCGGACGCAGTCTCGATCAGATGGCCTCAGAAATTCAGGCCAAGCTTCCGGTAGGGATTGAACTTCAGCGTGTGGCCGACCAGCCGAAGGCTGTCAGCTCATCCGTCAATGAATTTCTGAAAGTACTTGCCGAGGCGGTGCTCATTGTGCTGGCCGTCAGTCTGATTTCGCTGGGTTTGCATACCAAGCCTTGGCGTATCGATGTGCGCCCGGGTCTGGTGGTGGCCCTGACGATCCCGCTGGTGCTCGCGGCGACCTTTCTGGCGATGCGCGTTTTTGGTATCGACCTGCACAAGATATCGCTGGGCGCACTCATTATCGCGCTGGGTCTGTTGGTAGACGACGCCATTATTGCTGTCGAGATGATGGTTCGAAAAATGGAAGAAGGCTTGTCGCGTTTTGATGCGGCGACTTTCGCCTACACATCCACGGCGATGCCGATGCTCACCGGTACCTTGATTACTGCGGCAGGATTTTTGCCGATTGGCTTTGCCAAATCAGCTGCCGGCGAATATACCTTCTCGATGTTCTCGGTCAATGCGCTGGCATTGATCATTTCCTGGTTCGTTGCCGTGCTGTTCACTCCGTACATTGGCTATATTTTGCTGAAGGTGAAACCAGCAGCCAGCGCGGATGGGCATCATGAACTCTTTGATACCCCGTTTTACACACGCTTGAGAAAGGTCGTGGACTGGTGCGTTGACTGGCGCAAGACCACGATTGCTCTGACGCTGGCAGGATTTTTTCTGGGCGTGTTTGGCTTTCGTTTCATTGAGCAGCAGTTCTTCCCGGACTCAAGCCGGCTCGAGCTGATGGTGGAGTTATGGTTGCCGGAAGGCTCGTCCTATCAGGCCACCGAAGCCCAGGCAAAAAAATTCGAGCGCTTCATCATGCAGCAACCCGGTGTGGAATCGGTCACCAGCTACGTTGGTACCGGCAGTCCGCGCTTTTATTTACCGCTAGATCAGATTTTCCCGCAGACGAATGTATCTCAAATTGTTGTACTGCCTGCGGATGCAAAAGCCCGCGGTGTACTGCGCGACAAAATCATCGACATCTTCAAAAAGGATTTTCCGGAAGTGCGCGGGCGTGTGAAATTGCTGCCTAACGGACCGCCGGTGCCTTATCCGGTTCAGTTTCGGGTGACCGGTACCGAGGTCGCCAAGGTGAGAGTGATTGCCGATCAGGTCAAGGAGATCATGCGCGGTAATCCGAATGCGATTGGCGTGAACGACAACTGGAATGAATCAGTGAAGGTGCTTCGCATCGACCTTGATCAGGACAAGCTGCGCGCGCTCGGGATTAATTCGCAGGTGGTGATGCGCGCTGCGAACACGATTCTCTCCGGGAGTACCATCGGGCAGTTCCGTGACGGCGACAAACTAATTGATATCGTGATCCGTCAGCCAGTCGATGAACGTGAAACAGTGACCGCTCTGTCGAATGCCAGTATTCCGACGGCAAGCGGTCGTGCAGTACCGCTGTCTCAGCTGGCTACGCCTCGTTTTGTCTGGGAGCCGGGCGTTGTCTGGCGAGAGGGGCGTGAGTGGGCCATTACGGTGCAATCGGATGTGGCCGATGGTATTCAGGGGCCGACGGTGTCGAGTCAGATCGATCCGCAGCTCAATTCGTTGCGGGCGACGCTTCCGCCGGGTTACCAGATCAAACTCGCCGGCGCCATCGCCGACAGCGGCAAGGCGCAGGCGTCGATTGCGGCCAATGTGCCGTTGGTGATTTTTATCGTGTTTACGCTGCTGATGCTGCAGCTTCACAGCTTCTCGCGCTCGGCGCTGGTCTTCCTAACCGGGCCGCTAGGGGTGGCGGGAGCTGCGATGGCCCTCCTGATTTTGCAGCGACCCTTTGGATTTGTTGCGCAGCTCGGTGTGATTGCGCTGTTCGGCATGATCATCCGTAACTCGGTCATCCTGGTGGATCAGATTGAGCAGGATATTACCGATGGCGTCCCGGTCTGGGATGCGGTCGTTGGTTCGGCGGTGCGCCGCTTCCGGCCGATCATTCTGACGGCGGCCACCGCAGTGCTGGCGATGATTCCTTTGTCACGTTCGGTGTTCTGGGGTCCGATGGCCGTGGCGATCATGGGCGGGCTGGTTGTTGCCACCGTGCTGACGCTGCTTTTCCTGCCGGCGCTGTACGCGGCCTGGTTCAGGGTGCGGCGGCCCATTTGACAGAGAGGGGCAAAAACCGGGGCGAATCGGGGCGTTTTCCAGTAAAATCTCGTGTTAAAGTCAAATAGCCATTACATTGGCCATGCAGGGCGACCGCTTTTGACACTTGGTC
>CAZXDB010000121.1:0-3182 GCA_964639465.1 uncultured Bifidobacterium sp. | reverse complement strand
CACGCCGGCGTGGACTTTTTGAGGCCAGATAAATGGTTTGATCTGCCAATGTCATTCAGAACTTTCCGTGGTGCCGATCAGTGTGGCTGACACAGGCCCCCTGCATCAGCGCTGTCAGATCGATGTACGGTGATAAGGGTGGTTGCGCGTAATTGTCCAGGCGCGATACAGCTGTTCCGCCAGCAGCACTCTGACCATGCCATGAGGCAGGGTGAGGCTCGATACGCGCAGCAGCATATCCGCGTTTTTCTTGAAATCCGCATCCAGCCCATCCGCGCCGCCGATGACGAATGTAACATCCCCGCCTTGCTGTTGCCACAGCGTTAGATGTTGCGACAACTGCACGGTGGTCAGGTCCCTGCCGTACTCATCCAGCGCAATCACATGGCCACCCTTGGGCAGCGCGGCCTCGATGCGCTGACGCTCCTGCGCCATCACGGTTTCGGCGCTGCGGCTGGATGAACGATCGACCGGCTTGATTTCTTTGAGTACCAGCCGGCATTCAGGCGGCATGCGCTTCGCGTACTCCTGAAAGCCCGCCTCGATCCAGGCTGGCATTTTGTGGCCAACGGCCGCAATGATCAATTGCATGCGCTGGAATCAGTCTGCAGTTAGCGTTAGCTGCCTGACTTTGCCGTTGTGCGGCGGGTTGCCCCGGTTTTACTCGCCGGCGTTTTTCTGGCTGTGCTGCCGGTTTTTCGGGCGGGTGCTTTTCGGGCCGGTGCTTTTTGAGCAGCGCTCTTTTTCGGCGTAGTTTTTTTCGCAACGACTTTTTTAATGGTCGCTTTTTGGGCTACGGCTTTTTTTGCAACGTCTTTTTTGGCAACCGTTTTTTTAGCGACTGTCTTTTTCGCCGGTGCCTTGGCCGCGGTTCGCGTTGTTGTGGTCTTTTCAGCCACGACTTTCGTCGCCGGTGTCGCTGGTGCCTTGGTGCCCGTGGGTTTCTTCACCGCTGTTTTGGTGATATGACCCGAGGCTTTGACCAGCGTTTGCTTTGCCGATGTCGCCGAGCGTGTCGAGGCACCCAGCTTGATTTCTTTTTCGCCCCAGAGTTCTTCGAGACGATAGTAGGCGCGGATAGCCGGCTGCATGATGTGCACGACCATATCGCCCAGATCCACCAGTACCCATTCGCCGGTGCCTTCGCCTTCCATGCTGATAATGTGACCGCCTGCGGCCTTGACCGAGTCGCGCACCGAAGACGCCAGTGCTTTCGTTTGCCGGTTGGATGTGCCGGAGGCAATCGCAATACGGTCAAACATGCTGGTCAGGTGGGTGGTGTCGAAGACACGGATGTCTTGCGCCTTGACGTCCTCGAGCGCATCAACGACGAGGCCCTGCAGTTTTTTAATATCCATTAATGAGTCTGATAAAGGTGATGTTGTTGAATGTAGTCTAGCACCGCTCCCGGGAGCAGTCCGTCAGTGTCTTCGGATCGGGCAAGCTGCTGCCGTATGGCGGTCGACGATACCTCCAGCGCCAGCTGGCGGGCAATGCAGACCAGGCCCGAGGGTGTTTGTCGCAGCTGCTCCGCAGTGGCCAGCCGCCGCGTGATTTGCGCGGCTACAGCCTCATGCAGTGCGGCGTTTTCTGTGCTGAACCCCGGACGAGCGGCAATACAGAGATGGGCTTCGTCAAATAACGCCGGCCATTCATGCCAAGTATGCAAATTGACTAGCTGATCTGCGCCGATGATCAGTGCGATCGACACGTCAGGCCCCAGCTCCGCCCGACACTGATGCAGGGTATCGACCATGTAGCTCGGGCCTTCCCGGTGAATCTCTTGCTCATCGATACAAACCGGCGTGGGCCAGTGATCGAAGGCTGCCTGCAACATCGCAATGCGATGCTTGGCCGGCGTGGTCATTGTCGGTTTTTGCCACGGATGTCCGCTCGGTATCAGTCGCAGCTCATCCGGATGCAGCAGGGTGCAGAAATAGCGCGCCAGTCCGACATGACCCGAATGGACCGGATCGAAGCTGCCGCCGAGCAGCAGTATGCAACGCAGATCGTGTACCTCCTGCGCCCCGCGCACACTCATGCAGCGAGCCAGTCGCGATGCGGCAGAAAATCCGTATAAAGCTTCGATTCCGCCGAGCCTGCTTCAGGCTGCCAGTCGTAACGCCATTTCACGATCGGAGGCAAGGACATCAGGATGGACTCGGTGCGCCCGCCCGATTGCAGACCGAACAGCGTGCCGCGGTCGAACACCAGATTGAATTCCACATAACGACCGCGACGGTAGGCCTGAAAATCACGTTCACGCTCGCCATAAGCGATATCCTTGCGACGCTTCAGAATGGGCAGATACGCCTCAATGAAATGGTCACCAACACTCTGGGTCATCGCGAAGCTCTGTTCAAATCCGGGTGCATTGAAGTCATCAAAAAATACACCGCCCACGCCGCGCGCTTCCTTGCGATGTTTCAGGTAGAAGTAGTCATCGCACCATTGCTTGAAGCGCGGATGCAGCTCAGCGCCAAACGGATCAAGCGCGGTGCGGCAGGTCTGATGAAAATGCCGGGCATCTTCTTCAAAGCCATAGTAGGGCGTCAGGTCCATGCCGCCGCCAAACCACCAGACGCGCTGGTTGCCTTCGCCTGTGGTGGTGAAGAAGCGCACATTCATATGTACCGTCGGTGCGTAAGGATTGCGCGGATGAAAAACCAGCGACACGCCCATCGCTTCCCAGGGATGACCAGCCACTTCAGGGCGATTCGCCGCTGCCGAGGGCGGCAGGCTGCTGCCTTTGACATGCGAAAAACCTACGCCGCCACGCTCGAGCACATGGCCTTCTTCGATCAGGCGGGAGATACCACCGCCACCTTCCGGACGTTCCCAGCTGTCACGGAGGAAGGGCTTGCCATCAACCGCTTCAACCGCCGATACGATGCGCTCTTGCAGCGACAGCAACCAGTTTCTGACGGCATTCGAATCGGGCGTACTCATGGAATAACCTTTTTTATTGAAGGAGCTTGTTCAGGCCGGTCGCTTCAGTGCACGCCAGCCGATATCGCGGCGGAACTGCATGCCCTCGAATCGGATCTTGTCCACAGCGTCATACGCATGTTTCTGAGCGACGCGAACGCTGTCACCCAGGCCGACGACGCACAGCACACGCCCGCCTTGGGTCGTCAGCGTTTTGTCGTTCAGTGCGGTGCCAGCATGAAAGGTCATGCTGT
>CAZXDB010000120.1:0-3362 GCA_964639465.1 uncultured Bifidobacterium sp. | reverse complement strand
CCGACACCGCAATAAGCGCAGGTGGTGATTGCGCTGTGCTCAGCCTGACCCATCATGATGACGGTTTTTTCCGTCAGCGTCGCGGTCGGGCAGGCCTGCACGCAGGCGCCGCAGGACACGCAGTCCGATTCCATGAAGCTGTCGTTCTGACCCGCCGCCACGCGCGAATCAAAGCCGCGCCCATCAATGGTTAGTGCAAAGGTACCCTGAGTCTCTTCACAGGCGCGTACGCAGCGGTTGCAGACGATGCACTTCGACGCGTCATAGGTGAAGTAGGGATTTGACTCATCCTTCTTCAACTCAAGGTGGTTTTTCCCCTTGTAGCCATAACGCACTTCGCGCAGGCCAACGATGCCGGCCACATCCTGCAATTCACAGTTGCCGTTGGTCGGGCAGGTGAGGCAGTCGAGCGGATGGTCAGAGATGTACAGTTCCATCATGCCACGACGAATGTCGGCCAGCTTGGAGGTCTGGGTTTTGACCTTCATGCCGTTTTCGACAGGCGTCGTACAGGACGCAGGATAGCCTTTGCGACCTTCGATTTCGACCAGGCACACGCGGCAGGAACCGAACGCTTCGAGCGAATCGGTTGCGCACAACTTGGGCACGTTCACGCCCGCGATGGTGCTCGCGCGCATGACTGACGTGCCCGCAGGCACGGTGACGGTCATGCCATCAATTTCCAGCGTAATCTGCGTCTCGGATACGCGCTCGGGTGTACCGAAATCCGTGTCATTAAGCTTGTTCATGCGGCCTCCTTCTGCGGTGTGGCAGTGGTCTTGTTGATACCGAAATCTTCTGGGAAATGGTTGAGCGCGGAGAGCACGGGAAAGGGGGTCATGCCTCCCATCGCGCACAGAGAGCCATTGAGCATCACGTCGCAAAGATCGCGCACTAAATGAATTTGCTGCTCGCGGTCTTCACCAGCGATCACTTTGTCCAGTGCTTCTTTGCCGCGCGTGGAGCCGATGCGGCAGGGCGTGCATTTGCCGCAGGATTCCACCGCACAGAATTCCATCGCATAGCGCGCCTGCTTGGCCATGTCGACGCTCTCGTCAAAGATGACGATGCCGCCATGACCGAGCGTGCCGCCGATCGCGAGGAAGGCTTCGTAGTCGAGGGGGGTATCGAATTGTGATTCGGGCAGATAGGCACCGAGTGGGCCGCCGACCTGGACCGCGCGGATCGGTTTGCCTGAACGTGTGCCGCCGCCGAAGTCGTAAAGCATTTCGCGCAACGTGATACCGAAGGCTTTTTCGACGAGTCCGCCGAATTTGACGTTGCCGGCGATTTGAATCGGCAGTGTGCCACGCGAACGGCCCATGCCGTAGTCACGATAGAACTCGGCACCACGCGCGAGAATGATCGGCACGGAGGCCAGCGAGATCACATTGTTGATCACCGTGGGTTTGCCGAACAGGCCGGAGATGGCTGGCAGCGGTGGTTTGGCGCGCACGATACCGCGTTTGCCTTCCAGACTTTCCAGCAATGCGGTTTCTTCACCGCAGACATACGAGCCGGCGCCCATGCGCACCTCGAGATCGAAGGCTTTGCCGGAGCCTAGGATATTCGCGCCGAGATACTGTGCATTGCGTGCAGTGGTAATCGCTTCGTTTAGCGCAACGATCGCATGCGGATACTCGGAGCGCACGTAGATGTAACCTTTGTTGGCACCCACCGCGAGACCGGCAATCGTCATGCCTTCGATCAGCATGAAAGGATCATCTTCCATCACCATGCGGTCGGAGAAGGTACCCGAGTCGCCTTCATCGGCATTGCAGACAATGTACTTTTGTCCGGGGGGACATTTGCGTACGGTTTCCCACTTGATTCCGGTAGGGAAAGCTGCACCGCCGCGACCCCGCAGTCCGGAATCCGTCACTTGTTTGACGATTTGTTCTTCGCTCAGTTTCAGCGCGTTCTTCAGACCGACATAACCTTCATGCGCGAGGTAGTCATCGAGCGACACCGGATCGGTGATGCCCACGCGCGCGAAGGTCAGGCGCTCCTGATTTTTCAGATAGGGAATTTCATCCGTCTTGCCCAGCGCCAGCGCATGCGCTTTGCCTTCGGTGAAGCCGGCGTCAAACAGCGACTTCACATCGTCTTCATTCACCGGGCCGTAGGCGACGCGACCTGCCGCTGTCTCGACCTCAACCAAGGGTTCCAGCCAGAACATGCCTCGCGAACCATTGCGAACCAGTTGAATGGCGACACCGCGCGCCTTAGCTTCCGCGACGATAGACGCCACTACGTCGTTGGCACCGAGTGCGATGGCGGTCGAATCACGCGGCACAAAAATTTTGACGGTCATGCGGCACTCCCGGCACGCTGCATCAGTTGGTCGAAGCGCTCGGGCGTCACGCGTGCATGTACATCCTCGCCGACCATGATCGACGGACCACATGCGCACTGACCGAGGCAGTACACCGGTTCCAGCGTCACCGAACCGTCTTTGCTGGTTTCATGAAAGTCACAGCCCAGCGACTTCACCACGTGCTCGGCCAGCGCCTCTGCGCCCACAGACTGGCAGGCTTCGGCGCGGCAGACCTGAACGACTACTTTGCCGGCAGGCTGCTGGCGAAAGTGGTGGTAGTAGGTGATCACGCCATGCACTTCAGCGCGAGTCAGGTTGAGGCGGTCGGCAACCAGCGAGACTGCTTCAGCAGGGATATAGCCACAGCGGGCCTGAATTTCGTGGAGGACGGGCAGCAAGGCGCCGTCAATGCTGCCGACAGTCGTGAATGCGGCATCGACCTTGTCGGGAAGGGGGATATCGGCCATGAAGCTCTCCAATCACAAATATGTCATTCGAGACCTATTTGTAGGGCATAAGAAATTCCGCATTTATCTGCGATGTGACGCATGTTGCGAGTGAGGGGATACTTTGTCAATATGCTTATTGAAGCATATTAATGTGGGACAAACTCTGGCTCGTCACAAACGCTCTCAGGTGGCCACCCTTCAACAAAGCCCTGAGATTTTGCGGTGTTAAAAAACAAAGCAAGCCCTTGATTTTCCAACGCCTCCTCGAGTCCCAGCGCTGCGATCGTTCGGCAAAAATGGCGGATTTTCTGCACTTGGCCCTGAAAATACAAAGGTGGGCGTGCCGACCCTGCTTCGTTGGAGCGAAACAAGCCGTTTTGCAAATGTTGTTCGGTTATCGGTTCAGCACTTGTATGATCCACATGGAAAGCTCCCTGCCAGCCGCCGTTAACTTGCCTGTCTGGTAGCCAGACCCTTTTTGAAAAGAACAGAACCCATGAAAAAGCTCGCTGCCTGTCTGATTCTGGTCATCTTGTGCGCGGTGCAGCGCACCGCCATTACTGAAACGCTGTCAGCGCCGGCCGAGGCGGCGGTGC
>CAZXDB010000119.1:0-3854 GCA_964639465.1 uncultured Bifidobacterium sp. | reverse complement strand
GAAGAAGGGCAAGCAATGACTTGAACATGAATAACCTCACGATTTGGATAATACGGAAGACCATGCCTGACGAATCACCGGCAGCTGCTTGCGCAGCGACTGACTGACGACGCCAGGGAAAATTTGATTAATTTTTGCAAACAGCTTCTCGGGAAAACCAAGTCGATACTCTGTTTGATGCCGGGACAGGAACCAAAGGAACTGACGCGCGACTTCGGCAGGATCATCCTCTACGGTGCCCAGCTGCTGATTGAGACGGGTGACCTCAGGCGTGTTGATGTCCGTTTTCGTCGCCCGGGGAGAGAACAAACGTACACGAACAGGTGTGTCAGCCAGTTCGCGCCCCAGGGCTTCGGTAAATCCCCGCAGACCGAATTTCGTTGCGGAGTAAGTCGCGAATCCAGGATAGCCAATATAGGAAAATGCTGATCCGATATTGATAATCTGCGCATCGGACTCTCGCAGCATCAGCGGCAAGAGTTGCTGTGACAGCTGAATCGGCGCCAGCAGATTCACCGCGAGTAGTGTCTCCAACATCTCCGGATGCTGATGCTCGAATTCAGAGAAGTCGCTGACGCCGGCATTGTTGATCAATACATTGATGCCGCCCACTGCTTCAACAATGCTGGCGACTTCAGCGCGGAAATCCGTATCAGCGATATCTCCCGCGAGCAAGGTCACCTTCGTGCCACGCATCATCGAGGCCACACAATCGAGCGCTTTTCTGTCGCGCCCCAGCAAAAAAAGTCGCTCTGATTGATCTGACAAGGCCAATGCGATTGCCTTGCCAATTCCTCGCGAGGCGCCCGTCAACAACACACGATTTCTTCTGACGTCGGACATGTCCGCTCCTGTGAATTACTTCGTTGTCGGCAGCGAAAGAAAGACATCGCCATACAGCCGATAAAAACGTCGTGCGCAGTGAAGAATGTCACGCTGATCGGCTGGCTGATCGACCTTGTTCATCAGATCTTCAAAAAACCGTACATGACTCTGATCAAGACTGCCGTGTGAGTTGAGATAGCTGAAGGCACTATCAGGCAGGCTCAATGACGTTTGAATGGCCGCTGCGGCGTTCGTTGCCAATGCAACGCTGGTCCCCTCCAGCACCAACACCATGCCGAAAAAGCCGAGCGGATTGCCGCGATCAATCTGATGGTAGGCGTAGGCGACCATCATTTCGGTCTCGAAGTGCGGTACCGCCTGACGAACCTTTTCAGCGTCCTCGCCGCAGGCATGGATATCATTGAGTATCCATTCATCATGGCCGAGTTCTTCTTCAATGTATTCTGCGATCGCCTCTTGCAGCCAGTAGTGCGAGTTCGTTAATCGTGAGCCGCACGCCATCAGCAGCGGTACCGTGTGTCTGACGTGGTGGAAGGCTTGCCCAAGAAAAGCCGCATATTGCGCCCTGCTGATATCACCTCGCAGGGCTTGCTGAATGACGGGAATACTCGTCAGCTGCAAGCGCTCTTGTTGTGTTTCATTGACCAGACGCTTATAAAAACCGGACATGCAGGATCCCCTTAAAGATGAGTCAAATTTGAATGAGTGATCGATAAAATTCGATGATTTGGTCGCGGCGTAGCCGGCCATTCGCGGTAAGTAATCCATCGCTCACTGAGAACGGCTTGTCCAATGCATGCCATCGTCCTATCTGAGCGTAATCGGGCAATAATTGATTGGCGTGGTCGACCACCGTCTGCAGCGTCGATACCGAGATATCCGAGCCACTGGGCACGATCAGCGCAGAGAGCTGCGACTGTGCCTCACCGTACACGATCACTTGCGCTATTTCCGGAAAGCTCTGCAATACGGACTCGGGCCATTCCGGCGACACATTTCGACCGAAACTGGTAATCAAGACGTTTTTCTTTCGACCCGTGACGTAGAGGAAGCCGTCGTTATCAATCTCGCCCAAATCGCCCGTCGCAAACCAGGCGGTATCGGGCTGACTGATCTCGATCTCGCCATCGCCAGCGATCCGTATCGACTGGTGTGCAAGCGGTTTGCCGACACTGCCCACACGTTCAGCTTCGGGCGTATTCAAGGCGACGACCGAGCAAGCTTCCGACAAACCATAGCCCTCGTAGACCGGTAAACCAATTTTTCTCGCTTCATGAATCAGACTGGGCGCAACCTTACCGCCACCAACGGCAACAAACTTCAGGCGCTTGAGTGAATCGCCGGAGCTTTTCAGCTCAAAGAGAATGTCGCGCAACATCTGCGGAAGTAAGATAATGCTTTCCGCTTCGCTGGCGTTGATTGCGTCGATCGCTTTTTTCGGATGGAAGCCCGATGAGCCGCTCAGGCCAACGTCACTCAGTGATGGCAAAATAATTGCAGCGCCGAGATTCAGGCCGGTGTAAAGACCCGCCACATTTTCCAGGAGCACCGACATCGGCAGCATCGCCAAATGGCGCGTCAAACCCAGCGATTGCAAGGCCTTTGACAAGGACGCCGCCACCTGCCACTGCTGGTCGGCACTCAGTGAAATACCTTTGGGATTACCCGTGCTGCCTGAGGTGAAAGTGAGCTTGGAGCCGGGTAGAAAAGGGCCCGCTGGCGGCGCTATAACTTCTCTGGCGCAAAGGATCAGTGACGTCGCCTCAGAAAGCACAGTTTTGACAACAAAGCCCGCCGCCTCCAGTGCAGGTGGCAACATCGGTGCAATCACAGCCTGCACCTGATACGTCATCAATAATTGACCGATCTGACCGGGTGTAAAAAATCCGGGCACGGGTATGGACACCATACCCGCCTGTTGCAATGCGAGGTCGGCAATAGCCCAGTCACAGGAGTTATCGGCATACAGACCCACCAGACTGCCGCGCGGCAGCTGCTCAATCAGACAGGCCGACAGATCCCCGATCGCCTTCGTCAATCCAGTGCCAGCGAGCGTGTGTCCGTTCAGATCGCCGAGCCATGCGTTGGTATTCATGGGGTTACGCATAGAAATGTGCATAGGCGGCGTCGACGTCGCCGAACATCACTTCGGGACAGGCATCGTAGTAAGTACCCCACAATACCTGCCCGCCATTCAGGCGGCTGGGATCCGCTGATGCGATCACGGTCGGTTTGTAATCGAATTTTGCAAATGAATTGAACAAACTTCGCGTGCCGGTAAAAACAATCCAGCGCACATGACGGGCACGCAGGAAAGGTGCAAGATGCAGAATCAGTGTACGGACGGCGCCGGGTCGGGTGGCTGCAAGATTGCCGAACTCGACAATATCTGCGCGAGAAACAGATTGACTGTGCGGCACCTGCGGTTGTAGCTGCGCAATGACTTGTTCAACCGGATCATCGAGGTACTGCTCAAGAAATGCAGCGCGTTGAGTAATCGTTGACAACCCCACAGCTGCATTCCATGCACCGTCAGGATCACGAGAACCTATCAACACATCAGAAAAATACTGAACTTCAGCGCCAAATCTGGCCCGAAACACACCGGAAATAAAGCCCTCGATACTCGATCGATCAGGATGGTTTCGATCTATCCAGTAAAAATGCAAATCATTGACGGCAATCTCGGGCGACATCCGTCCGGGATAATGTGGACCAAAAAGAGAATGACTGGACGATATTAGGCACATGAACCTGTTCACCTCTCTAAAATGAGATGGACGCAGGTTACGACCTGAAGATTAATGCAACATTAAGAGAGTTAAAAAACAGGCCGCGGGATGCCGGACACTTGATGGGCGACAGCCCGTAAAACAAGCCTGTTGAGGCAGAAGAATGATCTCCGGACCGATATCAGCGAGGCGAAGCGCCAGTCACACCGCAATGGCATCCTGGTTGCCAAACAGCCATTCAGAGATAGTGCGGATGATCGCCGCCTTGTTGGCGGA
>CAZXDB010000118.1:0-3983 GCA_964639465.1 uncultured Bifidobacterium sp. | reverse complement strand
GTAGCTGTGCATGACTACCGGTCTCTGCAATTCTTCCATCCTGCAGCACAACAATACGATCGGCGTGTTCAATAGTAGACAGCCGATGCGCGATCACCAGCGTGGTTCGCCCATGCATCAAACCATCCAGTGCATCCTGCACTGCGCGTTCGGATTCAGTATCGAGTGCCGAGGTGGCTTCATCCAGAATAAGTATCGGCGCATCTTTATAAATCGCACGCGCAATCGCCAGTCGCTGGCGCTGCCCACCTGACAGTCGCATGCCATTGTCACCAATCAAGGTGTCGAGACCCTCGGGTAATGCATCAATCACATCGCTCAGGTGAGCTGCTTTTGCGGCAGCGTTGATACGCGCCAGATCGGGATTGGCATCGCCATACGCAATATTGGCGGCCACGGTATCGTCAAACAAAACGACGTTCTGGCTGACCATGGCCATCTGCGCCCGTAGACTGCCCAGCGAGATCTCGGAGATAGGTACGCCATCGAGCAGAATGCGACCGCTGGTGACCGCATAAAATTCCGGCACCAGATTGACCAGCGTGCTCTTGCCGCCACCGGACATGCCCACCAGCGCAATCGTTTCGCCCGGCTCGACTGACAGTGAAATGTTGGTCAATGCAGCCTGCTTCTCATCGGGATACGTAAAGCTGACCTGATCGAATACCAGTCGTCCCGCAGCGCGCTGATCCAGCGTTTTACCGCCAGTGCGCTCTGGTGCCGTGTCGATCAGACCAAACACGACTTCGCCTGCTGCCAGACCACGCTGCAACGGTCCGTTGATCGCAGCGAGATGCTTGAGGGGCGTGAGTGTCATCAGCATCGCGGTGATGAACGACGCAAAGCCGCCAACGGTCATGCCGCCATCACCCGCCTGCGCAAGTGCGATGACGATGATGACAGACACCGAGAAAGAGTTCAGGAACTGGGTAATCGGCTCGGTAGTGGCCATAGTGCTGGCCATGCGAATCATGAAACCACGCAGACGCTCGGAGCGATGCTCGAAGCGCTTTGCCTCATACGTCTGGCCGCCAAATATCTTGATCACATGCCTTGCGCGTGTGGTCTCTTCGATGGTCTGCATCAGCTCAGCATTGATTTCCTGATTCTGTGAAATCAGGCGCTTCAAGCGACGTGCGGTCAGTCGAATAACCAACGCAATGACGGGCACCAGAACAATCGTGACCAGCGTCAGTTTCCAGTTCAGCCAGAATAAATACGCCAGCAAGCCGACCACGGTCAGACTGTCACGCACGAGCACCACCAACAGGCTGCGCAGCATATCGAGTATCAGCTGCACCTCGACCATCATGGTGTTAATCACATAGCCGGTCGAGCGCTCGCGAAAAAAACCCAGCGGCACATCAAGCAGGCGATTGAACATTTGCTGACGCAACTGCGCCATCAGGCGCCCGGAAATCCACGCCATCATGTAACTGGTGGTGAAGGTCGAAAATCCACGAACCACAAAAATACCAATGACAAACAGCGGCACCAGCCACAGCGAGAAGGTATGCGCCTGAGAGAACCCTTTGTCCAGCAAGAGCTTCATCATCGCAGCGACTGCAGGCTCGGTCGCCGCCGTGACAATCATGCCGCCGAGCGCGAGCAGCAGTCGGCCTTTGTAAGGCTTCAGCAGACTGAGGATACGTCTAAGCGTGCGCGTCATGCCCATCAGTATTCGAACCACACGTTATCCGGGCTCAGCCATTCGGACAGCTTCGCTCTGAGGTTGTCATCAGCGCGCACGCGCCACTCGTCCGATAGCCGCAGCTCGCCGAGCGCGCCGTTCTTCATGTACTGCACAACGATCGGACAAGAGGCCTCGCTTTGCTGGAAAGGTTTAATCACCTCACGCAGGCGGGTCGCATCCGCCTGGCCGTTCATGGACAGGCGCAAGGCCTTGACGAAGCTGGCTCGGGTGGCAGCGATATCCATCACCTTGTCCGCCGTTATGCGCAAGCCGCCGGAGAAACGATCTTCAGAGACCTTACCCTGCACAGTGAGGAACTCATCTTCACGAAACAGCGCCCGGTTGGCTTCATAGGTCTCGCTGTAGACCGTGACTTCAACCTGCGCACTGCCATCGTCGAGCGTCACAATCATCATGCGCCCCCGCTGCGTCATTTGCGAGCGAAGCGCGGAGATGATGCCTGCCATCAGGCGCGGTTCACGCGAGGGCGACAGATCCGCCAGACGTGTACGGATGAATTTTCTGACTTCATCCGCATAGGCATTGAACAAATGACCACTCAGATAAAACCCGAGTGCTGCTTTTTCTTCGGTCAGTTTTTGTTTGTCATCCCAGGGCGGTGCTTTCACATACTCGGGTGCATCATCGAAACCGCTGTCGGCGCTTTCAAACAAGCTGACTTGATTGGCTGCGGCTTCCGCTTGTTCCGCGCAATCCATCGCCAGACCCACCGATGCCAGCAGGATGCCGCGATTGACGCCAAGCGAGTCGAACGCACCTGCACGAATCAGGGATTCGATGCTACGGCGATTGATCTGTCTTTTATCCACACGTTTGACAAAATCAAACAGGTCCGTGAAAGGCGCACCCTGACGCGCGGCGATAATGGCCTCGATCGCATTTTGTCCGGTGCCTTTGATCGCACCCAGACCATAGCGGATTTTGCTCGACTTTTTCTCAGGTTCAGGCACCGGCGTAAAACGGTATACCGATAAATTAATATCCGGAGGCAGCAATTCAAGGCCGCAATTGACCAGCGCATCTTCGACCAAAATCTTGATCTTGTCGGTGTCATCCATCGCCAGCGACAAGTTGGCTGCCATGAAGGCCGCCGGATGATGCATTTTGAGGTAGGCGGTGTGATACGACAGCAAGGCATACGCAGCCGCGTGCGACTTGTTGAAGCCATAGCCGGCGAACTTTTCCATCAGGTCGAAAATCTCGTCGGCCTTTTGTTCGGGCAGTCCGTTCTTCGCTGCGCCTTCACGGAAAATCTGACGATGCTGCGCCATCTCTTCGGGCTTCTTTTTACCCATCGCACGACGCAGCAAATCCGCGCCGCCCAGCGAGTAACCGCCGATGACTTGCGCCATCTGCATGACCTGCTCCTGATAAACCATAATGCCGTAGGTCTCAGAGAGAATGTCTTCTGTGCGCGGATCGGGATAATCGAATCGCTCGCCATGTTTGCGGCGGCAGAAATCCGGTATCAGATCCATCGGTCCCGGGCGATACAAAGCGACCAGCGCGATGATGTCTTCAAAGCGATCCGGTTTGGCATCTTTCAGCATGCCTTGCATGCCGCGGCTTTCAAGCTGGAACACGGCGACAGTTTTTGCCGCTGTCAGTAACTGATAGGTAGGCCGGTCATTCAGCGGCACTCGCTCAAGACTGAAGTCGGCCATCGCTGGATCGAGATGACGTATGTATTTCACCGCACGGTCAAGAATGGTCAGCGTGGTCAGACCGAGAAAGTCAAACTTCACCAGACCGATGGCTTCGACATCATCCTTGTCGAACTGCGACACCACACCACCGTCCACACCTTGCGTGTATAACGGACAAAAATCGGTCAGCTTGCCCGGCGCGATCAGCACGCCACCGGCGTGCATGCCCACGTTACGCGCGATACCTTCGACTTGCTGCGCCAGTTCCAGCAGCTGGCGTACTTCTTCTTCGTTGTCACGCCGTTCTTTGAGCAGCGGTTCTTCTTCCAGCGCATCGGCAATCGTGACCAGCTTGCCGGGCTTGAACGGAATTAGTTTGGAAATGCCGTCGCAGAAGTTGTAGCCAAAGTCGAGCACACGTCCAACATCGCGTACCGCGCCTTTGGCGGCCATGGTGCCAAAGGTAGCGATTTGCGACACGGCCTCTTTGCCGTAGCGTTCTTTCACATACTGAATGACGCGGTCACGGCCTTCCTGACAAAAATCGATATCGAAGTCAGGCATCGAGACCCGCTCGGGATTCAGGAAACGCTCAAACAGCAGGTTGTATTCCAGCGGATCGA
>CAZXDB010000117.1:0-4019 GCA_964639465.1 uncultured Bifidobacterium sp. | reverse complement strand
CCGCGCAACGGCACTGGCTTGCAAGCCAGTGCGCGCCCTGCAAGGGGGGATCCAGCGTCTTTGCATTACCGATTTTGCATTGGGTGGCTGTAGGGCTCGCATACGTGCTTCACAATCAAATTTAGTTAGGTACTTAGTACGTCGAATGACTTATTTCTGAAGATCCCTGGCAGGAATTACTCTTCCCGTATCACTATTACCGGGAGAGTCGCATGTATCACGGAGATATATCGAGCAGCAAAGACACCGTCGGCGTCGCCGTTGTTAACTACAAGATGCCGCGCCTGCACACCAAGGCTGAAGTGCTGGCCAATTGCCGTCAAATTGCAGACATGGTCAAAGGCATGAAAGTCGGTTTGCCGGGCATGGATCTGGTGATTTTTCCAGAGTATTCCACGCACGGCATCATGTATGACGCCAAGGAAATGTATGACACGGCCTCAGCAATTCCCGGTGAAGAAACCGAAATTTTCGCTGAAGCCTGCCGCTCCGCGAAAGTGTGGGGTGTGTTCTCGCTGACAGGCGAGCGACATGAAGAACATCCGAACAAGGCACCGTACAACACGCTGATTCTGATGAATGACCAGGGCGAGATCGTTCAGAAGTATCGCAAGATCATGCCCTGGGTGCCGATTGAGGGCTGGTATCCGGGCAACTGCACCTATGTGTCGGATGGTCCGAAAGGTCTGAAGATCAGTCTGATCATCTGCGACGACGGCAACTACCCCGAGATCTGGCGCGACTGTGCGATGAAGGGTGCTGAGCTGATCGTGCGCTGCCAGGGCTATATGTATCCGGCCAAAGACCAACAGGTGCTGATGGCCAAGGCGATGGCCTGGGCGAACAACAGCTACGTTGCGGTGGCGAATGCTTCGGGCTTCGACGGTGTGTACTCCTACTTCGGTCACTCGGCGATCATTGGCTTCGACGGCCGCACCATGGGCGAATGCGGCGAAGAAGACATGGGTATTCAATACGCACAGCTATCGACATCGCTGATTCGCGACGCGCGCAAGAACATGCAATCTGAAAATCATTTGTTCAAGCTTCTGCATCGCGGCTATACCGGCAAGATCAATTCGGGTGAAGACAACAAAGGCGTTGCTGCCTGTCCGTATGATTTTTATGCGAAATGGGTGAATGATCCGGAAGGCGCGCGCGAGATGGTGGAAAAAATCACGCGTCCGACTGTCGGCACCGAAGAGTGTCCGATTCCGGGCATACCGAATCAAGCGGATCTGGTTCACAAATAAGTTGTTTCGACGCGCCGGCCCGCACTGGCGCGTTTATTTTTGCGCACGCCAGACACCCCATGACCGACATCTCGCCGCCCAGCATTAACAAAGAACCGTACTACCTGCCGGTCCGCGAAGAGTGCACACAGTTTGAAGCCGCCTATGCGGGGCGTCTGCCAGTGATGCTGAAAGGCCCGACCGGTTGTGGGAAAACGCGGTTTGTCGAGCATATGGCCTGGCAACTCGGGCGACCGCTGATTACGGTCTCATGCAATGAAGACACCACAGCTAGCGATCTGACCGGCCGTTTTTTGCTGAACGCGGAAGGCACCTACTGGCAGGACGGGCCGCTGACGCTTGCCGCTCGTGTTGGAGCGATCTGCTATCTGGATGAAGTCGTCGAGGCGCGTCAGGACACGATCGTGGCAATTCATCCACTCACTGATGCGCGCCGCTGTCTGCCGCTGGACAAGAACAATGAGCTGCTGCTGGCGCACCCGGATTTTCAACTCGTCGTTTCCTACAATCCCGGCTATCAGCGTTTACTGAAAGATTTGAAACCCTCGACCAAGCAACGCTTCGTGGCGATTGATTTTCATTATCCTGCGCCTGCGATTGAAACGGCGATCGTTCAGCATGAAAGCGGCGTGCCTCAGGCAATGGCAGCGCTACTGGTCGGCATCGCCGGCAAGATGCGTAACCTGAAAGGTCACGGCTTGGAAGAAGGGGCCTCAACCCGCATGCTGGTCTATGCGGGGACCCTGATGTCGAAAGGCATTCCGCCACTGGCGGCATGCAGCATGGCGTTGGTTCAACCGATTACAGATGACCCGGCCATGCTGGAAGCTCTGCATAACGTGGTGCTGAGCTTCCTGGAATGACGAACGAAGGCCGTTACGGTCTGCGCGAGGCCACGCCGGGTCTGCGTCACTATCTGCGCGCGTTGTGGGCGAAAAATTTTTCACTGCAATCGACGGATAAACCCGCCACGGTGCAGCGGCCGTTTTTGTCTGAACTGGGTATTCATCTTCCCGAGCGATATGCCTCGCATTCCGGTAACGCTTTGCGCGATCTTTACTGGGCTGCCGCCGCCCATGCGGCTGCGCACCTCGCTTACTCAGATACGCGTTTCGAACGCAAACAACTCAAGCCTGTGCAGCTAGCCATCATCGGGCTGCTGGAAGATGCGCGCGTGGAATCAAGGGCGATCGCAGAGATGCCCGGACTGCGGCGCTTGTGGCTGAAATTTTTCGATGACCGCAGTCGTCAGAGTGAGAGCGTTGACGCGCTGTTGATTCGCCTTTCGCATTGCCTGCTCGATCCTGCGCGCCGTGATGATCACCCCTGGGTCAGAAAGGCCTGTGATCTGTATGCGGCATCACAGCAGAGCGGCAGTCATGCGCTCGCTCTGCGTGAAGTGGGTTCATTGCTGGGTAACGATCTCGGTCAGATGCGAGCGCAATTCAATGCACGCGCTTATCTGGTGGAACCCGCCTACCGTGATGACAATGTGTTTCTCTGGCGAGGCGAGACGCCCCCTGAAGAAACGCGCTTGCAAGACAGTGGGTTTCGGTCAACGGACGAGGTCGCGCAATCGACGCCGCGCCTGGGCGAGCAGGTGCCCGAGGATGCGCATTTCAGGCCGCGCGAAATCGCCACTACATCGCCTGATGAACAAGGACGCATGCAAAGTGATCGTCCGGTTTATCCGGAGTGGGATGCGCGCATCGGCCGCTGGCGCGAGCGCTGGTGCACAATCATTGAACACATACCTGATGTCAGCGATGCTGCGAATGCGACAGCTTTGCGTGATCGGCTTTCAGAACACGATGCACTGGTATCGCGCTTGTCTGGCTTGATGCAGGCGCGCAAACGAGGCTTGCCGCATCGTTTGCGGCACGAAACCAAGGGTGATGATTTTGAGCTGGATGCGCTGATTGGTGCGCAACTCGCGCTGCGAACAGGGCAGACACCTGACCTGCGTATTTTCCGGCGCACGCGTTTGCAAAAACCGGATTTATCGGTGCTCTTGCTGCTGGACTTATCGGCATCGGTCAATACGCAGTCGGGCGATGCGACACGGTGGTCGCTGATTTGCGAAGCCAGTCTGCTGCTGGGTGCTGCTGTTGAGTTGGGCGGCGATCAGCTCGCCATTCATGGTTTTCGCTCAAATGGCCGGCATGAAGTGAACTACCTGCGATTCAAAGAATTTCACGATCCGCTCGATGATCAGGTAACGGATCGACTCGCCAATGTGGAGGGCGCCCTGTCAACACGACTGGGCGCGGCGATACGGCATGCAAGCCATTCGCTGCGCCAGTGCCGCACTGCGCAGCGGATGATTCTGCTTATTACCGATGGCGAGCCACATGATATCGATGTGTTTCATCCAGAGATACTGGTGCAGGACGCCGGGCGCGCGATTGCGCAATCGGGTGCGGAGAGATCGCCGGTATTTTGTGTGTCCGTGGACAAACAGGCCGATCTTTATCTGCAGCGCATGTTCGGCAAGCACCATTACCTTTTGGTTGAGAGTATCGATCAGCTGCCGGAACGTTTGCCGGCACTGTATCTGCGGCTGAACGCCTGATGGTTTTTTGTGATCGTCTTGCTTCAGTGACGTGGCTGGAAGATACCTTGCGCACGATTTTTCGTGACATCGTTCCAAGGGAAAAGCTGTCCGTTCATGGCGATGTAAACGCCCGGTGCCGCTAGCGTCGCCGCAGCAAACGCGAAGCCGAGATTGAACAAGGCATCGGAGCCGGCAATCTGATAGGGCACCAT
>CAZXDB010000116.1:0-4185 GCA_964639465.1 uncultured Bifidobacterium sp. | reverse complement strand
CAGTGACACTGGACCAGCTTTCCAGCAAATCCGGGGGTATGAAATCATTCGCCAGCAGCCAGGCGCGCGGTTCATCGCCAAAGCTGGCAGCGTCCAGTATCGGCCTGTGCTGGTACGCTGCGCTGGCACCGACGGCATGAATTCGCCCCATTAGACGACCGGTTTGCTCCAATGTCTCGTCACGATCAAGCTCGGGTGCGCGTCCACCCTGACGCGGAAATACGGAAAAGCGATAGCCCTCGTGGGTGTGAAGGGTGTGATCCGCGATGCGCGTTGCCGGCACGACCGGAATTTCCTGCGCATACAGCTCGTCAACGAATTGATGCTCTTCGAGAATCGCGGCATCGGTCCAGCGGCCTGGTCGATAGAATTTCACGATCACGGGTGCCGTGTCTTCCATACCCACCTGATACACACGGTTTTCGTAACTGTTCAGCGCAAGCAAACGGCCGTCACCATACAGCCCGAGCGATTGCAGTGCATCAAGTACCGTGTCAGGCGAGAGTCCGGAAAAAGAATGCGGTGGCAGGTCAGTCATGAGTGGCATTGTAGTCTGCCCGCCACCTCGAATGGACATCCGCTTCACGGGTTACACTGCGGTCTGTTTATTACTGAGAAAAAAATGCATACCGACCCCTTGTTGTCAGAGCAGGAATTTGAAGAACTGGATCGTTTCCTGATGTCAGACCAGTGCAGCGATGAGGCAATGACGATGGATGCCTTGCATGGTTTTCTGACAGCGATTGCGATTGGTCCGGAAAAAATTCCCGCAGCCGAATGGTCTTCCGCAGTCTGGGGAGCGGAGCCCGAGGATGCGCCTGATTTTCAGACACCGCAACAGGCGCAGCGAATCGCGCATCTACTGGAACGCACGCTGGAAGACATCGAAGTCACACTGGACGTGGCCCCGGCAGATTTCGAACCCCTGTTCTGCGAATTGCAGTGGAAAGGCAAATCCCTGCTGGATGCCGAAACCTGGGCCTGGGGATTCCTCGAAGGGGTCAAACTCCGTGAGGCGGCATGGCAAGCGCTGCGTGCATCACCACAAAGCGGGCTGCTGCGCGCCATTGATTTGCTGGGTGCTGAAGAAATTGAAGAATCGGAACTCAGTCTGGTCGACGATCCGCTGAAGTGCCACAAACTGGCGGTAGAGATTGAGGCGTCGATTTCTCAGATTCGGCGCTTCTGGCAAGCCCGACGCAGCCAGTAAACCGCTCATCGTCAGCTCACGGCGTCGACGCGCCTTGTCAGGCGGCCGACGTCGCAGCCCTCAAAGCTTGATGAAATGCTCGCGGTAATAACGCAACTCCTCGACGGACTCAAGGATATCGGCCAGCGCGGTGTGCATCTGATGCTTTTTGAAACCGCTGATCAGTTCAGGTTTCCAGCGGCGGCACAGCTCCTTGATCGTGGAGACGTCCACATTACGGTAATGGAAAAAACGTTCCAGCTCCGGCATGTGGCGCGCCATGAACCGACGGTCCTGACAAATCGAGTTGCCACACATTGGTGATTTCCCCGCCGGCACGTACTGTCGCAGAAAACTGATCATTTGCACGCTAGCCTCCGCCTCGGTAACCGTGGAAGCTCGCACCTTCTCGATCAGGCCGGAGCGGCCATGCGTGCCTTTGTTCCAGGCATCCATCTTGTCCAGCACGGCATCGCTCTGGTGAATCGCAAAGACCGGACCCTCAGCAAGGATATTCAATTCGGCATCGGTGACGATAGCTGCAATCTCGATAACACGGTCATTGTCCGGATCGAGACCGGTCATTTCCATGTCGATCCAGACGAGGTTCATTTCATTCGGACGGACTCCGCCTAGGGGGGGCGGATGAGCTTCAGAAGCTTGTGACATAATCTGCTTTCCAGTCAGGTCCTTCATGTGAAGGGCCATAAAACTGCCATTTTCTCATAGACACCGCATGGATCCGCAAAGCTTCTCTCTGTTATTCGCCGCTTTCCTGTTGACGACACTCGGCGTCAAACTCTGGCTATCGTCGCGCCACATCCGACACATTGCACAGCATCGGGATGCGGTGCCTGCGCAATTTGCACACAAGATTCCGCTGGCAGCGCATCAGAAGGCGGCTGACTACACCATCGCCAAAACCCGTCTGAAGATTGTGCTGCTGGTCGTCAATGCCGTGGTGCTACTGGGTTTCACGCTGCTCGGTGGTTTGCAATGGCTGTCGGTAGCCTTGTTTGATATGGCCGGTTCCGGCATCGTGTATCAGCTGGCTCTGATCGCAGCGGTCACGATCATTGGCAGCGTGATTGACCTGCCGTTCGACTATTACAAGCAATTTCGTCTGGAAGAAAAATTCGGCTTTAACAAAATGACGCCGGGTCTTTTCTTCTCCGACATGCTCAAGCACACGCTGGTGGGTGCCGTGATCGGTCTGCCGCTGATCTGGGTCACCCTAGCACTCATGGAAAAAGCCGGCGCCCTGTGGTGGCTGTATGCCTGGCTGATCTGGTGTGGTTTCCAGATTTTCATGCTGGGCTTTTACCAGAACCTGATTGCACCACTGTTCAACAAATTCACGCCCCTGCAAGATGAAAGTCTGCGCTCGCGTATCGAAGGCCTCATGCAGCGCGTCGGCTTTGCCAGCAAAGGCCTGTTCGTGATGGATGGCTCGCGCCGCAGTGCGCATGGCAATGCTTACTTTTCAGGTTTTGGTGCGGCCAAACGCATCGTCTTCTTCGATACGCTGCTGTCGCGACTGGCACCGAATGAAATCGAAGCCGTGCTCGCGCATGAACTCGGGCATTTCAAACTGAATCACGTCGTCAAGCGCATTGCCGTGATGTTCGTGATCTCGCTGGGATTACTAGCATTACTCGGCTATCTGAAAAATCAGGTCTGGTTCTATCAGGGGCTGGGCGTGGAGCCGATGATGGCCGCCAGTAACGATGCAATGGCACTGATTCTGTTCATGTTTGCGTTGCCCGTGTTTACCTTCTTGTTCTCGCCTGTTCTGTCGATTAGCTCGCGTAAAAATGAATTCGAAGCAGATGCGTTTGCCGCCAAGCACAGCAATTCGCAGGACCTGATCTCAGCACTGGTCAAACTCTACGAAGACAATGCCTCAACGCTGACGCCTGATCCTCTGCATTCGGCGTTCTACGATTCTCACCCGCCCGCCAGCATCCGGGTAGAAAAATTACTGTCCGCCTGATGATGACGCGCGAGTCGCTGCTGCGGCAAACCTGTCGTCATCTGACGCAGGCCGCCTCGGCAGACGAGACCACCAATGCGATGGCAGTCCTGAGCGACTGGCATATTGTGGACGGCAAGCTGGTGCGCCTGTTTCGGTTCAGCGATTACCATCAGACGCTGGCGTTCGTGAATGCGATCGCCGACACCATTCATAAAGAAGACCATCATCCCGAACTGATCGTCGGCTATAACCGCTGCGAAGTCCGCTACGACACGCATTCGGTAAATGAAGGCAAGGGCGGGGTGTCTACGAATGACTTCATCTGTGCAGCAAAGATCGATGCAGTTTTCGGTAGCGGCTTTCGCTGACGCATGAGTGAACTGCAGGGACTGATCATTGCCGCACACGGCCGACATTATCTTGCCCACGCAGATGGTAAAGCCCTGCAATGCGTCACACGCGGTAAAAAAAGCGATGTCGCCACGGGCGATCGGGTTCGTCTGACCTTGACCTCACCAGATCAGGCCGTCATCGATGAAATCCTGCCACGCGATACCCTGCTCTATCGCTCTGACCAATACAAATCCAAGCTGCTGGCTGCCAATGTCACGCAATTGTTCATTGTCGTGGCAACTGAGCCCGGTTTTTCGGATGACCTGATCTCGCGGTCACTGGTTGCTGCGAATGCGGCGGGCATTACTGCCCACCTGATCCTCAATAAAACTGACCTAGCGGAACTGTTACCGGCAGCGCGCGCCAAGCTGGCGCTCTATGAAGGGCTGGGCTACCGGATACACGAGGTCAGCGCCAAAGCAGATCCGAGCGCTACGCTGGCGATGTTGCAGCCTCTGATGTCAGGGCAGTCGACGATCCTCATCGGCCAGTCCGGCATGGGCAAATCCTCGCTGGTGAATCTGCTGGTGCCGGATGCGGAAATCGCTGTTCGGGAAATTTCTCAGCGACTGGATACCGGCAAACACACCACCACGTTTACCCGGCTCTATACGTTGGATGAACAATC
>CAZXDB010000115.1:0-4214 GCA_964639465.1 uncultured Bifidobacterium sp. | reverse complement strand
GCAGAGGATTGAAAATCCTTGTGTCGGTGGTTCGATTCCGCCCCGGGCCACCAAGTAAGCAAAGCCCTCGTTAGCGATAACGGGGGCTTTTTGCGTTGGGGCGGATCGGTTCGGTTGGGATTTTGGACAGGGAAGCGTCTCGTGGATGGATGGTCTCCCGCTCAAAGGCGGCATCGGATTGAATCGCCCCGGGTTTTGAGGAGGCTCCTACTTTTGAGAGAATGGAGCCATGAACAAGACGAACCAGTTTCCCCCCGAGGTTGGGGAGCGCGCAGTGCCACTGGCTTCAAACTTGATCGCAGCTCGAAGATCAACAGCAATGCGTTCGATACCAAAGACAATCCCGGTGGTGCATGGAACTTGCCGCCTAATCTGCGCAGTGTTGCCGAGAGTGACAAACTCAAGTATCGCGACATTGGTGAGTCAGGCCGAATGACGCTGCGCTTTGTGAAGCCTTCAGCTGTCATACTGCCCGCGAACGCATAAAAAAACGGTGAGGAAATGATTGTATGACCGCAGAAAAAAAGCGCCACGGACGACTCATAAAAGCACCAGAAAATTTTCTGGATCCGCAGCTCCTGCGCGAGATCCATGAGCAAGGACTCAATGAGCAGCGTCGCCGGTTTTTGCGACAAAGTTTTATGATGGCCTCGGCTGCTTCTGCAGTGTCTTCGACCTCCTTGAGCTATGCCAGTGAGGTACACACTGCAGGTAATGAAAACTCATTAGCAGGCGACCCAAATATTCTCGTACTACCGTCACATTCGACAACGCTGGGTAAACCGGTTACTCAGGCCGGCTACGGGCAACCCTCGCGACATGAGAACACCATTCTCAAACGCGCATCACCGGGCCTGACCAGAACGCAGGAATCGTCTGTCTCGTTCACCCCCTTGCAGGCGCTGTTTGGCATCATCACGCCAAATGGCTTGCATTTTGAAAGACACCACCAAGGCTGGCACGACATCGCGCCCGAGACGCATAGGCTGATGATTCACGGTCTGGTCAAGAGAGCGATGATCTTCACGCTGGATGACCTGATGCGACTGCCGTCAGTCTCGCGTATTCACTTTCTGGAGTGTGGCGCGAATACCGCGATGGAATGGGGGCAGCCCTCTGTGCCAACGGTTCAGTACACACATGGCATGCTGTCCTGCTGCGAATTCACGGGTGTCCCGCTGTCAGTGCTGCTGGATTACTGCGGCTATGACAAACAGCAATCGCGTTTTATTCTAGCTGAAGGTGCCGATGGCGCCAGCCTGACGCGCACAATTCCTATCGAGCACGCGCTCGATGATGTACTGGTTGCCTGGGGTATGAATGGGGAGATGCTGCGCCCGGAAAATGGTTATCCATTGCGATTGGTCGTACCTGGCATGCAAGGTGTCTCATGGGTCAAATGGCTACGGCGCATCAAAGTCGGCGATCAGCCCTGGGGTACCAAGGATGAATCGATTCAATACATCGACCTGATGCCTGACGGGAGTCATCGGCAGTACACCTCGATCCAGGAATGCAAATCCGTAATTACCTCGCCCTCCGGCGGTCAGCAGTTACTGAGCAAGGGCATGTTCAACATCACCGGCCTCGCCTGGTCGGGCCGAGGCAAGATCAAAAAGGTAGATGTGTCTGCCGACGGAGGACGCAATTGGCGCAGCGCTAAACTAGAGGGGCCGATACAAAACAAAGCGCTCACCCGTTTCAATATCGACTGGATTTGGGATGGCGTCGAGGCAGTTCTCCAATCACGAGCTGTTGATGAGACGGGCTATGTGCAACCCGGTATTGAGCAGCTGCGTAAAGTCCGGGGCAGCAGATCCACGTATCACAATAACGCCATTCAATCCTGGCAAATCAATGCATCCGGTGAGGTACTGAATGTCCAGGCTTATTGAGGTTGGCATGCTGTGCTTGCTGTTCTGCGCATGCATGAGCTTTGCGCAGGCAGGTGACCCGAACTATCCCGGCGTCGGTCGCAGCGCCACCCCCCAAGAAATTCAAGTCTGGAATATCGATGTGCGGCCCGACTTCACAGGTCTACCCAAAGGCAAAGGCACCGTGCTGCAGGGTCAGCAAGTTTGGGATGCGAAGTGCGCGTCATGTCATGGCACTTTTGGCGAACTGACTCAGATGTCGGCACCCATTATTGGTGGCATCACCGCTGACGACATACGCACCGGGAGAGTCGCTGCCCTGTCCAATCCGAATACGGTACTCCGATCAACCATCATGAAAGTACCCACGCTCAGCACGCTGTGGGATTACCTGTACCGGGCCATGCCGTGGAATGCGCCCAAATCATTGTCGGTCGATGAGACTTATGCAGTAACAGCCTACATCCTGAATCTGGCCGAGATTGTGCCGGAGGACTTCAGCTTGTCGGACGAGACCATCAAGGCAACTCAGGATCGCATGCCGAACCGGAATGGAATGCGACGGGACCATGGCTTGGCCTCGCTCAAAGGCAAGTCCGATGTCGCCAATACCGACTGCATTAAGGATTGCGTCGGCAAGGTCACCGTGCAAGCAACGATCTCGGAGGATGCGCTGCACTCGCATGGAGACCTTTCTCTCCAGAATCGGCGCTTTGGATCAATTCGAGGCCTACCACCGAGAAGCAATACAGAAAAACCTGATTAATTGGATTCGTCCCGAAAGCCTGCCTTCATCTTATACGGCTCAAACATCCTCAGCCCGGTTCGATTCGGCCCCGGGCTACCAAGAACATTGCCATAATGCGCCAGGCTACTCTGCTTGGCATTTTTGTTTCGGAGCCCGATCTGCTCTTATTTCGTGCATTCCCACTCGGCGCAAATTTTTGTGACGGAATCACTTACTAGCGAGCACCCCAGGCTGGCCGAACAAATACTCGGCATTGCGATACTCGCGTTCTCTGTAACAGATGAAGGCAGAGTGGACAGCCAATCTCACGATGAAGCCAGTGAGTTCACTTCCGTCCACCGAGACAGTAATCAATCATTTTTTCTGCTGATTCGATATTTGCAAAGTTTTTCTACGAGATCTTGATGCTGTTATATTACACGCCGGAAATAGTTTAGGGCGTGTTCGAGCTCCAATTCTCATGATTACAGTCGTTATTGCGTCCTATCGATACGGACATTTGGCCTCGCATTGTATTGAGTCTTTACTATCTCAATCATGCGCACCCGAGAAAATTTTATTTGTTGATGATGGCGGTTTGGATTGCAGTCATCTGCCTAAGTTATATCCGGATATTGAATATACTCTCAGACCCAGAAATCTGGGCGTCGTCGATAATTTTCAAGACATGCTCTCGAAAGTGAATACCGAGTACGTCCTTTTTATCGGCGCAGATAACTGGCTCAGATCAGATGCGATCGAACTGCTTTCCAAAGAAAAGGCTGACATCGTTACTTATGACATCGTGGTCACCGGCGAATTAAAGGAAGAAATTCTGGTGCGGGTGCCCGGAGAGACTCGACCGCATCAGGGTGATTTATATTGGGACAGGCAAGCGCAGCACCACGGTTCGATGATGTACCGGACTGCCAAGGGTCAAAAGGTCGGATATAAACGGCGATACACCCATGGTCGCCATCCGCAGGAAGATTGGAATCTTTGGGACAAAATGCTTGAACAAGGCGCAACAGTATCCAGCCTGAAAGAAGGGCTTTTGTTTTATCGCCGGCATCGCGAGAATTTTTTAAAGTACGGGGACGACCACGTGGCCTCGGACAATATTCAAGCCGCGTAAATACGCGCTGATTTGATTTCAGCATCAACGTTTCTTCAATGCAGAACGTTGAAACAATACAGCAGTTTATTTGCGCTGAATATTTCGTAGCGATTAAAAATGCAACTTTTTTTGCACTGACTCCTCCAGTAAACGCCCCTTTCTGCGAGCGCCCAAGTAAAGCGCGCTCCTTATCTCCAATTCACCACACCCGAATTTCGACTGGTCGGTCGCTGGTTAAAATCAAACTCAGCAATCAGCTAGGCACCTCCCTCATTCACTCTGGTAAATAGAAGCGCGCCCATCTCAAATTTTCGGCAAGGTCGAGATTGATGCAATTTCAAAGAACTGCCTTGACCTTCATCACTCACGCCGCCTTGAACGGCATCTCGGTTGCCACCGCAGCCGACAGCGTGCAGAACACCAGCGCTGCGAGTGCAGCGGCCGGCCCATCGATCAACGCACCTCTGCTGATTACGGACGAAACGGTTACTGTCAT
>CAZXDB010000114.1:0-4474 GCA_964639465.1 uncultured Bifidobacterium sp. | reverse complement strand
ACGCATCTGGGGCTTCGAGCCTCGGAACGCAATGCGCAGGTAAAGCGTTTGTTACAAAATTTTGATACCGCCGAGATGCCGGTGATTCTGATGGGGGATGTGAATGAGTGGTTTATGTGGGGCAAACCGCTGAGGCAGCTGGTCTCACATTTTCAATCTGTGCCGGCCCCAGCGACATTTCCGTCAATTTTCCCGCTGTTTGCGCTGGACCGTATCTGGATACGACCTCGTCATCGGCTGGTTCGGGTCCGGGTGCACCGCAGCCCGCTGGCCCGCAAGGCATCCGACCACTTGCCGCTGCTCGCGCATATCAGTGCCTGAGAACGCCCCAACAGCGACTGAGTTACCAACAGAGATGGCGCAGATGCTCAGCAACCATGCGAGTCAAGCGTTAAAATCTGCGCATCATTTACTTTGGATTCCATCATGACCCACCCCAGCGCACAGGCACGCACGATTGCCCGCATTCTTCCTGCGATGAACACTTCCGATGGGGCAGGGGTGCGCCTCAGGCGTAGTCTGGGCAGCGGGGAGGGGACCAGACTCGACCCTTTTTTGATGCTGGATGAATTCTCATCGTTCAACCCCGGCGACTATATCGCCGGCTTTCCATCCCACCCGCACCGCGGGTTCGAGACGGTGACTTATATTCTTGACGGCCATATGCGTCATGAGGACCATCTTGGCAATCAGGGCGATCTGAAAAGTGGTGGCGTGCAATGGATGACCGCGGGTCGCGGCATCATCCATTCCGAGATGCCGCAACAGGAAGAGGGCCGAATGCGCGGTTTTCAGCTGTGGATCAATTTGCCGGCGAAAGAAAAAATGAAACCGGCAGGCTACCGCGACATCGGCCCTGAGGAAATTCCGGTGCATGAGTTGGCCGGCGGTGGTCGGGTCAAAGTCATCGCCGGGCACCTGCAGACCGGCACAGTGTCGCTGGCGGGACCCATTCATGGTTTGTCAACCGAGCCCTTGTACCTCGATGTACTTCTGCCGGCACATGGGAGGTTTAGTCAGCGCATGACACTGGGCCATAACGCGATGGCCTATGTTTTTGAAGGCAGTCTGAAACTGCCGGGGGATCAGACCCGGCTCGAAACGCATAGCGCAGCGATCCTCACAGATGGCGACCACGTCGCATTTGAGGCAGGCAGTGACGGTGCGCGTTTCTTGTTGTTGTCGGGACGGCCTTTGCATGAACCGATTGTTCAGTATGGTCCGTTCGTGATGAACACCGTGGCTGAGATCGAGCAGGCGATCCATGATTATCAGACCGGCCGGCTAACTGAAGCGTAAGCCATATTGGCTTCATGTGCGGCACTGCAGGCATCAATGATGCCTTTTGCGGCCGATTCGAAGTTATAAGCCACCACCTGTACCAAAGAACGCTCACCCATAACGCGAAGTCGTTCAGGATTTTCCAGCAAGCTCACAGCACAATCTGTCCAGGCGCTGATATCCAGCGGGCGGACGAACCCATTGTTTTCATTGACGATCAGCTCACCGGCCACGCCGGCGTAGGGTGAAACGATGACAGGCAAGCCGGCAGCGCAGGCTTCGTTGGCCACGACTCCCCAGACGTCGGCACGCGTGGGAAACAAAAATATTTTCGCCGAATGGTACAGCGCCGGTAACTCGGTCTGGCTGGCAAATCCATGGAAGTGCACTGTCAGCCACTGACTCAGATTACGGGCGCGGTCCCTCAGCGCGGCTTCCTGAGTCCCCGATCCTGCGTAGAGCAAACTTACCCGGCGCTTTATCCTGAGCGCGCATTGCAGGGCGACTTCCATTGCGAATTCCGGATCTTTGCCCGGTTCCAGGCGACCGCAAAAAAGGAAATCCCAGTTTTTGTCATCATCGGTTACACCCTTCGGATCAAATCGGGCATTGTCAATCGCCAGGCATGAGTAAAAACATCGGTCGGCTGGAATTCGGTAGCTGCGGTAAAGCGCCATTCCCCCCTCGCTGGCAGCCACAAACGCATTGGCATGCCGGTATACATAACGGCGCAGTCGGCGGTGCAATCCGCTGAGTGATTGTTCTGATTGCAGGGTGCCATCGGTCATCGCCACATAAGCACGACGCAGAATGCGTGTCCAGGCAAAGGCGTACAGATGCGTTGGATTGAAACCATTCCCCAGGACCACATCAGGTCTGAACCGTGAAAGCGCCAGAATGACGTCAGGGTTGTTATGAATGTAACGACCGTTGACCGTGCGGATGCGCTCCTTCAAAAAGACATGATCGAAAGCGACAGGCGGCAGGTCCCAGAAACGATTGGGTTCACGCTGGCAGCAGAAAATAACTTGCAGATGAATCGCTGAAGCGCGTGCGATCCAATTGAAGACGGGAATGCGGTAGGGCGGTGGTTCATTGACGACGAGAGCGATTTTCAGCATAGACAAGATGATTCATTAATGGCAGGGGAGCGGAGCTTACTGCCTCATGATAGATCTGGATAAGCCGCTCATAATTGCGCTCGGGCGTGTACGCATCAAGATAGTTTTTGCGCGCGGCCACACCCATGCAACGCATCTGATCAGGATGAGATTCCGCATAGGCAATCGCAGACGCCAGAGCTTCATCATCATTTGGCGGAACCAAGAGCCCGGTCTGACCCTCAACGATCAATTCCCGCAAACCACCATGGCGCGTGGCGATCACTGGCGTGCCGCATGCGAATGCCTCGATGGCAACCAGTCCGAAGCTTTCGACGCCGGTGCTTGGCATGACCAGATAAGCGGCCTCTTGCATTTTCTGACGCAGTACATCGGCCGACTGAAATCCACAATAGCGCAAACTGTCTGCTGCTTCGACCAGCGACTGCAGCGGGCCTTTACCGTACACATCGATACGAACGCCGGGTAATTTTTTCAGCGCACTGATGAGCACGCCGATGCCTTTTTCAACCGAGAGTCGGCCGATAAACAATCCGCCACGACGGTGCTGCCACTGCGGTGCGCCGGATGACTCCACAAAATTAGGTTTGATACGCAACTTGTTGGCTGGCAGACCACCACGCGCAAAGGTCTCAAGACAGAGTTGATTCAAAACGATAAAACGGCTGACCTGTTTATGCCAGGTGCCACGCAGCCGCTGAACTGTGATCATGGCCGAGGTCAGCGCTGATTGCGGCAGAGAACTCCGGTAACAACGATGCAAGATGGCTCGCCACGGCAGGCGGCCGACGCACGCTTCACAATGCAAACCATCGCGCAACAGCATCGCCTGAGGACACACCAGACGGAAATTATGCAGGGTTTGCACCACCGGTATTCTGAGTTGCTGAGCGACGCTATACAACGATGGCGAAATCAGTGGGAAGATATTGTGAGCGTGAATCAGATCGGGGGCGAATTGTTGATGTAACTTTCGCAGTTCATGCACTGTCTGCCTTGACCAGAGGGTCGATGTTGCAAGGTCCACGGTCGTCATATGCTGGATGTCGGTATTGTCACGGCTGTAAACCCACACATGGTGGCCACGCTGACGTAGCAGATTTACTTCGGCATCTACCACCGTGTCTTCGCCACCCCGATACAGATAGCGATTGTGCACAACGAGTATTCTCATGCCGATCAGGACGCTGTCAGTGAACTGCAAGCCTACGCAGAGGGCGGCGTAGGGTGATGCGTTCGCGCAAAAGGATGCGCTATCATCCGCGTATCCACCCTGAACCTGTCGAGATATCAATGAATCCACTGGACCTTGCCGGTAAACGCGTTCTGATTACTCAGGCCAATGCATTCATGGGGCCCGTATTGGTGGAGGTTTTCCGCGAATTGGGTGCTGTGGTCATTGCCGATCAGAGTGCGCTGGTCACCCCGGATCATCCGGCGACGATCGTAAACGAGGCGGGCCACGTGGATATTCTGATTGCCAACCTTGGTATGCCTGCGCCAACGACGCCCGCCGGGCAAGTCGGTGAGGAAGAATGGCGTGAGGCATTTGCCCACATGGTCGATCCTTTGCCACGACTCGTGCGTGCGGTATTGCCGCAGATGCGTGCGCGTAGCAGCGGCAAAATCATTCTGATCGGCAGTGCTTCAGCTTTGCGCGGCATCAAAAGGGCGTCCACCTATAGCGCAGCACGCGGCGCGCAGCTAGCGTATATCCAGTCGGTGGGCGTTGAACTCGCTGGAGCCGGCATTCAGGTCAATGCGATTGCGCAGAACTTTGTCGACAATCCCACCTATTTCCCAACCGAAGTTCAGTCCAATCCGGCGTTTCAGGAGAGATTACGACGTGAAGTACCGCTGGGCCGGCTGGTCAGTGCCCGGGAAGATGCCATGTTTGTCGCCTATCTTGCTAGTGTCCATGCGGATTGTTTCGTCGGTCAGATTTTCCCGGTCTGCGGTGGCTGGGTTCCGCGCTGAAGGATCAGATGCCAAGCTGCCGCTGTCAGCCCGCCCATGAACCGCATAATTTGTATTATGTAAAATATGATGGTGGCCCAAACTGCGGGCAATGG
>CAZXDB010000113.1:0-4640 GCA_964639465.1 uncultured Bifidobacterium sp. | reverse complement strand
AGTGCAAGTATTTGTCCAATATTGCGAAAACTCGCGCCCATGATCTCGGTCGGGTAGCCAAACTTCTTGTAATACGCATAGATGGTTGACACGGATTGCACGCCGGGGTCGTTGTCGCCTGAGTATTCCTCGCCGGTGGCTTTTTTATACCAGTCGTAAATCCGTCCGACGAAGGGTGAGATGAGTGTTGCGCCAGCATCCGCCGCAGCCACCGCCTGCGGCAATGAAAACAGCAGCGTCATGTTGCAATGAATGCCTTCTTTTTCCAGTACTTGCGCTGCGCGTATACCTTCCCAGGTCGATGCGATCTTAATCAGCACGCGCTCGCGCGATATGCCAGCCGCTTCATACAGCGTGATCAGATGGCGGCCTTTGGCGATGGTGGCTTCGGTATCGAAGGAGAGCCGGGCATCGGTTTCGGTGGACACACGCCCCGGAATCAGCGCAAGGATTTTGATACCAAACGCCACCAGCAGATGATCAACGATCTCGTCGGTCGATTTGCCCTTGTGTTCCCGCAGGGTCTCGGTCAGCAGAGGCTGATAGGCGGGCTTTTGCACCGCTTTCAGGATCAGTGACGGATTGGTGGTCGCATCGCGCGGCGCGAACGCTTCAATCGACTGAAAATCGCCGGTGTCGGCGACAACGGTGGTGTACTGCTTCAACTGTTCTAGCTGGTTCATGATGGTGGGCGTTCTGGTGAGGCGCTGTTCAATGCGGCAAAGCAGATTATTGTACGCAAGAGTGGGCGGAGCAGGATCTTATGCAACCTGACCGTGTCTCGGGCTCCATGTCATCCGCATCCCGCTCAGGTTGAAAGTTTGTTCCGAATACGCGCGATCAGTCCCGACGTTGAACTGTCATGGCTTGTGACGGGCGCTGCGCCTTTCAGTTCATCGAAAATCCGGTTGGCTAGTGTCTTGCCCAGCTCCACGCCCCACTGATCGAAGCTGTTGATATTCCAGAGCACACCCTGAACAAAAGTTTTGTGCTCGTATAACGCAATCAGTGCGCCAAGTGATCCCGGATCCAGTGTTTGCAGTAACAGCATGTTGCTGGGCCGGTTGCCCGCAAAAACACGGTGGGGTGGTAGGCTCGTGTCGCCAACCGTTCCGCACATCAGCGCTTCTGACTGAGCCACGGCATTGGCTAGCAAGACTTGATGTTGACCGGGATACGAGTGTGAAGGTTTCAGCGCAACGATGAAATCGACCGGAATCAGATCGGTGCCCTGATGCAGCAGCTGGAAGTAAGCATGCTGGCCATTGGTGCCCACGCTGCCCCAGATCACGGGTGCGGTGGGCATGCCGACGGGCTTGCCGTCACGCGTGACCTGCTTGCCATTGCTTTCCATTTCCAGCTGCTGCAGATAAGCGGGCAACAGATGCAAGTCTTGATGGTAGGGCGCAACCAGCTGTGAAGCCGTACCGAAAAACTGCCGGTACCAGAAGCTGGTCAGCGCAAACAAGACGGGCATATTGTTTTTCAAGGGGGTGGTGCGGAAATGTTCATCCATCTGATGAGCACCGGCCAGAAACTGTCTGAAAGCACCCATTCCGATGGAAAGGATCAGCGGCAGACCGATGGCTGACCAAATGGAAAAGCGTCCGCCGACCCAGTCCCAGAACGGAAACATATTGGTGGGATCGATACCAAAATCGCGCACAGCCGCCGTATTGGTGGACACCGCGACAAAGTGTCTTGGCAAATCAGCCGGTGTCGCCTTCTCAAGGAACCAAGTGCGCGCAGCCTCGGCATTGCGCATGGTCTCCATGGTGGTGAAGGTTTTGGAGGCGACGATGAACAGGGTTGTTTGCGGATTCAGCGTCGAGAGCAAAGCATCGGTCGCATGACCATCCACATTCGACAGAAAGTGCAGGCGCAGTTTCGGGTGCGCATAGACACGCAGCGCCGAGCAGGTCATTGCCGGTCCGAGGTCCGAGCCGCCGATGCCGATATTGACGATATCCGAAATGCGCTCACCGCTAAAGCCGGTCCAGCTGCCATTACGGACTCGTTCTGCGAACGCGTCCATTCGCGAGAGCACGGCCTGAATATCGGCGCTGATGTCATGCCCGTCAAGCAGGAAGCATTGATCGGCCGGCAGCCGCAGGCAGGCATGCAGCACCGCGCGGCGCTCGGTGGTGTTGATGCGTTCACCAGCAAACATCGCATCGCGCCGGGCTTCCAAGCCGCGCTCTCTGGCGAAGTCGGTCAGCAGGTCCAGCGTATCGCGCCGCAGATGGTTTTTCGAGAAATCAAGAAACAGACCGGCCGCCTCGACCGAAAAGGTCGCGGCGCGCTGCGCATCCTGGCGGAACAGATCGCTCAGCACCCATGTCCGGGCTTCGAGCGCGTGCTGCGTCAGCGCCGGGAGTCCACCTGGGCCAGTGCTGGTGGGAGGGTTTGCGTTATTGGCAGGCGTTGACGTCACTTGCAGTTCTTTCGGGGCGATCAGTTCGTAGTAGGGGGCGAGTCTCCCAGGCCAGCCTCGACGGCCTCGAGGGCGGCTCAAGTGGCAGATGATACCTTCACCTCCCCCGGGAATCAGCGATTCTGGTTTTGTTTGATCTGCCGCTATGCCAGTGGCTCCAGCGCCCTTGAGGTCGTATTGGCGGCGCATTGCGCACCGGCCGCACCCTGCCGGGCCCGTGCCGCAGACAGGCCAACGCAAGTTGGCGATGCGTAGTCCTTATAAATCAATGGGTTAGCGCTAATTTTACGCAGACAACGTGTCCGGCTTTCTTTGATCAGTCCTTACGTCGTTCGATTAGCAACAAATTTGTTCGAAAAAAGCAGCTTTTTGTTGTATTTTTAATAAAATTAGTTGTCGGTTTAGTAATATTGACCGGTATCCGAACGACTGCGACAGGTAACAACGGACATGGAGGAGGTTCTCTTGCAAGCCTTTTCAAGCACGGTCAGAGACTTATATGCGTTGGCGGAGTATGCGGCGCCCGATCAATTTCTTTCTCAGGCCATCACCCTGCTTCAGACATGGATACGCTTCGATGGGGCGATTTTCGGGACGGGTGAAGCCGGTAAGACGGCCGCGGCGACCATGCTGGCTTCTAATAAAGCGCTACCGGCGGCGGCGAAGCCCGGCGCGCTGCGATCCGCAGCGCCATTTGCTGATGATCCGGTGGCGCGAGGATTCCGCAATGCGCCGATGGCGCCGTCGCGCGGCGGGATTCGCGAGCTCTATCGCAAGCGTCGTGACGGCAAGCGCAGCAAGACCAGCAAGACCAGTGGCAGGGAATTGAGCGGTGTGCGAACCATGGCCGAAGAACTCGGGCTGTGTCATCTGATCGTGCACGGTGATGATCCGGAACGCGTCCAGCCCGCACGCTGGATTGTTTTATATCGCCAGCATGATGTGCGCTTTGCCGAGAGCGATGCTGCTTGTTTGCATGGTCTGTGGGCGCATTTGTCGAGTGCCCTCGCGATTAACCGGGCGCGGGCGATCGAGCGTCATGTCAGCAAAGGCGCAGATCAGGGCATGGCTTCCGGATTGATCACGGCCGAGGGTGCGGTTCAGATCGCTGATCCGCGTTTTTTCAGTTTGCTGGAACGCGAGTGGCCCGAAGAAGCGCCGGAAGTCGTGCCCGTCGATGTGATGGAGCTACTGCTGTCGGGCAAACCCTTTCGGGGCACGCAGATCGAAATCACGCTGGTGCGGCAGCAGGACAGTCATTTGTGCCGCATCCGCCCGGTCAACGCGATGGAAATTCTCACGCCTCGCGAATTTGTCGTCGCACGCCGATTCGCGGCCGGCATGAGTCATAAGCAAATCGCGCGGGAGCTGGGTGTCTCCCATCACACGGTGCGCAATCAGCTGGCGCATCTGTACCGCAAACTCAATCTGCACGACAAGGCTTCACTCGCGCAATATCTGATCACGAATGCGACGCCCTCCTGAGTGACTGAGTGGGAGTGGTTTGCGGAAGTCGTGATCTGGCTTCCGATAAAATATCGTCTTTAAAGAACAGGACGATAGTCATGACGCAAGACGAACTCAAGCAAGCGGTGGCGCGAGCGGCCATTGATTACGTAGTTGATGGCGAAATCATTGGTGTGGGCACGGGTTCAACGGCCAATTTTTTCATTGATGAGCTGGGCAAAATACGCGACAGGATTCGGGGTGCTGTTGCCTCCTCGGAGGCGACGGCAGTACGTCTCAAGTCCCACGGAATCCCGGTCTTCGATCTGAACGACATCGCGTCCATGCCCGTGTACGTCGACGGTGCGGACGAAATTAATCCTCAGGGTGCGATGATCAAGGGTGGCGGTGGCGCGCTCACCCGCGAGAAAATCGTTGCCTCGGTAGCAGATAAGTTTGTTTGTATCGCTGACGGCTCCAAACAGGTCGACGTGCTCGGCAGATTTCCCTTACCGGTCGAAGTCATTCCAATGGCTGCTGCTGCCGTTTCCCGCCAGTTAAATTCGGTGGGCGCAACACCCGTGCTGCGCCTCAAGGATGGAAAGCCCTACCTGACTGACAACGCCTGCTGCATCATCGATGCGGTAGGTCTTGAGATTCGTGATCCCGTGGCGCTGGAGCAGGCAATCAACAATTGGCCGGGCGTCGTGAGCGTAGGATTGTTTGCCATCAAAGGAGCGAATGTCTGTCTGCTCGGTAC
>CAZXDB010000112.1:0-4921 GCA_964639465.1 uncultured Bifidobacterium sp. | reverse complement strand
GGGATCCAGTGGCTTTCGTTGCGCATTGGCTGACTTTGACAATGAAAAATAAGAAGCTACTTAGAACCTGACGAGACAGGCTCTTGAAACCTTAACCATTGACCAACCAAGGGGAATCCTCATGCAGAGACTTAAATCAACCTATGCGCTGATCCTGATCGCATTAATCACCACCGCCTGCTCGACACCGAAGCCCGGCACGCCCGATTATGTCGCCAAGCAGGAAGACGAGCGCCAGAAAGCGGCATTGAAATCAGTCGATCAATCGATCAGCAAAATGCCTTCCTGGTATACCCAGCCGCCGGTCGATGCCAATGCGCTTTATGCAGCCGCATCGGAAAGCTCACCTGACATGCAAATGTCGATGGATGCCGCCATTCTTTCCGCTAAGCGTCAGCTGGCCAATTCGCTGGGCGCACGTGTCTCCGAGCTGATGAATAACTACGCACTGCAGACTGGCACCGGCAATGATGCTCAGGTCGTGCAGGAGATTTCGCGTGTGGCAAAAAGTGTGACCACTGACGTTAATCTCACCGGTTTTGTTCGCGAAAAAAGTGAAGTGATTCAGGAAGGCCGCAATTTCCGTTCTTTCGTCCTGTTGCGTTACCCGGTCGGTGAAGCCAATCGCGTCGTTGCAGATCAGGTGAAGAAGAGCCAGATCCTCGATACCAAGGTGCGCGCTGCTCAGGCTTTCCAGGAACTGGAGCGCGAAATCGAGGCAGCCAGAAAGAAGTAAACCAATGATCGCCGCACGATTTTTACCCGTCGAAGTCAGGACCGTCACAGCAGCGCTGATGCTCTGCTGTGCATTCCCTGCCAATGCGATCGATCTCATCACGCCGGAAGAGGCAAGGCGATCTCAGCAGGCGCCCCCGGTAGTGGAAGCGCAGGCCTCGGCGGCGGATCCGCTGGCGCCGCTGATCGCGGTTGTCGATCCGCAGGTCATCGACAAGGCGCTGAAAAATCCCTTCAGGATGGAAATTGATTTCAAGACGCAGGCTGGGGCGCGTCTTGATTTTTCCAGTTTCAAGGCTTACTACGGCGCGTTCAAGGTCGATATTACCGACCGCCTGCTCAAGGCAGCGACGCGAACGTCATCGGGGCTAAGGCTCAATGATGTCAATGTGCCATCGGGAAGTCACAAAATCGTCTTGCGTATCAAGGACGACCAGAGCCGCATGGGTGAGCGGGAGCTTTACTTCAAAGTCGAATGAAATTACTTACCCAATACAGCTTCTCGCTGCTGCTGGCACTCGCCAGCTTTTTCGCATGGGACGTGCTGGCAGCCGACCTCAGAAAAGATACGCTGACCCAGGCCAGTATTTTCATCGATGCGGGTCGCCTGAAAGATGCAGTCGCTCTGCTGAAAACACACGAACCCGCTGATCCGAAAGAAGCTCAGCAGGTGACGCTGCTGATGGGGAAAATCTATCTGGCGATTGATCGCCCTGCAAAAGCACTGGAATTATTTCAAAGTGTGGATGAACAACTGCCCCTCAATCTTGATGTCGCCATGGGGGCTGCGAATGCATCGCTCAAGCTCGGTCGGTTTGCCGATGCACGAAAATATGCCATCGATGCCGGCAAAATTGATATGGAGTCTGCTGATCCGGAATTATTGCTTGCACTGATCGAGCAACGTACCGGTCAGACCGCTGATGCCACCACCCGTATGGAAAAGCTGTTGCGTAAACGGCCGGGATCGGAGTCGCATGTGCTGGCCTATGCACGTTATCTGGTCTCTGCAGGTGAGCAGACGAAAGCCATGAAAACGCTGCGAGATTTTCGCGAATCTCATCCACAGGCAGCGCAGGTGCTGGAGCAACTGGGCGAGCTGGAATTCAGTTTCGGCAGCAAGCCCGCTGCGATCGATCTGAAACGTGAAGCGGCCAGGAGCTATGCCAATCAGGGTAATGAATACCGGGTGCGTGTGATTCAGTCCTGGGTTGAGGAAAATATCGTCGCGCGTGCGGCACCTCAGCGCGATACCGAGATGGGCAAGCGTATTTCGCCCGCTGAACCGTCGTCGAAGTCGGTACCCAGAGCCGAAGCAGGGCCGCAGCAAAATCTGCCACCGAAGCCCCTGCCGAATGCATCACCCAATGCGTCGCCGACTCTGCCACCGAACACACCACCGAACGCGTCGCCGAACCTGCCACCGAATTTATCGCCGAATTTGCCGCCGAAAGCTGCAGAAAAAAAAGAACCGCCTGCACCGGTGGAGCAAAAACCGAAGCTGGCAAAATTTACCGACCCCGATGTCAATATCCCGGTCCAGCGTTTTCCGTTCCCGCGAGGCGTGACCATTACCGGTGGCAGTGGTTTCATTGTGGATGAAGGTCGCAAGATCGTCACCAACAAGCATGTGATCGAAGGCGGAAAAGAATTCGCGATTCGTACCGGTCTGGGTGAAGTCATCCGCGCCAAAGTCGTGTTCATCTCGGAGACCGACGATCTGGCGATTCTCGAATTGCAAAAGCCTCTGCCTGCAGACCGGGCCATTCCTGCCGCTGCGTATTCAAAGCCGCGCGTCGGACGCGATGTGGTGGTGATGGGTTATCCGCTCTGGTACATCCTGGGCGAAGGATCGCCTTCGCTGACGAATGGCGTGGTGTCCAAAGGGACCGGCATGGGCGACGACAGGCACACCTTTCAGCTGACAGCCAAAGTCAACAAGGGTAATTCCGGTGGGCCGGTGTTTGATCTTAATGGCAATGTGGTGGGTATCACGGTCGGCAAACTCGACAGCCAGAAAATCAATCAGGAGCAGGGCTTCGTTCCGGAAGATATCAATTTCGCGATTCACGTTGATCGCCTGCCGGCGATGGCCAAGGTGTCGCTCAAGGCGGAAGGGCTGTCAGACAAGCCCGTGTCGCCCGAAACCCTGTATCAGATGATGCTCGGTCGGGTGGTGATGGTCGCGACGTATAAATGAGCACTCAATGAAATAAGCGGCCAATGGTTCAGAACCGGTGCTGCACGCCGATGTTCACCGCCCGCTGGTTGCGCAAACTTTCGGGAGGCATGTCTGCGTTGGAGCGAGGCCGGTCATAGACCATAAATCCCGCCGTCGCCTCCGGTACACGCCAGGCATGCGCCGGGCACGCGCTGCATCTGCCAGCCGACCTACATCAAGTTGGACGGGGAAAGATGCAAGGCGTTTCCTTTTGCAATCAATCGCTTAGCGTTGAATAGCGGCAGTCGGGTGATATACTTCTGCGCTTAACCAAATGACCCGAATGTCTGATATCAACAATTCCCCAACACTCACCGACGCACCCGCCGCGTCGCTTCCTCGCTTTGATGAATTCGGCCTGGCGCCGCCCGTGCTGCAGGCTTTGACCGAGCAGGGCTATGTGCATCCGACGCCAATTCAGGCGCAGGCCATTCCTGTCGTGCTGCAGGGTCGGGACGTCATGGGCGCGGCCCAGACCGGTACCGGCAAGACCGCCAGCTTTTCACTGCCCATCATCCAGTTGCTGCTTGCTCAGGCGAACACCAGTGCTTCGCCCGCGCGCCACCCGGTGCGCGCGCTGATACTGACACCCACCCGTGAGCTGGCCGATCAGGTCGCCGACAACGTCAAAGCTTATTTGCGCCACACGCCGTTGCGCGCCGCGGTGGTCTTTGGTGGTGTGGATATGGCACCGCAGACGGCGGCCTTGCGTGCCGGTGTCGAAATCGTGATCGCAACCCCCGGTCGTCTGCTCGATCATATTCAGCAAAAAACGCTCAACCTGTCGCAGACCGAAATCTTCGTCATGGACGAAGCCGACCGCATGCTGGACATGGGTTTCCTGCCCGACCTGCAGCGCATCATCAACCTGCTGCCTAAGAAGCGTCAGAACCTGATGTTCTCGGCGACCTTCTCGCCGGAGATCAAAAAGCTGGCGGGCAGTTTTCTGAAAGACCCTCTGCTGATCGAAGTCGCGCGCAGCAATGCCACCGCCGAAAAAGTCACGCAGGTGATTTACCAGGTGGAGGAAGAAGCCAAGCGCGATGCAGTCGTGCATCTCTTGCGTGGTCGTGATCTGAAACAGGTACTGGTGTTTTCCAACACCAAGATTGGTGCTTCGCGGCTGGCACGTGAACTCGAAAAGCAGGGCATCAAGGCGGCACCTATTCACGGCGACAAAACGCAGAACGAGCGTATGGCGGCACTGGAAGCCTTCAAGAACGGCAGCATTGATGTGCTGGTCGCCACCGATGTGGCGGCGCGGGGTCTTGATATTGCCGAATTGCCTTGTGTGATCAATTACGATCTGCCGTACAACGCTGAAGATTACGTCCATCGAATCGGTCGTACCGGCCGTGCGGGCGCTTCCGGTGATGCGATTTCGCTGTACTCCGACAAGGATGTGAGGTTTCTGGCGGATATTGAAAAGCTCATACGGCAGAAATTCACGCCGGTGCCGATTGAAGGTTTTGGTGGCAGATCATCGCGCCACGGCGAACGTGCTGAGCGGACGGATACGTCTCATTCGTACTCACGCGGTGACCGTGAGCGGTCCGCTGATCATCGTCCCAAAGATCGCTCCTCTCGTGGTCCGGCGACACCTCGTCGCGAGCCGGTTGATCCATGGTTCCTGAAACCCTACGAACCTTCCGCACCACCGCCACCCCAGGCTGAGCCTACCGGGGCGGGTACGGCCAAGAGTACTCCAGCGCCGAAGCGGGCTGCTCTGCTGGGTGGCCGCAAGAACTGATCGATACTGAGTGCGTATTCAAATTGGCGTGTGACTCGGGCGGGGTAGTCGCGCGGCGATTCAATACTCGTCCATCAAACAAAGACGCTGGATCTCCCCTTGCAGGGCGCATCATGGCGAGTACGCCATGACCGTTTCACCGGCAGACCGCATGCGGTCTGAAACCCCGGTTTCACCCTGCGACGGGATGACGATCTTAAAAACAAAGACACTGG
>CAZXDB010000111.1:0-5080 GCA_964639465.1 uncultured Bifidobacterium sp. | reverse complement strand
GGCCGGATGACTGCGAATCTTGTTGGCGGTATCCGCCGAGCCAGTAAACGACATCACATCAAAGGGGGTGAGTGCATCCAGTAGTCCGTTGGAATTGCCACACACGATAGACAGCGCGCCCGGTGGCAGCAGTCCGGCTTCGATCACATCAGCCACCATTCTGTGAGTGAGCCATGCGGTCACGGTCGCTGGCTTAATCACCACAGGTACGCCGGACAGCAGCGCGGGTGCAGCTTTCTCCCACAAACCCCAGCTCGGAAAATTGAAGGCGTTGATGAACAAGGCCAGACCACGGACGGGCACCATCAGGTGCTGCGATTGGAATAGCTGGTCCTTCGACATCACTGCGGCAGCGCCGTCAGTGAGTGACTTTGCATCGCCCAGACTGGCGCCCAGCTTGGCGTAATAGCCCAGCGTGAAAAGGCCGCCATCGACATCAATACCGGAATCGGCCTTCGTGGTGCCTGAATTCGCCAGCGATATCGCGTAGTACTCATCACGCTTGGATTGCATCAGCTTGACCATCTCGGAAAGTATCGTAGCCCGCTGCGCATAGCTCATGGCCTTGAGTGCCTGACCGCCTTCTTTACGCGCGAACGCGAAGGCCTGTGGCAGCCCTGTCGCCGCGCCGCCGGTCTGTGCCAGCGTCTCACCCGTGACGGGATCGAACAAGGTATGAACGGGCTGTGAGGGCGACTGCCATTGGCCGCCAAGGTAATTCGAGAGGAAGGTCGTCATGAGATCAGAGTTTGTTAAAAAGGAATGTCTGGAAAAGTGTGACCGACTGCGCCAGTGTTGTCTTTGATGAACGGGTTGTTTTATGAACGATTGCCGGCTTTTCGGTGGCTCACAGGATTGCTGCGTTTGTCGTAATGAATTTATAATGCATTCACTTTTAGTGTAAGTGCAATATCTTGCGTGCGTCAAGCCAAGGCCAATGCAGGCCTTCATTACTTCAGCCTCATGACGAGAACACCGATCGATTCCGATAAAGATCCCTTTCTGACAGCGCTGGGAGAGCGGCTCAAGCTGTTGCGTGCGCGGCGTGGCCTCACGCGCAAGGCACTCGCCCAGCTGGCCGATGTGTCGGAGCGACATGTCGCGAATGTGGAATCGGGCGTAGGCAATGCGTCGATTCAGTTTCTGCGACAACTGTGCACGGTACTCAATTGCTCACTGGCCGAAATGACCGGTGATGAAACGGCATCCTCACCCGACTGGCTGATGATTCGAGAAATCCTGCGCGGTCGCAGTGATGAGGCATTGGCACGGGCGCGCGCTGTGCTAGCCGAGTTGTTTGATGCGCCGGCCAGCGAAAGCTCCCGCCGTCAGCGTATTGCGCTGGTAGGACTGCGTGGCGCGGGCAAATCCAGTCTGGGGCGCCTGCTGGCCCAGCATCTGAACGTGCCCTTTATTGAATTGTCTGCGCAAATTGAACAGCTGGCGGGTTGCAGCATCGCGGAGATTCATGCGCTGTACGGGCAAACGGCGTACCGGCGCTATGAGCAGCGGGCACTGGAAGACGTCATCCGGGTTCATGCAAAGGCCGTGATTGCGACCCCGGGCGGCATCGTTTCCGAACCGGCGACCTTCAATATGCTGCTCTCGCATTGCTACACCGTCTGGCTCAGGGCGTCGCCGGAAGAACATATGAGTAGGGTGCTGGCACAAGGCGACCGGCGTCCGATGTCCGGTAATCGCGAGGCGATGGAGGACTTGAAGCGCATTCTCGAAAGCCGGGCGCAATTTTATTCAAAAGCAGATCATTTGTTTGATACCAGTGACATGACGCTTGAGCTTGCATTCAATCGTCTCTCCGGCCTTTTGGCTTCCTGAGAACGTACCCCATCCATTCTGGATCCTGCTGCTGGCATTCGCATGCCGCTTGCGTGCCAGAAGCAGGAGTGCATTGACGACAGAGAGAAGCTCGACACGGAGTCCGAACAAATCAACGGGTTAACGTTATTTTCCAAGCCACAAAAATGTCTGATTTTGCTGAATCAGCGCTTCGTTAGAGTTTTGCCGGCCCAGGTTTTATCGTCGGTTCACGCTTTGCAAGGATGGCATCGCCAACCCGGCTTCCCGATTTGTGGCCAAGTTGATCCAGAATAAATCGGCCCGTATCAGCGACGGCATGTAAATCAACACCGGTCTCAACACCCAATTCGTGCAGGAGATACAGCACGTCTTCCGTTGCCACATTACCGGTAGCGCCTTTGGCATAGGGGCAGCCACCAAGACCAGCGACTGAAGAATCGAACGTCGTTATGCCAGCTTGAAGGCTGGCGCAGATATTCCCCATGCCTTGTCCATACGTATCGTGAAAATGCATGGAGAGTTTATTTACTGGAACTTCATCCTTGAGGTGCTCCAGAAGTGTGTACACCTTGTTTGGTGTCGCCACGCCAATGGTGTCCGCAATATTAATATCATCACAGTCAAGCTCTCGGAAATTGGCCACCACTTCGGTCACGTCTTCCAGCGTGACCTGATCTCCATAAAAGCCAAAGGCACAACTGACGGTGCCGCGTAACTGCATGCCGTATTCCTTGGTCTTGCGTGCAACCTCGCTGAAGCGTTCCATTGATTCCGCTTTTGAGCAATTAATGTTTTTTTTAGAAAATACTTCAGAAGCTGAGCCGAAGATCACCATTTTTTCCGGTAGAAATTCGCCTGCGACTGCGGCTTTAAATCCTTTCATATTGGGTACCAATACGGAGTACTCCACGTCTGCTTTGTGAGTAATTCCTGCCAGTACCTCAGCCGAACCCGCCATTTGTGGCACCCAATCGGGCGACACAAACGATCCCACTTCAATTTTTTTGATTCCGGCTTTGGTAAAACGATTGATTAATTCGATCTTCACATGGTTGGGTACTGTTTTTGTTTCGTTTTGCAAGCCATCCCGTGCACCTACTTCGACAATAGTGACTCGTTCAGGAAGGTCATTGAGAAATGCCCTGTAAGTATTTGGCTTTTCTTTCATAACAGGCATCTTGGGGGGTGCGGTATCGTCAGCGCGGTGCACTGGTTGAGGTGACAGCGTGTTTGAAACAGAGCGGCTGATTGGTTTCATGAATTACTCTTTAAAAGTTGGTGGTAAAAGAGGGTGATATTCATGTCATGGTGATGCCGTTGACCTACACGATTCTACGCAGCGTCAATCCAGCAAATTTGATCTAAAGCGAATGACTGCAGGGCATACCCAATTTAGTGAGCGGTTATCGCCACCTCCGAGCCAATCAGCCCGGCGCGCCCATTTCCCCCATTTTCAATGGATGAGCTGCGACATTGACGCGCCCTTATTAATGCAATATAATGCGTTTCTAAACATTAAGTGCATAATAGTGCAACAAAAACAGCCATGACCTCCTCATTTACCGTCAACTATCAGACGTCTCCCGACCAGTACCGGCACTGGACGCTGGAGACCGACGGGCAAGGCGCCCCGATTGCGACTCTGACGATGAAAGTGGATGAGGACGGAGGCCTGCGCGAAGGCTACAAGCTCAAACTCAACTCCTATGATCTGGGCGTCGATATCGAGCTCTATGACGCCGTTCAGCGGATTCGTTTCGAACACCCTCAAGTACGCACGGTGATTATCACTGGCGGACGTGATCGCATCTTTTGTTCGGGCGCGAACATCTTCATGCTCGGCAAATCCTCGCACGCGTGGAAGGTCAATTTCTGTAAATTCACCAATGAGACGCGCAATGGTCTGGAAGACTCCAGTCAACATGGCGGCCTGAAATTTCTCGCGGCCGTCAATGGCGCCTGTGCCGGTGGTGGCTATGAGCTGGCAGCGGCCTGTGACGAGATACTTCTGGTAGACGACCGCTCCTCGGCAGTGAGTCTGCCCGAAGTACCGCTGCTCGGTGTACTGCCGGGTACCGGTGGCCTTACGCGCCTGACCGACAAACGTAAAGTAAGGCACGACTTAGCGGACATTTTTTGCACCACCTCCGAAGGGGTGCGCGGACAAAAGGCAAAAGACTGGAAGCTGGTCGACGAGATTGCCAAGCCGGCCGCTTTCGCAGACGCAGTTCGTTCCCATGCGCTGAGGCTCGCTGAGCAAAGTGACCGTCCTGCGAATGGCAAAGGTGTGAAACTCACGCCGCTGTCACGCACATTCTCCGACGGTGGTGTTGACTATGAATTCGTCTCGGTAAAAATCGACCGTCAGACACGCACTGCAACCCTGACCGTCAAAGCACCTGCAGCTGATCAGCCATCAGACATCACCGACATCGAGGCCGCCGGTGTGCACTGGTGGCCGCTGCAGATGGCACGTGAACTCGATGACGCCGTACTGCATCTCCGAACCAACGTGCTTGATATCGGTACCTGGCTATTGAAGACCGAGGGTGAGGCAACCAAAGTGCTGGCCTGCGATGCCGTGCTGGTCGAACAACAGTCACACTGGTTGGTGCGAGAAACCATTGGTCTGCTGCGTCGTACCTTCGCGCGCATTGATGTGTCTTCACGCAGCCTGTTTGCGCTGATCGATGAGGGATCATGCTTTGTCGGCACGCTGGCCGAGCTGGCGTTTGCTGCTGACCGCAGCTACATGCTTGCACTGCCCGATGCGCCAGCATCAGCACCCCGGCTCACGCTGTCGGAAATGAATTTTGGCGTCCTGCCGATGATCACCGGGCAGTCTCGTTTGTCGCGACGTTTTTATGATGACGAGGCCCAGCTTGCGTCAGCCCGCACGCAGATCGGCAACACACTTGACGCTGACGCGGCGATGCAGCTGGGTCTGATTACCTCGAACCCGGATGATATCGACTGGGCAGACGAAATACGTATGGCGCTGGAAGAGCGCACCAGCATGTCGCCTGATGCCCTCACGGGCCTGGAGGCGAATCTGCGTTTCAATGGCAAAGAAAACATGGCCACGCGCGTGTTTGGTCGCTTGTCTGCCTGGCAGAACTGGATTTTCAATCGACCTAATGCGGTCGGTGAGTTGGGTGCATTGAAAGTTTATGGCAGCGGTACGAAAGCAAAATTTGATTTCGAACGTGTCTAAGAAGATTTTATTTTGGGTCGAGCATGAAAGCCATGCAGCAGTCCAGTG
>CAZXDB010000110.1:0-5356 GCA_964639465.1 uncultured Bifidobacterium sp. | reverse complement strand
GTACGGTGGCGATTTTCAATGTCGATACCTTCACCACCGCCATTTACAAAGCCTGGCTGAATCTTTTCAATTTGTCGGCTGCTTCTCAGCTGGCCTCATTGCTGGCGATGGTCGTGCTGCTGCTGGTCTGGCTGGAGCAGCGCGCGCGCGGTCAGCGGCGCTACACAGCCACCGGCGCCACTGCCCGCGCATCGCAGCACGAGCGCATCGTACTCAAAGGTGCGGCGGCGGCGGCGGCATCGTTCTGGTGCGCGCTGATCTTGCTGCTGGCATTTATCGTTCCGGTCGCGCAGCTGCTGCAGTGGACACTGGCGGTGGCGCCCACTGATTGGGATGGACGCTACTGGGGATTCATCGGACATTCGCTGCTGCTGGCCACGCTCGCGTCGGTGCTGGTGGTGGCAGCGGGATTGTGGATCGCTTATGCCCAGCGTCAGCATCCGGGTCGTCTTACGCAATGGTGGGTGCGTCTGTCCACGCTCGGTTACGCGTTACCGGGCATGTTACTGTCGGTCGGATTATTCGTGCCGATTGCCTGGCTGGACTTGCAGCTGCTGCCGTTGTGGCAAACCCTAGGGGTGGTGCCAGCGCCCGTGATCAAAGGCACACTCGCGGTGATGCTGCTGGCCTTGTCCGCACGTTTCATGGCGGTGGGCTTTGAACCCATGCAGGCTGCCATGCAGCGCATCACACCCAATCAGGAACAGGCAGCACGCAGTCTGGGCCTGAACCGCTGGCAGACACTGCGCCGGCTGCACTTGCCGATGCTGCGCTCCGGCTGGCTAGGGGCGAGTCTGCTGGTGTTTGTAGAAGTGATGAAGGAAATGCCGATCACGCTGATGACGCGTCCCTTTGGCTGGGACACGCTGGCAGTAAGGGTGTTCGAGATGAGTTCGGAAGGCATGTGGGAGCGCGCCGCGTTGCCCAGCCTGTGCATCGTTGCAGCCGGTTTGTTGCCGGTGATTTTGCTGGTGCGGGAAACTGAAAAATGAGGCGGATTCACCATGAAGCGAGCTGACAGGATCGACGTGCAAGTCCGGGCGCTGGAACTCGAGGCGCTGACCCTGTCGTATCGCTCGCGTGACGCTTCGCAGACGGTGCTGGCAGACCTGTCACTCCAGATCGAGAAGGGCGACATCGCCTGCCTGCTCGGGCCGTCTGGCTGCGGCAAGACCACCGTGTTGCGTGCCATCGCCGGATTTCAGCCGGTGCAGTCGGGCCGCATCGTTCTGATGCAGCGCGAGGTGAGCAGCCAGGCCGTACATGTACCCCCCGAACGCCGCAAGATCGGTATGGTATTTCAGGATTACGCACTGTTCCCGCATCTGGATGTGGCGGGCAATATTGGTTTTGGTTTGCACGCCATGCCGGCGGCCGAGCGAAAGCAGCGGGTCGCCGAGTTGCTGGAACTGGTCGGCCTTGCCGCGCTTGCGCATCGTTCGCCGCATGAACTGTCGGGCGGGCAGCAGCAGCGCGTTGCCCTTGCTCGCGCACTCGCGCCCGGGCCGGAACTGCTGCTGATGGATGAGCCCTTTTCCAATCTGGATATCACCTTGCGTGAAAGGCTGGCGGTTGAAGTGCGCGATCTTCTGAAAGAGACCGGTACCACCGCCATCATCGTGACCCATGATCAGCAGGAAGCCTTTGCCGTGGCTGATCGCATCGCGGTGCTGGCCGAAGGCCGTCTTCAGCAATGGGGCGCGGCGATGGATTTGTATCACCGGCCTGCCAATCCCTTTGTTGCGGCATTCATCGGCGAAGGCGTGATGATTTCGGGGCGCATGAATGCGCAGGGTGGTTTACACAACGCACTGGGTACGTTTCTTCCTGGCGAGATATCCGGCGCTTCAATGAACGCAGGTGACCGGATCAGGATGCTGGTGCGGCCGGATGATATTCTGCACGACGATCTCAGTCCCCTCAAAGCGCGGGTGATCAGCAAGGCATTTCGCGGCGCACATTTTCTCTACACGCTGACCTTATCTAGCGGAGAGCACGTCATTTCTCTGGTTTCAAGTCATCATGATCACGCTATCGGCGAGCTGATCGGCATTCGTATGGAGATCGACCACGTGATTTGTTTTCCAGAGACTGAGGAAATACTGAATCAATAAAACCTCCTATTTTTTAGCGCGAAAATCTCCCTTAGCCCCTGATTTTCGAGTGCCCTGCGTCGCACCACTGCGCGGGTTGGCTGCAACCTGTGGATTTGTTCAGCGTTTTCTCAACTAAACGTAGTTTCTTCAGCACTATCTTATTGCCATTTTGCGTCGCCTCTTTGCTGTCCGATTGATTTTTTCGGTCCGTCTTTGTTTCGCCGATTGACCTGCCGCATTCCCTAGTGATCGACTTGTCTGGGGAACCATTACTAAGTCAAACATTCGAATCTGCGGTGATCAAAAGACTGCAGACATCGGGGGAATGCGTTGGTTTGGTGCGGGCAACAATTCAGACAATTTTTCAGAAAAATAAAAAATGAATCCATGACAATGTTTGCATGGATTGCCAGTCTGATGATCCTACTTGTTTTATTGTGGACCACGACTGAATTGTCGCTGCGCCAGGAGGAGGAGCGGGTACGTTCTTATACGATGCATCAGGTGACCTCGCTGGCTATTTCATATGGGACACAGCTGAAATTTCTTACCGAGCAAATGAATCAGATTCTGCTGGGGATCACGGCCAAATGGGAAGATGCGCCAGATTTGCTGGATCTGGAGCACGATCGTCAGCGTGGGTTATTTCCGAATCGGGATGAATTTTTCGTTTATATCCTTGATAAGCAGGGCAGACTGATCAAGGCATCTGGCGAATTCAATAGACAACAATCCTTTCCACTGAATGGATTTTTCGAAAAGCATAAAAAGGACTGCTGTAAGAGTCTTCTCATTACCGTGGAAAATCAGGATCCGAACATCAATGATCAATTGGTTTTCTTCTCACGGCGTCTGAACCTTCCAGACGGTACCTTTGGTGGTGTCGCTGTCATTTCAGTCCGGGCTCATTTCTTGGTGACTTTTCAGGGTGAGGCGCTGCAGGGCAATCATGATTTTGTGAGTGTGCGGCTGCTGAGCGGTGAGTTACTGGCAACTCTGCTGGGCGCCGGAGCTCAGAATCCGCATAGGCTTTATCTTCAGCGACCCGATTTTCCGCTCACTCAGGGGACGCGACGTGAAACGTCGGAAAAATTTCAGGACGCCAAAGTACGTTATGTCGCTTGGCGACAATTAACCGACTATCCGTTGGTCACACTCGCCGGTTTAACAGAGGAAGATGCGTTTGCAGGCTACCAGATACTGGCGCGTGATTATCGACTCACGGCGACGATGGTGAGCATCTTTTTCCTGATCTTCGCGGGTGTCGGTATGCGGTTTTCCGAAAAACTGGCTGCGAGACGGCGAGCTGAAGAAAATGTGCGCTCAACTTACCGGGTGGCGACAGATGCAGCCAATGAGGGCTTCTACATGCTGCGCCCGGTCGCTGCTGGCAGAGGCAAGATAGTCGACTTTCATATCGAAGATTGCAATGATCGTGCTGCGGTGCTGCTCGGTTCAACCTGTGCTCGTCTGACGGGTCAACTAGCCAGTCAGGTCATGAGTAATAAGCTGCGCGAAGATTTTCTCGATCTCTGTCATCGCGCGCTCGAATACGGGATTTATGAAGATGAGTTGCGCGTACCGTCTCAGGGCGGGCTGAACGCGCAATGGCTTTATCGGCGCGCCGTGCATTCCGGTGCCGGTGTCGCGCTGACCTTGCGAGATATTTCCGAACTCAAAGCACATGAGCAGATGCTGGCGGATCTGGCCAACAAAGATGCACTGACGCTGTTACCTAATCGACGCTGGCTCGGTAATTTTCTGCCCGAGGCCATGCAACGAACGGAACGGGCGGGCAGCCGGCTCGCGCTATTTTTCATTGATCTGGATAATTTTAAGCTAATCAATGACACGCTGGGCCATCAGGCGGGTGACGAATTACTGATACAGGCCGCTCACCGTATTTGTCATGCTGTGCGCGCTAGCGACCATGTTGTCAGGCTGGGGGGCGATGAATTTACGGTGGTGCTCGAACATATTGACAGCGACAGAGACATTGCGCGCGTAGCGGAAAGTATTCTCGGCATTCTTGCGAAACCGTTTACCCTCAACGCGGGTGCAGGTAATCGGGTATCGGCATCGATAGGCATCAGTATCTATCCTAACGATGGCGAGGATGCAGATTCGTTGATAAAGCATGCCGATGTGGCGATGTACGCTGCCAAGGCAGAGGGCAAGGCCCGGTATCATTTTTATCATTCTCGGCTATCCGATGCGATCCTGCTCAGACTCAGCAAAGAGCGCGCGCTACGGCAGGCGATAGAAAACGATGAGTTTGTCATTCACTACCAACCGCGTGCCGCGACACAAAGCGGTCGGCTATGCAGTCTTGAAGCCTTGTTGCGCTGGCAACATCCGGAACAAGGTCTGGTCTTACCGATGGACTTCATTGATGTGGCCGAGGATGCCGGTCTCATTGTGCCCATCGGTGAAATAGTCATAGAAAAAGTGGCGGCACAGCTCAATGCATGGCGTCACTGTGGCCTGCGGGTGGTGCCTGTCTCGGTCAATATTTCGCCGTATCAGCTGCAGTCGGGAACCACCGCCGCTTTTTTCGACAAGATGGTGAAACGCTACCGACTTCCTTCGCACTGGCTGGAAGTCGAGGTGACGGAGTCTGCCGTCGTGGATCGTAGTGAGGTCGTATCCAGCGAACTCGATGCGCTACGCAGGCAAGGCGTTCGCTTGATGATCGATGACTTTGGCGCCGGTTATTCCTCATTGGCGCAATTGCACCGGCTGGATGTGGACGTACTCAAGGTAGATCAAGCCTTCACTCGTGAGCTCTTTGAGGGCTCCGAGGGAGAAATGGTCTACCGGGCCGTGGTATCCATGGCCGTCGCCCTCAATATGCAGGTGGTGGCTGAGGGCGTGGAAACGCTCGCACAGCTGAGTCTGCTGCAGAAAATCGGCTGCGATGAAATACAAGGCTATATCGTTTCACCGGCTTTGCCACCAGGAGACATCGAAGTATTTCTGAAAAAAACCATCATGCCTCCCTTTGATGAAATGAAGCAGCTGGCGGTCGTCTAAGTTTGTAATAAAGCTTGATTGTGAATCGGGCGCGTAAGTCGTTATGTATCCGATGATTTCCATACTGAGAAATACGAAACTACTTAGTACGTCACTCATCGGGTTGAAAAGCCGACATGTATTTGTTTGATGAGCTGAAACATCGGTAGTAGTAACAGCCCCAGTAAAAAGCTGCCAAGCCAGTGGTAAGCACTCAGCGGCGCAAAATGAAAAGGTCGGGCAAGCCA
>CAZXDB010000109.1:0-5358 GCA_964639465.1 uncultured Bifidobacterium sp. | reverse complement strand
GACAGCTTGCTGTATCGGATGGATGACCCGTTCACGAATTTGTACGCAATACGGCTCGGGCACTTCAAGACCTATCAGATCAGCGCCAGCGGCGATCAGCAGATCACCGGATTTCAAATGGCCGGCGAATTGCTTGGGATGGATGCGATCAGCACAGACCGTCATCATTGCAACGCGATGGCACTGGAAGACAGTGAAGTCTGCGAGATTCCCTTTGCGCGACTCGAGGAGCTGTTCGGCACGATACCCACGCTGCTGCATCACTTCCACCGGATGATGAGTCAGGAAATCACGCGCGAACAAAACGTAATGCTCTTGCTGGGAAATATGCGCGCTGAGCAGCGCTTCGCCGCATTTCTCGTCAATCTGTCTTCACGCTATGCCGCGCGAGGTTACTCTGCAGTGAGCTTTCAGTTGCGGATGTCGCGCGAGGAGATTGGCAACTATCTCGGCCTGACGATTGAAAGCATCAGCCGTCTGTTGTCGCGACTGAAGAAACAAGGCTACATCCGAGTGGCTAACCGTGAAATCGAATTGGTTGACACAACGCGACTGAGAGCACTGGCCGCCGGCACCGAGGTCTGTGACTGATCTGCAAAGCTGGCGTCACAAAAAAATGCCATCAGAACGGCGGCTGAGCAGGTGTATCAGAGCGAATCAGATACAGGCTTAGCATGCTGGCCAGCGCACCGAAGCTCCAGAAAAAGAAAAAGCCAATCGTATAAGCGCCGATTGGCGGCATGTCGATGTGTCCGCCCACCATCATCAGGTCGGCCGGATCAAACATCGAAAAGAAAAAGCCTTCCGCCAGGATGGCCGCCATAAACGAAGGCCATAATACGGCCATTGCCAGTTTGAGCATTTATCCCCCTCCTCTTGCATTCTGATCCGTGTCGGACACGGCCTGAATGTCGATATCTTTTTGTTGCGGCCATGCCCAGCTGCCACGCAAGCGCCAGGTACGCGTCACATCCTCGAGCTGAACTTTCCACAGTGCCCGATCCAGCAAGGGCAAAGCCATTACAAATCTACCTTGTTCGTCGACGACTGCTTCCAGCTTGAGATCTTTCTCCGGCATGGTTGGGTGGATCAGCGACAAGCTCAGCGCAGAGCGTTGCTTGAAACCGCGAACCTGCCCGAGCAGCGTGCCCGAAGCAGCATCAAAACGCAGCGACAAGGATAAACCCATGTCAGCAGCTTGCTGGTCGCGCCGCAGATCCTGATTAATGGCCTTGCCCTGCTTGTAATAGTCATCGACGACCAGCGCATCTGCGCCGGAAAATGAAATCCACATCGTCATCGCGCCGGCAATCAGCACGACAAAAGGCCCGGCCATCAACAGCCAGGGCCAACGGTGACGGTACCAGGGTTCGGGACGTGAATTCATCAAGGTCGAAGTATGCATGATCTTTTCTTGTCAGCGCGGCACGAAAAACACCGCTTTTTCCCGGACCTGAATGTCCGGATTGTCTACATCGGTCAGGGTGATCTGGATCTTGTTGGAGCCTTTTTCTCCGACTCCGGCAGGGATACGAATGTTGACGGGCACACCCCTCGACTCCGTAGATGCCAGAAACACCTCCGTTACACCCTGCACCGCAATGCCCTCAATGCCTGACACACTGATGCGATAACGATGTGCTCCCTCTTCCGTGTTCATGATCTGCAGACGGTAGACATTCTCGATCATGCCATCCTCGATTTCGCGCCCCATCGAGCCGCGGTCACGAATGACATCCATTTTCAGTGGCGTTCGGGTCAGCAAGGTGCCGAAAAATACAGACACGATCACCAGCAAGACGACGCTGTAAATGACGACGCGAGGACGAAAGGTGTGGCGCAATATCTGTTGGGTTGACCAGCGAAATTTCATCGCATGATCGGTCCAGTAACGCACGAGCCCTCGCGGTGCGCCGATTTTGTCCATCACACTGTTACAGGCATCGACACATGCAGCACAGCCTATGCATTCGTACTGCAAGCCCTTGCGGATGTCGATGCCGGTCGGGCAGACCTGCACGCACATCGAGCAATCGATGCAATCACCCAGCGCTTTCGTCGAATCCGGATCCGACTTGCTGCGTGCACCACGTGGCTCGCCGCGCTCCTGATCATAGGTAATAATCAGGCTGTCTTTGTCAAACATCGCGCTCTGGAAACGCGCATACGGGCACATGTATTTGCACACCTGCTCGCGCATCCATCCCGCATTACCGTAGGTCGCAAATGAGTAGAACAATACCCAGAACCATTCCCAAGGCCCCAGACCCAATGACATGACCGAAGCGGCCAGCACATGAATCGGCGTGAAGTAGCCCACGAACGTAAAGCCCGTCCACAAGGCGACCGCACCCCAACTCAGATGTTTGGCCAATTTGCGCAAGAATTTGGCCACCGAGGCAGGCTGACGATCGAGGCGCATACGCGCGCTGCGACTACCTTCGATTTTCCGCTCTATCCACATGAAGATTTCGGTGTACACCGTTTGCGGACAGGTAAAGCCGCACCAGACGCGACCGAAAATCGCGGTGAATAAAAACAGCGAGTAAGCACTGATAATCAGCAGCGCTGCCAGATAAATGAAATCCTGCGGCCAGAGCACAATGCCGAAGATGTAAAACTTTCGTGCACCGAGATCAAAGAGAACAGCCTGACGACCGTTCCAGCTCAACCAGGGCAAACCATAAAACAGCAGCTGGGTGGCCCAGACAAAGAACCACCGCAGACTGGCATAGCGCCCCTGCACTTCGCGCGGATAAATCTCCTCCCGCGCGGCATACATTTTGACGACAGCAACTTCAGGTGATGCGCTCTCCATCGATTACTTTCCCGCGGCCAGCGTCGAGTTGTTAGACAGACCCCAGACATAAGAGGCCAGCAGATGTACTTTGGCCTCACCCAGGAAATCACCAAAAGCCGGCATCACATTATTGCGACCGCCCCGTATAGTTTCCATGATCGTCGCCACACTGCCGCCATACAACCAGGTCTTGTCGGAGAGATTAGGTGCGCCCAGAGCAGGATTACCCTTTCCTTCGGCACCATGACAGGCCACGCAGGCGCCGAATTTCTCTTTGCCAAATGAGGCCTTGATCGGATCTGAGGTCGAGCCCGACAGCGAAAGCACATAGTGCGCAACATTTTCGATATCTTTATCCGTTCCCACAGCCGCACCCATGGGCGGCATCATGCCATTACGCCCTTTGAGCAAGGTTGCCTTGATCGTCTCGGGATCGCCACCATACAGCCAGTCAGTGTCGGTCAGGTTGGGATAAGCTTTGTTGCCACGCGCATCCGATCCGTGACACTGTGCACAGTAGGTCAGAAAGAGTCGCTGGCCTATGGCTTTGGCCTGTGGGTCGGCTGCGAGGAGCTTCATGTCCGTATTTTGAAATTTCGCAAAGAGCGGACCATACTCGGCATCCGCGACTTTGAGTTCTTCCTGATACTCGCCACGCGAACTCCAGCCCAGCTTGCCTGCAAAGCTGCCCAGACCCGGATAGAGCGCCAGGTAAATGAAACCGAAGACGATGGTGATATAGAACAGCCACATCCACCAGCGGGGCATGGGGTTATTAAGTTCTTCGAGACCTTCATCCCAAGTATGGCCTGTCGTTTCGACCTTGCCGTCTTTCGATAGTTTCGCCTTGAAGCTCGCCTGAGACCACAACAACCAGGCGCAGCCAATCACTGAGAGTATCGTCAGCACGGCGATATAGATACCCCAGAACCCGCTCGTAAAATCAGCCATGATGCCGCTCCTGCTCCTTGCTGTTGATGTGTTCCTCATCGGCGAAAGGCAGCATCGCTGCCTCATCGAAATCGGATTTTCTTCGTCCGCTAAATGCCCAGACCACAATACCGATAAAAGTCAGCAGGCTGATCAGCGTGACGATGCTGCGCGCATCTGACAGCAGTTCTGTCGTTGACATGATTACCTCCGCGACTTGATCTGTACGCCCATACCCTGAAGATAGGCTACCAGCGCATCAAGCTCGGTCTTGCCTGCCAGTTCTTTGGGCGCATTGGCAATCTGCTCATCGGAATACGGATCACCGAGGCGCTTGAGTGCTTTCAGATGCAACACGATGTTCTCGGGATCCAGATTCGTTTTTGCGAGCCACGGATAGGCCGGCATATTCGACTCCGGCACCAGATCGCGCGGATTGTTCAGGTGGGCGCGATGCCATTCGTCGCTGTAGCGACCGCCAACACGCGCCAGATCCGGACCGGTACGCTTGGAGCCCCACTGGAAGGGCCGGTCGTAGACAAATTCGCCGGCCACTGAGTAATGTCCGTAACGTTCAGTCTCGGCGCGGAAAGGACGAATCATTTGCGAATGGCAGTTGTAGCAGCCTTCACGTACATAGATGTCACGACCTGCAAGCCGGAGCGGACTGTAGGGGGTCAGCCCCGCGACCGGCTCGGTCGTAGACTTTTGAAAAAACAGCGGAACGATCTCGACCAGTCCACCGATGCTGACCACCAGAATCACCAGAAAAATCAGCAGTAGCGGTTTACGTTCAATTTGGTCATGAGTAAATTTCATCAGATTCTCCAGGTCCTAGGCGTGAGCACCGGTGATCGCCGGGATGCGTGCATCCGCAGGCTGTCCGCCAGACACCGTCTTAAAGGTGTTGTAGGCCATCATCAGCATCCCGGACAGATACAGCAGACCGCCCGCCATCCGAATGACGTAGTACGGGAAGGTGGCTTTCACGCTCTCGACAAAGCTGTAGGTCAGCGTACCGTCGTCATTCACTGCGCGCCACATCAGACCCTGCATCACGCCGGCGATCCACATCGAGGCGATGTACAAGACAATGCCAATGGTCGCAATCCAGAAATGCCACTCAATCAGGCGCACGCTCCACATTTCTTTTTTGCCGAACAAGCGCGGCAGCAAATAGTAGATCGAGCCCATCGAGATAAATCCGACCCAGCCCAGCGCGCCCGAGTGCACATGACCGACAGTCCAGTCGGTGTAATGCGAGAGTGCATTGACAGTCTTGATCGACATCATCGGACCTTCGAAGGTCGACATGCCATAGAAGGACAGCGAGACCACCAGAAACTTCAGAATGGGATCGTTACGGAGTTTGTGCCATGCACCCGAGAGCGTCATGATGCCGTTGATCATGCCGCCCCAACTGGGCGCCAGCAGAATCAGCGAGAAGACCATGCCGATGGACTGCGTCCAGTCAGGCAGCGCGGTGTAATGCAGATGGTGCGGGCCGGCCCACATGTAGGTGAAGATCAGCGCCCAGAAGTGCACGATGGACAGGCGATACGAGAACACCGGACGCTCGGCGCGAATCATTTGCGACAAATTCTCGAAGCAATGCGCGTCACGCAGAA
>CAZXDB010000108.1:0-5480 GCA_964639465.1 uncultured Bifidobacterium sp. | reverse complement strand
GGCTATGGTCAAGCAGACTGGCGATTTCCTTACGAGACAGGATATCCAGCCGGCCTTGCGGAGAGACCAGGCTGTCAATCACGGGATATTGCATGGACATGTTTTTATCATCGGCGGGGCAAGGCCTATCTTAGCTTGTGGCTGGCTTTACAGCGATTGATTGTTTCTGACCTAACGAGACGGAATTTTAATGTCAAGTTTCAGGACAGAAATTTTTCATGACACCGAAAGTCATAAAATTGATTTTTATCAACCAAACAGGGGCATCATTCCGGCCAAATCGATAGGGATTTTTTTTATCTTCCTATAATCTTCATAATCGTAAGAAAAAACGTCAAAAAGTAATCGGACATCTTTTTGCTGATACCCGGTCCCTAACACTTGGTAAAAAATTGCCTTGAAAAAAAACAGCCTGGAAGACGCCGTCCCAAAAGTTGAAGATGGTGAATTTAACGGAACATTTGCTGCGCTTAATTTCGAAAAAATAGTCGAAAACAATCCAGACGCTGTCTTTATCTACGACCGCCAAACTGGCTGCATCGCCTACGGCAATCACCGCTTGATTGACATTCTGGGTTACCCGATCCCTCAGGTGCAAGGCTTTCGTCTAGACGCGCCCGATGGCCTGATTCACAACGATGATCATCCGTCATTTCTGGCATGCCTCGAGAAAGTTTTCTGTGCCGATTCCGATCTGATTCACGACCATATTTGCCGATGCCGCCATCAGGATGGCCGGTGGCGATGGTTGAAGGTAAACCTGTCTGTTTACGAGCGTGATGAGGATGAACAGGTCACGCGACTGGTCGGTACGGCGATCGATATTAGCGATGACATGGAAGCCAGAGAATCACTGCAGTTGAAAACGCGGATTCTTGAGTTGATACTCAACAGCATGTCGGAGGGCGTGATCGTCTGCGATGCCGGAGGCGAACTGATACTGGTAAATCGCTCTGCCGAGCAGATGCTCAGACTCGACGCCCCCCTGACTTCGATGTCCCAGATTCGTGCGGCACATACGATTGATCAGGATACAGCGTCAGAAACGCATTTATGGCATCAGCATCCACTGGTCAGAGCGCTGTCTGGCGAAAAGGTCGCAGATCAGAAATTATCTTTGTACGATCGCAAACGTGAACTGGCACTGACACTGAACCACGCATCAGTACCTCTGCTGGATGACGGTGGAAAGATCATTGGCGCCGTGGATGTGTTTCGCGATATTACTGAGGCCCATCGGGCTCTTCATGAATTACAGCGTACGGAAGAACATTTCCGGTTACTGGTCGAAGGCACGACGGACTACGCCATCTTCATGCTGGATCATGCCGGCATGATCGTCAGCTGGAATCCTGGTGCCGAAAGAATCCTGGGTTACCAAACGTCGGAGATCATCGGTCAGCACATCTCGATATTTTTTACGGCGGAAGATTGCACGCGTGATGAGCCCGCTCGCAAGCTCCGGCAGGCTATTCTGGAGGGGCGGGCCGAGGAAGACAGCTGGCGGGTGCGCAAAGATGGTCAGCATTTCTGGTGCACGGGCGTTACCGGCGCGCTGCACGACAACGATGGCAAACTTAAGGGATTCGTGGCCATCCTGCGCGACAATACCGAGCGGCGACTGGCAGAACAAAATACTTTTTTCCTCGCGAATCATGATTTGCTCACCGGTCTGCCTAACCGAGCTCGCTTTCTGGAACGGCTGCATGAAGCACTGATCAATGCCGACCGTGATCACACACGCGTCGCTGTCTTGCTACTGGATCTGGACCGGTTCAAAACCATCAATGACACCCTGGGACATCATGCCGGGGATCAGTTGCTCAGGCTGGTGTCGCAGCGGCTGAGTCAATGCGTGCGCGAGACCGACACCGTGGCCCGGTTGGGCGGCGATGAATTCGTGTTGATACTGACCCGCCTCAAATCCCTGTCGTCAGCGGAGCTGATTGCAGAAAACATCATCCGGGAACTAGCCAAACCTTTTTCGATCGAGAATTACGCTGTCAACAGCGGGGCCAGCGTCGGTATTGCTTTTTACCCGCAGGATGGCGGCGATTCTGGTGAATTGCTACAGAAGGCTGACCTTGCGATGTATCGCGCCAAGGCAACCGGTCGGGGTCGTTATCGAGTATTTGCACCGGGTATGCTGACCGAAGTTCAGCTGCGCCAGCAACAGGAAGAGCAACTCAGAATTGCGGTCGCACAGGGTGACTTTGAACTGGTCTATCAACCGCAAATCGACTTGCATACACTGCAAATTACAGGGATTGAGGCCTTGCTTCGCAGTCGCAATCCACAGTTGATGACGCTCTCGCCAAGGCAAATGATTACGCTGGCAGAGGAAATGGGTCTGATCATCTCTTTGGGTTGGTGGGTCATTGATACCGCCTGTAGTCAGATGGCGTACTGGCGTTCGATGGTGTCGTCAGGTTCATCCGGGTTCGCCGAGTTATCCACACTTAGCATGGCGATCAATATCGCACCAGCGCAGCTGCTGGCAGATAACTTTGTTCCTGATCTCAAAAAAACGCTGGAACGTTATGCGTTACCACCGACGGCACTGGAGATCGAAATCACCGAAGCTTCGCTGGTGAGTGCCATTCAGTCCGAGAGCCGGGTGGTTGATCAGCTTGAATCGCTGGGTGTCTCTATCAGCATTGATGATTTCGGTGCGGGCATGTCCAGCCTGTCTTTTCTCAAGCAATTTCCGGTCGATGCACTCAAGCTGGATCCGGCATTGATACGCAATTTGCCACGCGATCATGAGGATGCCGCTATCGTGTCGGCTATTGCTCGTTTGGCCAGTGATTTGCACATCCGAGTGGTTGCAGAAGGTGTCGAGAATTTCGAACAACTGGGTTTTTTAAGAACAACCTCTTGCCAGGCAGTTCAGGGATTTATTTTCAGTGAAGCCATCAGGCCGGAAAAATTAGAGCAGCTACTGCAAAACCGCAAATCCGGTCATCATTTCGTTCATTAAGCTAGTCGGGTTGTGCAATGCTGCCTGTGCTCAGGTAGCTTTTGCCATGATGACTCCGTCCAATTCATCTCCCATCCTCAAAGCCAACCACAATTGCTGGCGTATCGCCCACGCGAAGCGATTTGCCATGCTGGTCGATGCGCAAAGCTATTTCGGCGCCGTGCGCGAAGCAATTCGGCGCGCCCGCTACCGAGTTTTCATCCTGTCCTGGGATATCGATAGCCGTATGCAACTGGTGCCGGGAGGTGCAGACGATGGCTATCCTGAGTCACTGGGCGATTTTCTGCACGCGGTTGTTTCCGAGCGCAGCGAACTGCACGTTTACGTGCTGAATTGGGACTTCATGATGCTCTATGCAATGGAGCGCGAATGGCTACCGGCTTATCGCCTGGGCTGGCGTACCCATCATCGGCTGCACTTTCTGATGGACGGCCTGCACCCGGTCGGCGCCAGCCATCATCAGAAAATTGTCGTCATCGATGACGCACTTGCCTTTGTTGGCGGACTCGATCTGACCAGCGCCCGTTGGGATACTTCGGTGCATCGCCCGACGGAGGTGTTGAGGCGGGATGCCGATGGCAAGCCTTATCCGCCTTTCCATGACGTTCAGGCAGCCGTCGAAGGTGATGCTGCAAAGGCGCTGGGTATCTTGTGTCGCGAGCGCTGGTATCAGCGGACCGGCTCGCAGATCAGTGATGTTGTTCCAACCGTCATGGATGCGTGGCCTGAATGTCTAGCGGTGGATCTGACCGACATTCATGTAGGCATCTCGCGCACGCTCCCTGCATACCAGGGACGTCCGGGTGTCAACGAGATCCGGCAGCTTTATCTTGATGCAATTGACTCAGCGCGCAGCCATCTTTTTTTTGAAAATCAATATTTCACCGCCGGCTTGCTGGCGGGTGCGCTGGCCCGGCGTCTGAGTGAGCCAGAAGGTCCGGAGGTGCTGATCATTTCACCCAAAAAACAGAGTGGCTGGCTGGAAGAGGCAACCATGGGTGTGCTACGAGCTCGCCTGCATGCTCGCCTGCGTCGTGCGGACATTTATGGTCGCTACCAGATGATGTCGCCTCTGCTGGATACCCTTGATGAGGGCGTCTTGAATGTTCACAGCAAGGTTTTTTCGGTAGATGATCGTTTGCTCTGCATTGGTTCAGCCAATCTGTCTAACCGATCGATGGCCTGTGACACCGAATGCAATCTTTGTATCGAAGCGGTCGGCAGCGACTGGGCACGCATCGCGACGGGCATTGCGCGTCTGCGTGCGAGACTGCTGGCCGAGCATCTGGACACCCAGCCTGACGTCGTTATGCGGGCAGTTTGTGATGACAACCTCTTGGCCGCTGTGCAGCGGCTCAGTCATCGTTCCAGACGTCTGGTCGTCGCGGATCCGCTGGCGCCACCCGAAATGGATGCACTGATTCCGGAGCAGTCGCTGTTTGATCCCGAGGAATCCATTGACCCCGATATGCTGCTTGCGCGCTTATTGCCAAGCGATAGCCGTGAACCTTTGCCGCGACGGCTTGCCGGTCTGGTGATGCTGACCTTCACCCTGATCGCGCTCACGCTGGCCTGGCGCCACACACCTTTGAGTGACTATCTGAACCTGCATTCCATGGTGTTACTGGCCAACGAGTTGCGAGAGGTACCACTGACACCGCTGTGGATCATGCTCGCCTTCGTCATTGGCGGTCTGTTGATGGTGCCGGTCACCTTGCTGATCGCGGCCACCGGCATTGTTTTTGGCACGTTTCCTGGCGCTTGGTATGCGATGGCAGGCGCACTGCTGTCTGCTGCTGCGGGTTACATCGTCGGGATGCTGCTGGGGCGCGATGCCGTACGGCGACTGATGGGTAAGCGGATCAGTCGCCTGTCCGTGCGCATTGCCCGGCGCGGCCTAATTGCGATGATCATCGTACGTACATTGCCACTAGCTCCCTATAGTGTCGTCAATATGGTGGCAGGCGCCTCACATATCCGCTGGAACGACTACCTGATCGGCACGGCCATCGGCATGCTGCCCGGGATATTACTGACAACAACGTTCGCCGATCATCTGGTCATGGCGATACGCCAGCCGAGTGCACAGACGCTGGGTATTTTGCTGATCATTGTGCTGCTGCTGGTGGGTCTGGCGATCGCTACCGGCAATATGATCCGACGTCAGCGAAATCACCGATGATTCAGCGCACGACGTCGTCACCATGGCCGGTGACGGTGGGCACCTGGAATATCCACGGCGCCGTTGGCCGGGACGGACAATTTGATCCGCCCCGTATCGCCGAGGTGATCAGAGAAATGAACGCTGACATCATTGCGCTGCAAGAGGTGCCGCTGGGCGGCCATGACTGGCCCAATATCTTGCACGTGCTGGAGCGTGCGCTTGGGCTGGTGGGCGTGGCGGGTCCCACTTTCGACGTCAGCGGCCGTCATTTCGGCAATGTGATTCTGTCCCGCTATCCGATTCTCGACACCCGCAGGATCGATATTTCCTTCGGCA
>CAZXDB010000107.1:2312-5595 GCA_964639465.1 uncultured Bifidobacterium sp. | reverse complement strand
AGCAGCCGCGGCAACCACAGCGAAATCTCCGGAACATAAGTCACCAGCAGCAGAAAACCGATCATCGTCATCAGCCAGGGCAGCACAGAAATAGTGAGTTCAGTGATACCCATCTTGGCGATACCCGAGGCCACATACAAGTTGAGTCCGACCGGTGGCGTACACATCCCGATTTCCATGTTGACCACCATGATGATGCCGAAATGGACCGGATCAATACCCAGCGCCATTGCGATGGGGAACAGTATAGGCGCCAGAATCAGAACAATCGATGCGGGCTCCATCACATTGCCTGCCAACAGCAACAACAGGTTCACCATCAGCAGAAAACCAATGACCCCCAGGCCCATGTCCAGGATCCCGCCCGCCATTGCCTGGGGTATGCCCTCGCTGGTCATCAGGAAGGAAAACAACACAGCATTGGTAATGATGTAGAGCAGCATCGCCGACATCGCAGCAGAATCCAGCAGTACCTTGGGTACCTGCCGAATGCTCATATCGCGGTAAACGAATACCGCAATCACGAAGGCATAGACCGCCGATACCGCTGCGGCTTCGGTCGGCGTAAACATACCGCTATAAATACCGCCAATCACCACCACGATCAACAACAAGCCCCAGACGCTGCGTCGGAAGGCGCGCCAGCGCTCAGCGAAGCTTGCCCGCGGCAGACGGGGATAATTCCGCTTGCGGGCCAAAACCCAGGTGGTCAGACCCAACAACAGCGCGAGCATCAGGCCCGGTATCACGCCGGCCATGAACAGCTTGCCGACTGAGGTGTTGGTTGAGACCGAATACATCACCATCACAATCGAGGGCGGCACCAGAATGCCGAGCGCACCGGAGGTGGTGACCACGCCTGCACCAAAAGATTTCGGATAACCCTGACGTAGCATGGCCGGCAGGAGTATTGAGCCAATCGCGACCACCGTCGCAGGTGACGAACCGGACACCGCGGCAAACAAGGCGCACGCCAGCACCCCGGACAAGGCCAGACCACCGTGCCAGTGGCCCACCATCGATGTCGCAAAATCGATCATGCGTCGCGCCACACCGCCATGCGTGAGGAAATTGCCGGCCAGGATAAAGAACGGTATCGCCATGATTTCGAACTTTTCAATGCCAGTGAAAAGTTTGAGCGCCACTGCTTGCACAGGCACATCGGTCAGGGTAAACAGAAAGCTCAGCACCGTCAGACCCAGCGCAATCGACACCGGCATACCGGTCAGCATCAGCACAATCAGGAGCACGAAGATGAAGAGCGCGTTCACTGTCGGCCCTCCGCTGTATCTTCGGTCAGACCTTCGACATGGGAATGATCATGAACCGGCAATTCACCACCGCGTGCAAAGCGCCATGCGACCTGCAAGAAACGAAAACACATCAGGGAGGATCCGAGAGGGATGGCCAGATAGACGATCCAGATCGGGATCTCCAGAACTTCTGAGGTACTCGAAGTATCCGAGAGTTCATACACAAAGTCGGCACCAAGCGCCGCAATCACGCCGGTGAAAGCAGCACCGGCCAGCAGACCGAACAAAATGAACTGACGACGATGACGTTCATTCAGACGATTGATCAATACATCGACACCCACATGAATGCCGGTGCGAACGCCATAGGCTGCGCCGAACTTCGCCATCCAGACAAACAGATAAATGGTCAGCTCCTGCGCCCAGCTGGTGTTGAGACGTAGCAGCCAGTCCTGTACACCGGGAATCGCCAGACCGGACGCGTAGCGGTGCAGTACGGCGACAAAAATAATCAGCGTCGCCGCGCCCATCAGGGTCGCGATCAGCCACTCTTCCAGGTGATCGAGGATTTTCATTAGAGGCGCTTCATCGGCGGTTGAAATGGCGTTTTGAATAGTTTTTATATTTCATTATTCAACTTATCGTACACACAACGAAAGTCGCTGGATCCCGGCCTTCGCCGGGATGACGGCGGGAATTTTTACAGCAGCCTTAATAATCACCGTCATCCCAGCGCAGGCCGGGATCCAGCGTCTTTGCTTTATCGAAGCAGCTTACTTTGCTGCCGTCGCTTTATTAACCGCCGCAATCAGCGCTTTGCCGATTGACGGCAGGAATTTTTACAGCAGCCTTAATAACCACCGTCATCCCGGCGCAGGCCGGGATCCAGCGTCTTTGCTTTATCGAAGCAGCTTACTTTGCTGCCGTCGCTTTATTAACCGCCGCAATCAGCGCTTTGCCGATACGGTCTTCCATGGTTTTGTGCACCGGGACTAGAGCCTTGCGCCATTCGGCGCGCTCAGCCTCGGTCGGTACATAAATTACGGTCTTGCCGGACTTGCGAATACTGTCCAGTGCCTGATCATTTTCCTGCTGCGCGATTTGGTTTGCGTAATCGGTCGCCTCTTTCATCGCGCCTTCAAGTTGCGTACGCACCTCCGGCGGCAGCTTGTCCCAGAATTTTTTATTCACGATGACCGCATAACCGATGTAACCATGATTGGTTGCCGTCAGATGTTTTTGCACTTCGTGCATTTTTTGCGTGAAGATATTCGATGGCGGGTTTTCACTACCATCGACCACCCCTGTCTGCATGGCCTGATAAACCTCAGAAAAAGCCATCACCTGCGGATTCGCACCGAGCGCGCGCATCTGTTCGTCCAGCACCTTGGAAGATTGAATCCGCAGCTTGAGACCTTTGAGATCGGTCGGTACGCGCATGACCCGGTTCGAACTCATCATCTTGAAACCATTATCCCAATACGCCAGACCGCGAATACCTTTGCTCTCCAGCTTTTTAAGCATCTCTTGCCCGATCGGACCCTGCGTAACCCGGTACAGCGCCTGCTTGTCGTTAAAGATGAAGGGCAAATCAAACAGCTCGAATTCTTTCACACCCAGCGGGCCGAACTTGGCCAGCGAGGGCGCGAGCATTTGCACCGCGCCCAGCTGCAGGGCTTCGAGTTCTTCCTTATCCTTGTAGAGGGTGCTATTCGGATAGAGCTCGATTTTCACCCGGCCTTTGGTGGCTGCCTCTGCCAAGGCCTTGAATTTTTCGGCAGCTTTCCCTTTGGGCGTGTCCTTGGCGACCACATGGCTGAATTTGATGACGATCGGTGAATTGGCCAGCGCTGAGTGACTAAAAATGCAGGTCAGGGCTAGCACGGCAAACAGGAAGCGGGCTTTCATCGGGTCTCCGGCAAGGGGTAGGTTCTCAGAACCCGTTTCGTTATCAGGACAAGGGCTCTTATTATCGTCTTGGCGCGTATTGTGTCTGCTCAGGGCGCGTATGACAACCCGCGAATCTGGCG
>CAZXDB010000107.1:0-2212 GCA_964639465.1 uncultured Bifidobacterium sp. | reverse complement strand
GGCGTGAATCCAAAATGACTACCCGCGAATATCGTAAGATCCGGGTCCGGATGCGATAAAAATAATGAATATTCTCACTCTACTGGTACCCGACTTCACGCTGATCCTGATCGGCTACCTCCTGATCCGCACTACCGACTGGGGTGATGCCTTCTGGACGGGACTGGAAAAGCTGGTCTATTTCATCCTGTTCCCGGCACTGCTGTTCGTCTCAACAGCCCGTACGCCGCTGGATTTTCAGACCACCGGCAAGCTGCTGCAGGTCGCGCTAATCGCGGTTACGTGCGGTATCGCGTTGGGCTGGCTGGCCAAACCGCTGTTTCGCGCCGGCGCGATGATTTTCGAATCCGGCGTACAAACCGCTTTCCGCTTCAATTCCTATATCGCACTCGCCATTGCCTTTCGTCTCGGCGGCGAAGCCGGCACATCGCTGATGGCGCTGATCATTGGCTTTGCCGTCCCGCTCTGCAATACCGCCGCCGTGCATGCACTGGCCCATGGGAACCAGCGCTCACTGCTACCGGAAATCGCGAAAAACCCGCTGCTGCTCTCCACCGCCAGCGGCACGCTGTTCAATCTCGCTGGCGGCAGTCTGCCGGAAGTGATCGCCACAACGCTCTCGCGCATGGGCAGCGCGTCGATCGCGCTGGGTCTGATCATGGTGGGCGCTGGCCTGAAACTGAATGCCTTGTCACAGGCGCGTGGCATCAGCGCCTATTTCATCGCAGTGAAATTGCTGGTGCTGCCCGCGATTGCGCTGATACTCGGCCGCTGGTTCGCCCTGCCACCGCTGCAACTGCAAATTGCCGTCATGTTCTGTGCGCTGCCCACGGCATCGAGTGCGTATGTGCTGGCGGCCCGCATGGGCGGCAATGCGCCGCTGGTGGCGTTCCTGATTTCGGCCGGCACGCTGCTGTCAATTGTCACGCTGCCGGTCTGGCTGTTGCTGGCGCACTGACGATCAGTGCAGCGTTCTGCTGCGACAGCGCCCACTGCACATGTTCACGCACCATCGCTGACGGATGCATGGCACGCGCGTGCAGCGCCTCGACGATCTGCGCGTTATCGACACGGCCTCGCAAGGCATTACCCAAGGCCACCGCAATATTGCGCAGCCAGCGCTCATGACCAATGCGGCGGATCGCGCTGCCCTCCATACGCTGACTGAACTCGTCCTCGCTCCAGGCAAATAACTCAATCAGCGAGGCGCTGCCCAGACCATGACGTTCATCGAAATCCGGCAAACTGCTGCGCTGCGCGAATTTATTCCACGGACAGGCCAGCTGGCAGTCATCGCAGCCAAGGATGCGATTGCCTATTAAAGGGCGAAACTCGACCGGCATACTGCCCTTGAGTTCAATGGTCAGATAAGAGATGCAACGCCGCGCATCCAACTGGTAAGGCGCCACGATCGCCTGCGTTGGACAGACATCAATGCAGGCGCGACATTCGCCGCAATGATCGCTGATGGGCGCATCCACCGGCAAGGGCAAGTCGGTAAAGATCTCTCCCAGAAAAAACATCGAGCCCGCGTCGCGATTGAGCAGCAGCGTGTGCTTGCCGCGCCAACCCATGCCGGCGCGTTGAGCAATTTCCACTTCCATCACGGGCGCGGAGTCGGTAAACACCCGGTAACCAAACGGACCGACACGGGTCGTTATTTTATCGGCCAGCTGCTGCAGTCTTGATCGCAAGACCTTGTGATAATCCCGACCACGCGCATACACCGACACCACAGCTGCGTCAGGATCAGACAGGCGACGATGTTCATGCGTCCGCCATTCCGCTTCGGTCTGCTGCGGCAAATAATTCATGCGCGCGCTGATCACTCGTACCGTCCCCGGTACCAGTTCTGCAGGACGTGCGCGCAAGCTGCCATGCGCTGCCATATAATCCATCTCACCGTGAAAGCCCGCATTCAGCCACTGCTGCAACTGTTCGTTCGCACCATCAAGGCGAGCGTCGGCAATGCGCAAATCTGCGAAGCCGAGCTCTATGCCCCACTGGCGAATATCCTGCGCAAGACTCAGTGACTGATCGGGATTCATGAATACACACCTGAAAGAGGATTCATTTTAAGAGATGCAGCGCTGGACAACCGAATTGCCGGATGAAACGCACACCGATGCACTGGGTGCGGCACTCGCACACACGCTGACGCCAGGCCTGACGCGAGGCCTGGCACGGGGCTTGACGATTGCGCTGCACGGCG
>CAZXDB010000106.1:0-5698 GCA_964639465.1 uncultured Bifidobacterium sp. | reverse complement strand
GTAGCGCGATGGTTGCTTTGTTTTCAGGTAGTGATCATGGGCTCAGTGCCCAGCCAATGGAATAGACTTTCCCATGGAATACTTGTACATTTCGAGGATTTCTGGCGGATGTTTACCATCGAATGACTGTTCAAAAGAGCCTGCAACGGACCGTGCCTGTCTACCATTTGTATGGGGAGCAGGGCACGGAAATCGCTCCGGATCTGGTTCATTGCGAATCCATCGCCTCGCGCAGCCGCTTGCACAATTGGGAGATTCAGCCGCACCGGCATCATGGACTGTTCCAGATGCTCTGGCTGGCCCGGGGTCAGGCCAGCGTCGTCTTGGATGATCGTCGGGATACGCTGTCAGCCGGTCAGGTCCTGCTGGTACCGCAACATGGCGTGCACGGATTCCGGTTTTCTCCGGGGGCTGACGGTGAGGTCATTACGCTGTCTTATGTGTTTTTCGAACGTCTGCAAACCGGTCTCGGTACTGCGCTGCATGCAATGAGGGCTCCGGCCGTGTGCATGCTTTCGCAAAGCGATGAGCGCAGGCAGATCGAGTTGGCGTTTCATTCGGTACACCAGGCCTATGCGAGTCGCGATCCCCACCGCGGTCTACTGATCGAAGCCCAACTGGTATCACTGCTGGTGTGGCTATCGAGACTGTTGCCCGCGCAGGAGGAGATGCCTCGGGCGCGAGGGCGCGAGCATCTGGCGAGGTTTTCACAACTGATTGACGTGGCCTTCAGTCACCAGCCGCCGCTGGATTACTATGCGGACAAGCTGGGTATCAGCGTCGCGCACCTGAATGCGCTTTGCCGGCAGCTGACGAATCATTCTGCGCTGGCGCTAATTCATGCGCGGCTGGGTCTGGAGGCGAGAAGGCATCTGATTTACACCTCGATGCCGGTCAAGGATATTGCAGAGGCACTGGGTTTTTCAGACCCTGCGTATTTCACCCGTTTCTTCAAGCGTCAGACGGGCCTGTCGCCAGCGGCATTTCGCACCCGCGCCCGTCCGGCCTGAAGCATGTTGAAAGTTACGGCAACAGCACGGACAGCTCGCTGGCAGTATTCAGCAAGGCCGGCAGAAAAATCTGTTCGATCTGTTCGCGCGTTGTACGGTTGGTCTGAGCCCCCACCTTGACAGCGGCGACAATCGTGCCTGCGGCGCCACGCACCGGCACGGCAATCGTTTGCAGACCGATTTCCAATTCTTCTTCGACGATCGCATAACCCTTCTGCCGTACTTCGGTCAGGATGTCTCGCAGCTCGCTCTCTGTCGTGACCGTGCGATCGGTATGGGCGATCAGCCGGGCTTTTGAAAAATAATCACAGAGATCATCCTCCGAAAGCGCGGCTAGCAGTACCCGGCCCAATGATGTGCAGTAAGCAGGCACGCGGCTGCCTGCATTAAGCGCAACCGACATCACACGTGAACTCTGTGAGCGGGAAAGATAAAGCACATCGACTTCTTCCAGCACACCCAGCGAGCAGGATTCATTGAGCTGATGGCTGATTTTATTGAGCGCGGGCTGCGCCGAGATCGTCAGCGGCGTTGACGACAGATAGGAATAGCCGAGCGACAGAATTTTGGGCTTCAGATAAAAATTATTGGCTTCTGAATCGGCATAGCCCAGCTGTTTGAGGGTGTACAGGCAGCGGCGAACTGCGGCGCGCGGTATCCCGGTCTTGTGACTGAGCTGGGCGATCGTCATAGCGCGACGCTGCTCACTGAAAGCTTTCACGACGGCCAGCCCGCGGGCAAGTGATGTCATGAAACTCGGATCGGTCAGCGCATCGATTTCTTCGGCAATTGTCAAAGGTCGAGTGGCGGCTGCCACGGGAATTTTTTCAGTTTCTGGCTCGGGTAGCTGATGGGAATCGATGGAGTCGGTTTTGGCGTGAATGAAAGTCTGCATGGTGGGGCGCTCATGAATGGAGTCGGTCGAACTGACGGGGCTTAACACCGGCGGTGGAGTCAAATACAGGACACGGTGGGGGATTACCGTAACGGAACTTCATGTTCTTTTGATAATCGTTGCTTTCGTGCGCTGAGGATCAATTCATTGAGAGGGACGACCCGCGGATTCTGTTGCGAAATAGGAACAGCTCACCGACCGAAAGCCCAATTCGTGACGAGTTCATCCTCGTTCGGAGAAATGCTCATGATCTTGCAGTGAGGAAATGCTGGGGATACACTGCGATGCTTATTCAGGAAACAAACTTTTGTCTGCACCGCATTTCGTGCAGACAAGCTGACAGGGTGTGCGAAATTGCGCGCCGGGAGACTATCGTTTGATTGACAAAATTTTTCCGGACATCGCCGAGGCGGTGGCCGGCATTCCCGATGGCGCGACTGTGATGATTGGCGGGTTTGGTAATGCAGGCATGCCCAGCGCGCTGATTGACGCCCTCATCGCGCAGGGCGCGAGTGACCTCACTATCGTCAACAACAACGCAGGCAATGGCGAGACCGGTCTGGCGGCCCTGTTGGCTGCCGGGCGCGTTCGCAAGGTGATCTGCTCATACCCGCGACAGACTGATTCACAGGTGTTTGACGGGCTTTACCGAAGTGGTCAGATCGAACTGGAATTGACGCCTCAGGGTAATCTCGCTGAACGTATTCGTGCGGCCGGCGCTGGCATCGGTGGATTTTTTACCCCCACCGGTTACGGTACCCAGCTCGCCGAAGGCAAGGAGACCCGCCTCATCAACGGGCGTCACTATGTCCTTGAGTCGCCGATTCACGCCGATGTCGCGCTGATCAGCGCATGGAAAGCCGATCGCTGGGGAAACCTGGTGTACCGCAAGGCAGCGCGCAATTTTGGTCCGGTGATGGCCATGGCGGCCAAATGCACGATCGCGCAGGTGAACGAGGTGGTGCCGCTGGGTGAGCTCGATCCTGAGGTGATTGTCACGCCGGGTATTTTTGTCCAGCGTGTCGTTCATGTCGCAGGAGATGCACGATGAAACGATTTACCCGCGATGAAATCGCCCAGCGCGTGGCCCGAGATATTCCCGAGGGCTGCTATGTGAATCTCGGGATTGGCTTGCCGACGTTGGTGGCGAATCATCTCGAACCCTCGAAAGATATTTTCCTCCACAGTGAGAACGGCATACTGGGTATGGGCCCGGCGCCGGCACCCGGCACCGAAGACGGCGACCTGATCAATGCAGGCAAGCAGCCCGTCACCCTGCTGACCGGCGGCGCCTATTTTCATCAGGCTGATTCGTTTGCCATCATGCGGGGTGGTCACCTCGATATCTGCGTGCTCGGCGCATTCCAGGTTTCACGCAACGGTGACCTGGCGAACTGGCATACCGGCGCACCTGGCGCGATACCTGCAGTGGGGGGCGCGATGGATCTGGCCAGTGGTGCCAAGCGTGTGTTCGTGATGATGGAGCATCAAACTAAAACAGGGCAGAGCAAAATTGTCGATCAGTGTACTTATCCGCTGACGGGTGTCGCATGCGTATCGCGCATCTATACCGATCTGGCCGTCATCGATATCGTTGATGGGGAACTGCTGGTGCGCGACATGGCCGAGGGACTGACCCTCGATGCATTGGCGATCCTCAGTGGTGTACCTTTGCGCGCTGCCTGATGAGACACAACCTTTCAAGGACGATTGATGTCTGATTTGCTTCCCTATCGAAAGGCGCCGGCAGGTGCGCAGCCTGATTATTTGCATCCACCCTATGCGTCCACCGTCAAACGCTCGCCATCGCAAGCGCTGATACTGCTCCCGCAAACCTTGTCCGAAATAACCGGGCCCGTATTTGGTCATGAGCAGTTGCAGGCACAGGATGCTGATCTGACCCGACAGCATGCAGGTGAGCCCATCGGTGAGCGCATTATCGTTGCCGGGCGTGTGCTGGATGAGGACGGTCGTCCGGTGCCGCATACGCTGATCGAAATCTGGCAGGCCAATGCAGCAGGTCGGTATCAGCACAAGAACGACCAGCATGACGCGCCACTCGATCCGAATTTCACCGGCAACGGTCGTACCATGACCGATGCACAGGGTAACTATCGCTTTCTTACCATTCGTCCCGGCGCTTATCCGTGGGGGAATCATCCGAATGCCTGGCGACCGGCGCATATTCATTTTTCGCTTTTCGGTCATGCTTTCGCGACGCGGTTGGTGACGCAAATGTATTTCCCCGGTGATCCTTTGCTCGCTTTTGATCCGATTTATCAGAGTGTCCCTGATGAACAGGCGCGGCAGCGCATGGTGGCGAATTTCAAACTGGATCTAACCGAGCCTCAGTACGCTCTTGGCTTGCAGTTTGATATCGTGCTGCGCGGACGGCATGCAACACCCATGGAGGGCTGAGATGAGTCATCCACTCACTCCGTCGCAGACGGTCGGTCCTTATCTGCACATCGGTCTTGACTGGCTCAATACCCGTGATCTCGCGCCGCCTTCCATCGAGGGCGAACGCATCACGATTCATGGACGACTACTGGATGCCGACGGCCAGCCGATACCCGATGGCATGATCGAACTGTGGCAGGCCAATGCGCATGGCAAGTACGCGCATCCGGCAGACACACAAAACTTGCCCCTGCAGGAAGGGTTCAAAGGTTTTGGCCGTCAGCCCACGGATGCGCAAGGCGAATTCGTGTTCACCACCATCAAGCCCGGTGCAGTGCCTGCGATGATGGGTCTACGTCAGGCACCTCATATTCTGGTCAGTATCTTTGCACGTGGGTTGTTACGGCAACTCGTTACCCGCCTGTATTTTTCCGGTGACGATCATGCGTCCGATCCTGTTCTGCAAGCGATACCGGAAGCAAGGCGGGCAACCCTGATCGCTTCGCCGCAAACCAATGATCCGTCGCAGCTTCACTGGACTATTGTGATTGGTGGCGGGGTCGATGAAACCGTCTTCTTCGACCTCTGACCCAAGTCCGGACATCATGACTACTTCATTACTGACAGCGGGCTTGTTTACCAGCGAAGGCATGCAGCGTATTTTTTCCGATCGGAACACGATACAAAGCATGCTGGAGGTCGAGGCCGCACTGGCACGTGTCTTAGCGACCGAGGATGTGATTCCCCGCAGTGCCGCAGAGATCATTGTCAGCACATGCAAGGCTGATCAGATTGACGCGGCCGGCCTCTCGAAAGCCGTTGCCAGTGCCGGTAATCTTGCGATTCCCCTGGTGAAGCAACTGACCGCTGCCGTGGCGCGTATCGACCCCCACGCTGCGCGCTATGTGCATTGGGGTGCGACCAGTCAGGATGTCATCGACAGCGGCAGGGTGCTGCAATTACGTGAAGCGATTGATCTGATCACCAGTGATCTCGAGGAGCTGGCCGATATGCTGGCTGCACTCGTCCGCCAGCATCGCACAACGATCATGATGGGGCGCACGTGGATGCAGCATGCGCAGCCCACCACACTGGGTTTGAAAATCGCCGGCTGGCTGGATGCCCTGATGCGACATCAGGATCGCCTACAGACATTGCGCGAGCGCTTGTGTGTGCTGCAACTCGGCGGTGCCACGGGCACACTCGCCAGTCTCGGTGATCGCGGTCTGACTATTGCCGCGGCAGTCGCGAGAGATTTATCGCTGGATTTGCCGGCACTCCCCTGGCACACGCACCGCGATCGTTTCGCAGAGATGGCCACAACCCTCGGTCTGCTGGCTGGCACTCTGGGAAAAATCGCGCGCGACATAGCCTTGCACGCACAAACCGAAAT
>CAZXDB010000105.1:2168-6071 GCA_964639465.1 uncultured Bifidobacterium sp. | reverse complement strand
TATCGCCCATGCTGCCCCATTGATGGCGGCTGGCAGGAACGCATCTTCGAACACAATATTAGCGCCCTTGCCGCCTAATTCGAGTTGTACTTTTTTTAGATTGCCCGCTGAAGCTTCTACAACGCGACGACCGGTGGCAGTTGAACCTGTAAAAGCGATCTTGGCTATCTCGGCATGCTCTGCGATGTACTGACCAGCGACCTGCCCCAGACCAGGCAAAATACTGACAACACCATCGGGCATTCCTGCTTCTGCCATCAACTCGGCTATGCGCAAGCTGGATAGCGGCGTAATCTCGGCAGGTTTCAATATCACGCAATTACCGGCTGCCAGTGCAGGGGCCATTTTCCAGCTAGTGAACATCAGAGGAAAATTCCAAGGCACGACTTGCCCGACTACGCCCAAGGGTTCACGGTTTACGTAGTTGAGAAAACCTGCTTCGACGGGCACGACGTCACCCTGAAATTTATCCGCCATACCACCAAAGTAGCGATAAGTAACAGCCGTGCGTGGCACGTCAAGTATGCGCGAGTCACGTATCGGATGACCTGTGTCTAGGGATTCGAGTTGTGCGAGCTGCTCGGCATTCGCTTCGATCAGGTCCGCAAGTTTCAGCAAAATGCGGCCGCGATCCATGGCTGCCATGCGTGACCATTTGGAATAAGCGCGCTGTGCTGCCTTGACGGCCTTGTCGACATCGGCTTTACCGGCCAAGGCTATCTGCGCGATCTCGCTACCGTCATGCGGGTTGAGCGTGGCCATGGTCTCGCCGGATTCAGCGGCGCAAAATTTACCATCAATAAAAAGTTCGGTACGAATTACACCGTGCAGGGCAGCGGGTATCTGCGCCTGATCTGTTGTGACTGTCATGCTGGCTCCCGGGAACGGACTAAGAGTCCGCCCCTGTTGGAATGATGAAGGAAATACGAGTTTTAGAATTGCACAGGCACTTCGGGCGATTCACCTTTTTGAATCTCATAGACGAGACTTGGTGAACCGTTCTCCCATACCAGCAGCATGGAGCGCTTGGGACTGTAACCCTGATGACGGCAATACGCCGGCATGGCTGCCATGTCCCCTGCTTTCATGATCACGCGTGCCAAGGGCTTGCCAGTGTTTTTATCTGCGCAATCCCAGTGAATTTCATCGCACATCTGGAAGAACCATTCAACACGATCGTTTGCATGCAAGATAGGCAGAATGTGCTCTTCTGTCGTTGGGCACATGTAGCTGTATTTGACTACCGAAGTGAATGAAGGATTCCAGGTGACTTGCGACCGCGAAAGGAAAGCAAACAGATTAAATGCATGCACTTCATTCTCAAAGCCGGGCTCGGGATGCAGCTCGGGATGATCTTGCGGCACATCAGCGAAAGCGCGATTGACCGGCGCACCTCTTTCGTCTGTGCGCAAATTCAAATCGCCTTTCAAGCCAACGCAGCGGGTGGCCAGTTCACGAGCACGAGTAATGGCTGCATGGCTGTTCCCGTTCTTGCGTCCGTAAGGCGTACCGGTTTCTTGTGGCGCTGAAAACGGATCGAAGCCTTCGTTGGTCCAGTCATCCAACATCGCTTCAAAAGTGGCTTTAATTTGCTCAGTGGGGAAGTTTTCCAATAAATCCACGCCCGCTGCTTTCATGGTGCCGTTATATGATCCGGCATACATATCCACTGATTTGTAGTGATTGAAAGTGCCGAACACGGCATCAAAATTAACGCCACCGTAAAAGAATCCCCATGCACAATCACGCATAAGCGCTCGCAGGAAATTACCAATGTCCATGGTGTGTGAAAGTGGACGACCATCGCGCGTGTGCCAGCTGATGTGCGCGAAGTATTCATCACGGCGAAATGAAAATGAACCCAATGTATAGGCTTTGTAGCCCATGACTTCATCGGGTGCGGTGGAAATGACTTTTACCAGATCGGCAGGTGCGTTCATATTGGTCTCCTGATTTTTTTAGATGATTGCTGTGGAGTTCAAACGGTCTGGCAAATATCTGCCCACTTCTCTACCGACAGATCACCTTTACAGGTTTGCATCACAAGTACGCCAGGTTCTTTGCTTTTGAATTGATACGCCGTGTTCTTAGGCAGCATGCCCTGATGGCCGCGCTTTAATTTCATCCAGCCCATTTTTACGCCGTTAGGCTCACCCTGCACCAGAACTGCGCCGTCTTTTTCGGTGTCTTTAACGATTTGTGCATCATCAAGCTTGATCAAATGAATTTCAACTTCACCATCCATGACCAGTGCAAATTCATCATGCGCGCAGGTGTACCAGGGCGATGTGCCTTCAGCTCGCAAGGTTTCAAGTACATAGATCTGATTTTGGCCGAACACGACTTTTTCGTATGGCTTGGAATTGTTCGCGATTTCAAAGCAATTTGAAAAAGCATAATGACGAACATCATCGTCAATTGCCTGCACACTGCCCTTTTCATAGGATTTGAGCGAGCCGAATTTTGTCTCGTATTGGACTGTCATGCTGGTCTCCTGTTGTTATGACGACTGCTTCTTTTGCAGCCTGTGCGACGAGTTTATGTAGACCAGCGTCGGATGACTAGGTGGAAAATAACGATCAATCTATTCGCAATTTCCGAACAATCGGCTTGGTTTTAGAGGGACGGCAGCATAGTTGGCTGAAATGCAGCGCTCAAGCTAATTGCGCTGGCTCTTTTGCAAGCCACCCCTTCTCGATCAGCACCTGATCCCAAGGTGGCGTGCCGGCAAATTTTTTCATCAGATGACTGATGAACAATTGCAGCTTTAAACCGCGGCGGGAAGTGTGTGGATAAATGGCTGAGAGCCAGAATGACGAAAGCTGCCAATCTGTTAACAAAGGCACCAACTCGCCCGAAACTAAAAAGGGCGAAGCTACCAAGGTGGGAATACAGACCACCCCAGCATTGGCGCAGCCATACTCCGCAAGAAGATGCACGCTGTTGGTCAAGAGCGGCGGTTTCAGATGAATGGAGATGACTTCCTGATCACGAAAAAAATCCCAGCGATCTCGCGTCTGATAGCCGGAGTAAAGACCTAGCCTGTGTTCACGGAGATCACGTGGATTGTCTGGCGTGCCATGCTCGGACAGGTAGGCCGGTGATGCACAAAAGACGCGCCGCACCGGAAACATTTTTTGCGCAACGAGTTCTTCCGATGCCGGCGAAAAAATCTGTAACGTGCAATCGAAGCCCTCTTTGACGGGATCAATGACGGTATCTGACACAAATAGATCAAGATTGATATCAGGATGCAGCTGCTGAAACTCTTGCAGCTCAACGGCGAGGTGGCCAAGTACAAAACCAGGGAGTGCATGAACTCGCAGCTTGCCTTCTGGTGAATTTTGCGTCTTGCGCATATCGTCCAGCAGTGAGGTAGAACGACTCAACAGCTCTGCACAATCTTTGACATACGCCTGCCCCAGCTCGGTCAGCTTGACGGAGCGCGTCGTCCGGTGCAACAGCGGTGCGCCTACATATTCCTCAAGCTGTTGCACACGCGCTGTGACGACTGATTTGGCCACCCTCAGCTGCTGCGCCGCAGCGGCAAAGCTACCTGCATCGGCTACAGCGACAAAGGCTTCGAGTGTTTGCAGACGATCCATAGGTAATTTTTTCTTATACTGGCAACAGGTTTAGTGTGTTTTTTATCTTTAGACGCATAGTTCGCTTCTGATTATTGCACAAGGAATCTGCACGCTCGAATAAAGCCCATCTCTGCATTTTTGCCTATATAGAAAAATTGAATGCGTTAGCCAGATGTTTATAAATTTTTTATGCGGCCTGCCCTTCTGAACCCATTTCCGAAGTGATGCTGCGCCCAAGCAGCCCGCCCCTCTGAGACAGGCTCTTAACCAAAAGGAGCCCCACCACCAGCAAAGTTCTCAAACTTCGTAAACTGCC
>CAZXDB010000105.1:0-2068 GCA_964639465.1 uncultured Bifidobacterium sp. | reverse complement strand
TTTGATGACATGAGCTGCAAGTAGTCGACGACGATCAAACCCAGCTTGCCGCACATCCGTGCTTGTCGTCGGGCGCGAGCCCGGAGCTCCACGGGTGTCAGTGCCGGGGTTTCGTCAATGTAGATCTGGGTGTCATTGAGCTTTTGAATGGCATGGGTCAGTCTTGGCCAATCTTCGTTATTGAGTCTGCCCGTGCGTAGCCTGTTCTGGTCGAGCCGCCCCACCGAGCCCAACATACGCATCGCTAATGGCGCCCCACCCATCTCCATCGAGAAAACCAGTACGGGCAGGCCAGTTTCCATGGCCACGTGCTCGCCGATGTTGATCGAGAAAGCGGTTTTGCCCATGGAAGGACGCCCTGCGACGATGACAAGATCACCCTCTTGCAGTCCCGAGGTCATACGGTCCAGATCAGCGAACCCTGTGGGTATGCCGGTGACTTCGCTATTGCCCTCCCGGCTGTAGAGTTCATCAATACGCTCCACTGCCTTGGTGAGCAGGGACTGAATGTCTGCGAAGCCTTGGGTGCCCCGCGAGCCTTCTTCGGCAATTGAAAAAACTTTTGCCTCGGCTTCGTCAAGAATTTCACTGACAGGTTTCCCTTGGGTGTTGAAGGCGGTGCTGGATATTTCTTCAGTAACACCAATCAGTTTTCTGAGAATGCCACGGTCACGGACCAATTCGGCATAGCGACGAATGTTGGCCGCAGACGGTACATTTTGAGCAAGGGCATTCAGATACCCGAGTCCACCGATATCGTTGAGTTTATTGACCGCCTTGAGCGATTCAAAGACCGTGATGACATCGGCGGGCTTGCTCGACACAATCAGCTGCCCGATGTGTCGAAAGATCAAACGATGATCTTCGCGATAGATATCGGACTCTTTTACGATATCGATGATTTTGTCCCATGCGGTATTGTCTATCAGCAGTCCACCCAGCACGGACTGCTCTGCCTCGAGGGAATGCGGCGGCAGCTTTAAGGATTCGAATGCGGGGTCTCGTGGGGATGTCATGATTTTTTTCTTTATCATTGGGTACCGTGATCAAACAGAAGATTAATGAAGGCTGCCAGTGGCGGTTTCTCTGGCATCGGCAAAGGTATGTATGGAATGTCCATCCGCTGCTCTTGCGACCGGATGCCAGGTAAATTTTGGTGCCATGTAGATTTCGGGACCCGTCGCTTTAAGCTGATAACGACTCGATACGCGCGAATAAAGCTTGATCATGTCGTTCAAAACCCGACGATCGATATCCCAATAAAGAACATCGAGTGATGAATGATCCAAAGAGGAGAGAAGTGTTTCTAGGATGGTTCGCACTTCTGTCTCAGGAAAGCGTCCTTGAACAAATCCGAAGTGGGTGAAATGCAGTGACTTGATCTTTAAATGATGAACTGCAGCCAGCAGATCGGAGATCAGACTGTCCGTCGCTGGCAGCCTGCCGTCATCACCGTGGGTTCGGGGAACTAGCAACAAGGTCGGCGACAAGGCGTTGATCACCGCAACCTCCTGACGGTGATTACATACGTCCGATGCCGCCTCCAGCTGATCACGCTGCCAGCCGTAGGTTCTGGCAATGGCGGTTAACGGCGTGAATCCTCGAGCGTTGGCGGTTGCAGAAATGGCATCCAGGCCAAGAATGGCGGGAAATCCCAGTAGATGCCCCATGTGGATCTCGTCGAACGTGTGCTCCCGCACGCAAAAAATCAGCCTCATCTCGCCTCCTGTGGTTGGAGGACGATTATTCGGTCGGTGCTAGCTCAGATGCTGAGCCTGTTGGTCGCTGATGGCAAAAACGGGCGACTAGCGGCCAACTGAGTGGAGGAATGGTGTACAGGCAGCGCGCCAATGGCAGCTACCCAGGTGCAGCGATAAACGCTAACAAGAAAGCAAAGCCCGTGGGTGTTGGTGTAAGCGGAGATACACTTTGAGGAGAAAGACCGCTGAATTGTCGATGCTAACCAAAGCACCAAGCGGCGGCGGCATGAAGCAGCACAAAAGACGAACTCACCCCAGAATTCATCCCAACAAAAAGCCGGATCAACATAAGTATCTGATCCGGCTGG
>CAZXDB010000104.1:0-6279 GCA_964639465.1 uncultured Bifidobacterium sp. | reverse complement strand
AGTGGTGTCATCGCTGCCCCAACGCCGCCATCCGCTGGGGCGCCCTGAGCCAGCAGCAATTCCACCACCTCAGCATCGTTGCGTTGCGCCGCCAAATGTAGGCAATTATTTCCACCCGCATTTTTGGCAGCCAAATTCGCACCTTGACTCCGAAGTATTTGCGCGACCTTTAGATGACCTTTTTTGCAAGCAATCATCAGCGGTGTCATACCAGTGCGGGTCGGCGCGTTGACACCCAAGCCCTCATTGAGCAACCAGGTCACTACCGCATCGCGGCCGTTATTCGCCGCATAGTGCAGGCAGTTATCTCCATGGTCGTCTTTAGCGATCAAATTCGCACCTTGACTCCGAAGTATTTGCGCAACCTTCAGATGGCCTGCAGAGCAGGCATATATCAGCGGCGTGATGCCATTTAACCCTGGCTCGTCGACAGGTGGCTTCTCACGCAGTAACCATTCGACCACCTCGGCTCGATTGCATAGCGCCGCCAAATGTAGGCAATTATTTCCATGTGCATTTTTGACAGCCAAATTCGCGCCTTGACTCAGAAGCATTTGCGCGACCTTCAGATGACCTTCTGCGCAGGCCTGCATCAGCGGGATAAGACCCGTACTTTCGGGCAAATTAACTTCAGCGCCTTGTTCGAGTAACCATTTCATTACTGAAACGTCGCCACTTTCGACAGCGTAATGCACACAGCTTCTTCCAGAGGTGTCTCTGGCGGCAAGGTTCGCGTGATGCGCATGGAGCATGCGGGCGGCTTCTACATCGCCCCTACCGCAAGCCTGCATCAGCGGTGTGACATCGAAAGTTGTGGATGCATCAACATGAGCGCTTTTTTTCAGCAACCATTCCAATACTACAAGGTTGCGACTTTCAACAGCATAATGCAGACAGCCTTTTCCAGAGGCGTCTTTGACGCCGAGATTTGCTCCGTGCGCATAGAGCAACTCAACAATGTTGAGATGACCCGACTTTATGGCGTATACAAAAGCGATATTGACGTCCTGGTAGTTGGCGAAGTCAACAAGATGACGCACCACCGACTCAAATCCCCTCGATGCTGCATAATAAAGGGGCGCCATCCTCGGATCAGAAGATGTTGTAGTGATCGTATCTCGCACTTCTTGCATTTCCCGAATAAGGCCCTCAAGAGGGTCCATATTTCCAACCGGCGCCTGCAACCGCTCTGGTGTCGCAGCCTCTCCCTCACCTCGCCGCCGCTTGAGCTGAGGCTCGCTCGAGCTCTCAATGTCCATGCCCTCTTCTTCCGCTTCTGATGGACGACCGCGTTTCAAACCACTGCCTGACGCTGTGTCTTCTTCTGCTTGTCTATCGTGCTGAGCGGGCCGGTTACGCAATGTCGGCGACCCGGGGCGCGGTGGCTGAATTTGTGGGGGGACAGGCGCCGGCGCTGGCGCGGGCGGGACAAAGGGATTGAGACCGGGGACGGACATGGGGTAGGACTCCACAGTTGAAACGACATTGAGCATCAAGCTGCGCACGCTGGTAGCGGCGAGCAGTCGGTCTATGTGTGAAACAACGAGGCAACCGGTTCCCTGAGAACAGTTTTGTCGTAGATAAAGATGTCAATCAATCGCCTAAGGCGGGAGATTGTCGCGCTTGAGCGACATGCAATGCGCTGGGGAGGGAATGCTGCGAAAGCAGCAAAGAAAACAGCGTCGCAGCCTGTGCCGCGACGCCTTGTAAAAACATCAGCCCTTGACCGCAGGCTCCACGGCACGCAGACGAATATGCAGTTCTTTCAACTGCTTCTCATCCACCTCGGATGGCGCCTGTGTCAGCAAGCATTGCGCACGCTGCGTTTTGGGGAAGGCGATCACATCGCGAATGGATTCGGCACCGGTCATCATGGTGACGATACGGTCAAGCCCGAACGCCAGACCGCCGTGCGGGGGTGCGCCGTACTGGAGCGCATCGAGCAGGAAGCCGAATTTGAGTCGGGCTTCTTCTTCGCCGATATTGAGCGCGGTGAAGACCTTGCTCTGCACATCGGCGCGGTGAATACGCACTGAGCCACCGCCTAGTTCCCAGCCATTCAAGACCATGTCATAGGCTTGGGCGATCGCTTTGCCAGGATCGGAGCTGATGAAATCTTCATGGCCTGCTTTGGGCGCAGTGAACGGATGATGCAGCGCGTTCCAGCGGTTCGCGTCTTCGTCGAACTCGAACATCGGGAAGTCAACCACCCACAGCGGACGCCAGGCGTCTTCGAATAAGCCGTTTTTACGACCAAAATCGCTGTGCCCGATTTTGACGCGCAGCGCGCCGATGGCGTCATTGACCACTTTGGCTTTGTCAGCGCCAAAGAAAATCAGATCACCATCCTGCGCGCCGGTACGCTCGAGGATCTGAGCCAGTGCAGCATCATGGATGTTTTTAACGATCGGTGACTGCAGACCATCGCGGCCTTTGGCTTTTTCATTGACCTTGATGTAGGCGAGACCTTTGGCGCCATAGATGGCGACGAACTGGGTGTACGCATCGATTTCGGAGCGCGGCATGCCGCCGTTCTCGTTCGCGCCGCCGGGTACGCGCAAACCGACCACGCGACCGCCTTCCATATTCGCAGCACCGGAGAAGACTTTGAAATCCACGTCTTTCATCACGTCAGTCAGCTCGGTAAATTCGAGCTGAACGCGCATGTCGGGTTTGTCGGAACCATATTTCGCCATGGCTGTAGCGAAATCCATCACCGGGAAAGGATCCGGCAAATCGACGTTCAGGGTGTTCTTAAAGGTCTTGCGGATCATGCCTTCGAACAGATCACGAATTTCCTGCTCGGTCATGAACGAGGTTTCGCAATCGATCTGGGTAAATTCAGGCTGACGGTCAGCGCGCAGATCTTCGTCGCGGAAGCATTTGGTGATTTGGTAATAGCGATCAAAGTTCGACACCATCAGCAATTGCTTGAAGAGCTGCGGCGACTGTGGCAGTGCAAAGAAATGGCCAGCATTCACGCGTGAGGGCACGAGGTAATCGCGCGCACCTTCAGGCGTGGATTTGGTGAGCATGGGGGTTTCGATGTCGATGAAGCCATGCTCATCAAGAAATTTGCGCACTTCCATCGCGACTTTGTAGCGCAACCGCAGGTTGTACTGCATCTGCGGACGACGCAAGTCCAGCACCCGGTGCGTCAGACGCGTGGTCTCGGAGAGGTTTTCGTCATCGAGCTGGAAGGGTGGCGTGACGGAAGGATTCAGGACTTCGAGTTCATGGCACAGCACTTCGATCTTGCCGGAGGTGAGATTGGCGTTGTCGGTGCCTTCCGGACGGGCGCGTACCAGACCCGTGATGCGCAAGCAAAATTCGTTACGCACGGACTCGGCGGCTTTGAACATGTCGGCACGATCCGGATCGCAGACGATTTGGACCAGGCCTTCACGATCGCGCAGGTCGATGAAGATGACACCGCCGTGGTCACGGCGGCGGTGTACCCAGCCGCACAGGCTGACTGTCTGGCCCATCAGGGCTTCGGTGGTCAGGCCGCAATAATGTGTTCGCATTGACATCTTGTTCGGTCTCGCTTCTGTCTTGTTTGGGTGATTAATTAATGATGGGCTGTTTCAGTCGCGGCAGCAGTGCGCGCCGGAGTCAAGGGCTTGGTGCCGGGCGGGGGCGGTGCCACGACGCCCATGGAAACGATGTACTTGAGCGCTTCATCAACGCTCATGTTGAGTTCGATGGTGTCTTCTCTTTTCAGCATAAGAAAAAACCCGGACGTGGGATTGGGCGTGGTCGGCACATACACGCTGACGTAATCGCCGCTCAGGTGATTTTTGACATCCCCACCGGGTACGCCGGTCTGAAAGGCGATGGTCCAGATGCCTTCGCGCGGGTACTGCACCAGCAGCGCCTTGCGAAAGGCATTGCCGGAGGAGGAAAGCAAGGTATCGGAAACCTGCTTGACGCTGGAGTAAATCGAATTGACAACAGGAATACGCTTGAGCAGCAACTCCCACAGCATCAGTAGCCGGTTGCCTACAAAATTGCGCGTCACCACACCGGTGATGAAAATAATGACCAGCGTGAGTATCGTACCGACACCGGGCAGATTGAAGCCCAGCAGCAGCTCGGGGCGCCATTGCGATGGCAAGAGCAGCAGGGACTGATCGAGGGTGCCAATGATGAGGTTGAGCACCCAGAGGGTGATCGCCAGCGGCACGAGAACCAGTAAACCGGTGATGAAGTATTTGCGCATGAATGCCTTGCCTAGCTAGCTGCAGGCGTTGGAGTTGTGGTGGCGGTTGTACTTGTGTTCGCTGAGGCCGGCGCACTGGTGACAGATGCGGCGGGGGTCGCGGCGGCCGTCGCCGTGGCTGTCGTGCCCGCGGCTTCTGCGCCGCCGTCACCCGCTTTGGCAGCAGGTGCAGCGCCGTTACGAAAATCGGTCACATACCAGCCACTACCCTTGAGCTGAAAACCGGCGGCAGTAACCTGCTTGCGGAATTCGGGTTTGCCGCAGGATTCGCAGTCGGTCAGCGGCGCGGCAGACATGCTTTGCAGTACATCTTTGGCGAAGCCGCATGCTTCGCAGCGATAAGCGTAAATCGGCATAGTTGCTCCCTCCCTGCAAAATCTCGAAAACCTTGAATTATAAGGGGTTTCCGGGTGGTCTCACCGGCCGACATCTGTGTATCAGGCTACTTGGGCCGGCTTTTCAGATTGCGGCAGCAGGGAACCGGCGATCATGGCCAGAAAGGCAACCAGCAGACCGACGAGTTGGGGGGGCCAAATCGATTCACTCCCAAACACTTCCATCAGCAGCCAGCTACCCAGCCCGCCGATCACGGAGCACAAAGCGCCCAGGGTATTGGCGCGTTTCCAAAAAAGACCCATCACCAGCGGAATAAAGGCGCCGACCAGCGGTACTTTGTAGGAATTGCCGACCATTTCATAAATCGACATGCCTTGCGACACCAGCGCAAAGGTGGTGACGATTAGGGTGAAGCAAACGACCACAATACGCGTGGTCAGCAGCAGCTCGCGATCCGACATCGGCCGGATTTCACGAATGATGTTTTCGGTGATCGTGATGCTGGGCGCCAGCAGCGTACCGCTGGCGGTGGACATGATGGCCGACAGCAGCGCGCCGAAGAACAGGATCTGGGCCAAAATTGGTGTGTGGTTCAGGATGAGCGTGGGCAGAATCTTCTGCGGATCGTCGCTCATCAGCGAAGAAAACATCGCCGGATCGATCAGCTGGGCTGCGTACACCAGAAACATCGGGATGAAGGCAATCAGGAAATACATCGAGCCGCCAATCACGGCGCCGGTGGCGGCCGATCCTTCGGAGCGCGCCGACATGACACGCTGAAAGACGTCCTGCTGGGGTATCGAGCCAAACATGATCGTGACCGCCGCGCCGACAAAAGCGAGTACAGCGGGCAGCGTGAGTTCAGGGAAAAAATCAAGCTTCCCGTTTTCGGCGGCATGTGCAATGACGACCTGTGCTCCGCCGGCATCACCGGCGATCAGCCAGGCAATGTACAACATACCCGCAATGATGAGCGTCATCTGGAAAGAGTCGGTCATGGCGACTGCCCACATGCCGCCAAAGAGTGTGTAAGTCAGCACAATGGCGGCCCCGAGGATCATGCCCGCGGACAGAGAAATACCCCCCTGGGTCACCACATTAAACACCAGCCCCATGGCAGTAATTTGTGCCGATACCCAGCCCAGATAAGAGATCACGATACAAAGCGACACCATGATCTCGACCGGACGGTTGTAGCGCTGCTTGTAATAGTCGCCGATCGTCAGCAGATTCATGCGATACAGCCGTCGCGCGAAAAAGAGACCGACAAAGATCAGGCACAGCGATGCGCCAAAAGGATCTTCGACGACACCGCCCAAACCGTACTCGGCAAAGCGCGCGGGGATCCCCAGCACTGTTTCCGAACCAAACCAGGTCGCAAAGACCGTGGCGATGACCACGGGCAGGGGCAGCGAGCGTCCGGCATTGGCATAGTCACCCGCAGTTTTTACGCGCCGCGCCGCGTACAGGCCCAAAGCGACCGATATCAGCAAGTAAAGCCCGACAAAAGTCATCAAAGTAGTCATGCTATCTCCGGTCGGCGCGGACGTTTCCGCAAAAAAACAGGCCGAATTATAGCGGCGAAGCGCTGATATGCGGACGATATCGAAATGACATCAATTGACAGTCCTGCGGCGCGAGATGCGTTGGGTCAAAGTGCTGCTCGCGGGGGGGTTACAGGGCCGCATGCCAGCGGAGCAGGAGCTGAACCACCAGCACGC
>CAZXDB010000103.1:0-6334 GCA_964639465.1 uncultured Bifidobacterium sp. | reverse complement strand
GCCAGAGCGACTTGCATGATCTCTTTGGTGATGCCCTGGATCTTGATGTCCATCTGCAGCGCGGTGATGCCGTTGGCAGTGCCCGCCACTTTAAAGTCCATATCTCCCAGATGATCTTCATCACCCAGGATGTCGGACAGCACAGCGAACTTGTTACCGTCTTTGATCAGACCCATCGCGATACCGGCGACATGCGCCTTGAGCGGCATACCAGCATCCATCAGCGCCAGACTGCCACCGCACACGGATGCCATCGACGAAGAACCATTCGATTCGGTGATTTCGGATACCAGACGCACCGAGTAGCTGAATTCATCCGCAGCAGGCAAGGCAGCGATTAGCGCGCGCTTGGCCAGACGACCGTGGCCGATCTCGCGACGCTTGGGGGAACCCACGCGGCCGGTTTCGCCAGTGGCAAACGGAGGCATGTTGTAGTGAAGCATGAAGCGATCGCTGTATTCGCCAGTCAGCGCATCAATTTTCTGCTCATCACGCGCGGTACCCAGGGTTGCCACCACCAGTGCCTGTGTTTCGCCGCGGGTGAACAAGGCAGAACCGTGTGTACGCGGCAGAACGCCAGTGCGAATGGAGATCGGGCGCACGGTGCGTGTGTCACGACCATCGATACGCGGCTCGCCATCCAGAATCTGCGAACGCACAATCTTGGCTTCGAGATCAAACATCACATTGCCGACATCGGCTGAGTCAGGCGCAGAGGTACCAGCGGCCGCAGCATCAGCGGCCAGCGCAGCGTTCACCTCGCTGCTGATCTGACGCAGCTTGTCGGTACGCGCCTGCTTTTCCTTGGTCGCGAATGCTTCGCGCAGTTTGGCTTCGGCCAGCTCGGTAACGCGCGCGATCAGCGCTTCGTTTTTAGGTGCGGGGCTCCATGGCACTTCCGGCTTGCCGCCGTCGCGTACCAGCTCATGGATCGCATCGATCACTGCTTTCATGTGCTGATGACCAAATACGACTGCGCCCAGCATGATTTCTTCGGACAGTTCTTTGGCTTCGGATTCCACCATCAGCACAGCGGCTTCAGTGCCTGCCACAACCAGATCCATGTGCGAAGCCGGCAGCTGCGACACGGTCGGGTTCAGTACGTACTGACCATCGATGTAGCCGACACGCGCTGCACCAATGGGGCCATTGAAGGGAATGCCAGCGACGCACAGAGCGGCAGACGCTCCGATCATTGCCGGGATGTCCGGGTCGATATCTGGATTGACCGACAGCACATGAATAATGACCTGCACTTCGTTCAAATAACCCTCGGGGAATAGCGGGCGAATCGGACGATCGATCAGACGCGAAGTCAGTGTCTCTTTTTCGGAAGGACGGCCTTCGCGCTTGAAGAAGCCACCAGGAATACGGCCGGCCGCGTAAGTTTTTTCTACATAATCCACAGTCAGCGGAAAAAAATCCTGACCTGGCTTTGCGTCCTTGCGTGCAACCACAGTCGCAAGGATGACGGTATCTTCAACCGAGACCATCACGGCGCCAGAGGCCTGACGTGCGATCTCACCGGTTTCCAGCGTGACGGTGTGTTGGCCATACTGGAAGGTTTTCGTAACTTTATTAAACATCGGGTGATTCCTTTCTATTTTTGCCGACAGATTTTCAGGCGCTGTCGTTCACCTCACCACTGGCGATTTTGATTATCGCCTTGCTTCTACTGACTCACTCTTTTAAGACGCGCACTGCTTCAAAAAAACGAAATGCCCGCATCAGTGAACTGATACAGGCATTTGTTGTCGGGCGGCTGGCAAAAATTATTTACGCAGACCCAGTTTTTCGATCAGTGCGCGGTAACGGTCAACGTCTTTGCGCTTCAGGTAAGCCAGAAGACTTTTACGACGATTGACCATCATGATCAGGCCGCGGCGGGAGTGATGATCCTTCGCGTGGGCCTTGAAGTGACCGTTGAGTTCGTTAATACGTGCAGTTAACAGAGCCACCTGAACTTCCGGCGAGCCCGTGTCATTTTGAGCGCGTGCATTGGCCGCGATGACGGCGGCCTTGCTTTCTTTAGTAACTGACATGGTTTTTACCTTTCACATGCGGCATCCGGAGTCGAAACCCTTGGTGCCGTGACAACATTAAAAATTTGGCCCGGTCCGAGCCAAGGCGAGATTATAGCGGAAATGCCCTCCCGGGCACAGCGCGGGACGGCGAATTGCCGAGAATCGGACTATTTATTTTCAAAAAGACACGCCCTGGCAAGCACCCGGGAGTGTTTACATTTGCGGATTGAGCTTCTCGGTCTTCGAATGCAGCTTGTTCAGTGCCGACAGGTAGGCCTTGGCAGAGGCCACGACAATGTCCAGATCCGCACCCACGCCATTGACGATACGGCCGCTTTTTGACAGACGCATCGTCACTTCACCCTGCGACTGAGTGCCAGTGGTGATCGCATTGACCGAGAACAGCAGCAGCTCTGCGCCACTTTTTGTCTGCGTTTCGATCGCGTTGACAATGGCGTCCACCGGGCCATTGCCCTCGCCTTCGCAGCTCACCTCACTCCCGCCGATGGAAAAAACAACTTTGGCCTGAGGTTTCTCGCCAGTCTCGGAGTGCTGAGAGAGTGATACGAACTGGTAATGCTCCTGCTCATGGGATTGCTGCTCATCCGACACCAGCGCCATGATGTCTTCGTCAAAAATCTCGGACTTCCGGTCTGCCAGCTCCTTAAAGCGCGCAAACGCTGCATTCACCTCCGCTTCGGAATCCAGCGTGATGCCCAGTTCGTCAAGCCTTTGCTTGAAGGCATTACGACCGGAGAGCTTGCCGAGCACGATTTTGTTGGCGCTCCAGCCCACGTCTTCAGCCCGCATGATTTCATAGGTATCACGCGCCTTGAGAATGCCATCCTGGTGGATGCCAGAGGCATGCGCGAAAGCGTTGGCCCCGACCACCGCCTTGTTGGGCTGCACCGCAAAACCCGTGATCTGCGAGACAAGCTTGGACGTGGGTACGATCTGCGTAGTGTCGATACCGACCTGAAGACCGAAGTGGTCCTTGCGAGTCCGCACGGCCATGATGATCTCCTCAAGCGCCGTATTGCCTGCGCGCTCACCGAGGCCATTGATCGTGCACTCGACCTGACGCGCGCCGCCAATCATGACGCCCGCCAGCGAATTGGCCACCGCCATGCCCAGGTCATTGTGGCAATGCACAGACCAGACCGCCTTGTCGGAATTTGGGATGCGCTCGCGCAGAGTTCTGAGCATCTGGCCATACAGCTCAGGTACGGCGTAACCGACGGTGTCGGCAAAATTGATGGTGGTAGCACCCTCGTCGATCACCGCTTCCAGAACGCGACAGAGGAAATCCATATCGGAGCGGCTGCCATCCTCGGGACTGAACTCCACATCATCGGTAAATTTCCGCGCGAACCGAACTGCCTGCCGCGCCTGCTCGTAGACCTGATCAGGCGACATCCGCAGCTTTTTTTCCATGTGCAACGGCGAGGTGGCAATGAAGGTGTGAATACGCTTGCGTGGGGCCGGCGCCAGCGCTTCCGCCGCCCGGGCAATATCCTTGTCATTGGCACGCGAGAGCGAGCAGACCACTGAATCCTTAATGATGCCTGCAATCGCCTTGATCGCCTCGAAATCTCCGGGCGAGGAGGCGGCAAAACCGGCCTCGATGACGTCCACCTTCAAACGCTCCAACTGACGCGCAATCCGAATTTTTTCGTCCTTGGTCATCGAGGCACCAGGTGACTGCTCGCCATCCCGCAAGGTGGTATCAAAAATAATCAGTTTGTTCGAATCAGCCATGTCGGGCTCCTGAGGTTAGTACTGCGAATGGGTATATTTTCACCTGCCCGGGCCAACTTTGCCTGAGCGGGAGGTAAAACAAAGGGGGGGAAGAAGGTCTGCGCTGTCAGCGCAGTAGATACAGCAGCAGGCCAGAACGGCTGCCGCTGGAGGTCATCTGGAGAGGGGCAAATAAACTTAACATGCCAGAAAGAATAAGGGGGATTTCCAAAAAGCGCAACCGCGTCATTTCTATCGCGCCGATAGCCTCTGCGTCCGGGAGGCCCAGGGCCTAAAGATCCTCGCGGGGTTCGTCGCTGGTCTGCACAATGCTGACCGGCCTGCCCTTGAACCACTGCCAGAAGAACACGCCGTATCCGGACAAGCCGTAAGTCACGAACAGGCCGAACAGCACCTTGGGCGGATCACTGGAGATCGCCACAAAAATCAGAACAATCAGAAAGATCGCGATGAAAGGCACGGACCTCTTGAAGTTCACATCCTTAAAACTGTAAAACGGCACATTGGTCACCATGGTTAGCCCCGCGTAGACCGTGATCGACCAAGACAACCAGTTGAAATCGGCCCCCGCAATACGCAGATCATCCATCAGCCAGATAAAGCCCATCACCAAGGCCGCAGCAGCCGGACTGGGCAAACCCTGGAAGAAACGCTTGTCCACGACAGTAATGTTGGTGTTGAAGCGGGCCAGTCGCAGCGCGGCGCCCGCGCAGTACACAAAAGCCGCCAGCCAGCCCAACTTGCCCATGCCACGCAGAGACCATTCGTAGACAATAAGCGCGGGCGCGGCGCCGAAGGACACCATGTCGGACAGGCTGTCGTATTGCGCGCCAAATTCGCTCTGCGTATTGGTCAGTCGCGCTACCCTGCCATCGGTCGCGTCAAGCACCATCGCCGCAAAAATCGCCACTGCGGCATTCGAGAACTGGCCGTTCATCGCCATCACGATCGCATAGAAGCCGCAGAACAGTGCCGCTGTCGTAAAAGCGTTCGGCAACAAATAGATGCCCCGGCTGCGGGGCGCCAGAGACTCGGAAGCATCCGCCTGAGCAGCCGCTGCGCGTCTAAGCGAAAACTTGTTCGGACGTAGAGGCTTGCCCTGAAGGGCTTTGGCCTTACTTTTGCGGTTATTGAAAAGTGCCATAACGCCTATGGTAACCGACCGGGACTGTGGCCCGGCTCAGAACTCAGCAAGGATGGTCTCGGTTGCCGAAACTTTGTCGCCGACTGCCACCAGCGGACGAGCGGTCAGCGGCAAATAAACATCAACACGTGAACCGAAGCGTATAAAACCATAGCGCTGCCCGCGCGCCAGCGAGTCCCCCGCTCCCACGTAGCAAAGAATGCGTCGGGCGATCAGCCCGGCCACCTGAACGAAGGTCACCGTCTGGCCATTGGCCGCTGTCATCACCACCGCGTTCCGTTCATTCTCGATCGAGGCCTTGTCCAGATCTGCATTGACAAACTTGCCTGGGAAGTATTCGACCTTCTCAATCTTTCCATCAACTGGCGAGCGGTTGGAATGAACATTAAAAACGTTCATGAACACGCTGATCTTCAGAGAATCGCGGTTCGCATAGGGATCATGCGCCTTTTCAACGACAACGATACGACCATCCGCCGGTGACAGGACTGCCTTCGGATCCAGCGGAATCGTACGGGGCGGATCGCGGAAGAATTGCAGCACGAATATCGCAATAACCCAGAAAGGCCATGACCAGCCGCCGAGCGCGAACGTTGCCACCAACGCCACAAAAATGGCGATACCGAGGAAAGGCCAGCCTTCGCGGGCAATGATGGGATGGGGGTATTTACTCAAATTCGCTCCAGATCGGGTTTCCAGAATTTCTTGAAAGAAATTCTCATCGAGCCAGCATTTTAGCGTCATCTGACGGCGACTGCGTTCGAGCCAGGAACACGGGGGACCCAAAAAAATGGGAAGGCTCGAAAATTTTCCAGAACAAATGTGCGTTTATCGACACATACCTCGCTAAGAAGCTTCAAAAGACAAAGAAATCTTTACCCGGCAACACAAAACCGTGACAACTCCAGCAAACGCTCACCGTCCCATACAACCCGCCTCAGACGCATTGGCCATCTGGGAGCGCGCTGCCAAAGAAAACAAACCCATTGGGTTAGATAGCCACGGCAATGTCACCTTGCTATTTGGCGCTTCCCACGAGAACTTTCGAGAACAAGCAAGTCATAGACAAACAGCCAAAAATGCCATTTTGAGCAAAATTCGAGCCGAAATGGCTCAGCGTGGCAGCTGGAATGGCAGCAACACATCCTGGACGGACTGAGCTCGCTGTCCGCGGATCCGGTGGACCCCGCGCTGCAACTCGATCCATCGGAAATTGCTGATGAAAGTAATTTTAATTTCCGGTGCTTCGCTGAGATTTCCATGTTGAAAAAAATCTAAAGCAAAAAAAATTACCCCAAGTTATGTCCGCCTGGCATCGGTCGACTACATGCTGGATGTTGATTGGGCTAACACCCCGTGAACTGGCGGCGAACCTTCGGATTTTATTGATCGTAAAAAATATTCAATC
>CAZXDB010000102.1:0-6439 GCA_964639465.1 uncultured Bifidobacterium sp. | reverse complement strand
AACAACCAACGAATAGTGCATCGGTACATTTGAGTTTGGCGGCATCGTTTTCTACACTACATCTCAGGGCCAGTCCTATACCCCCATTTATCTCAAGAGCGCTTATGAAGTAGCGCTATCAGAAATGGCAATGAGTTCTTACGTCGTATGGCTGTCGGGAGCCAGTGAGCGGGATACCAACATGGAGAACATCAATGACACGAAATTCCATTTCGCTCGGTGATCCCCTATCTCTTGCGATGCGCGTTGTTATTGTTACGATGGACAATCATCTTGCCAGCGCTGCCACACGTGCGCAGATACTGTTGAACAAGAGTCTGCCGGGCGTTTCGCTATCAGTGCATGCAGCCTCGGATTGGGCCGAAGACACATCAGCCTTGTCACGCTGCCGCCATGACATCGCTCAGGGCGATATTGTGATCGCGTCGATGCTGTTCATGGAGGATCATTTTTTCCCTGTGCTGTCCGACCTCGCCGCACGGCGAGACCATTGCGATGCGATGGTTTGCATCATGTCAGCGTCAGAAGTAATGAAACTGACTCGCATTGGCCGCTTCAAAATGGATGGCACTACACGTGGACCGATAGCATTCTTGAAGAAGCTGCGCGGAAAGAGTGACGAAAAGGCATCGAGCACCACTGCCAACAAAACTGCTGGCGCTGCGCAAATGAAAATGTTGCGCCGGCTGCCAAAGCTGTTGCGATTCATTCCCGGCACTGCGCAGGACGTGCGTAATTATTTCTTGACCCTGCAGTACTGGCTGGCTGGTTCGGAAGAGAACATTGCCGGCATGGTACAGCTCTTGGTGAACGCTTATGCCGAGGGTGAACGCAAGTCATTGCGCGGCAAAGCGGCGCCTGTTGCACCCATCGATTATCCCGACGTTGGTGTGTACCACCCTCGCTTAAAGAAGAGCAAGCTATCTGGTATACACAAAGGCATGACAACGCGCGCAGATGTGCTGCCAACAATCGCCAATGCAAAAGGCACTGTGGGCTTGCTGTTGATGCGCTCTTATCTGTTGGCGGGCAACACGCGTCACTATGATGGTGTCATTGCTGCACTTGAGGCACGCGGTTTGTCGGTCCGTGCTGCATACGCCAGCGGACTGGATGCACGGCCCGCAGTCGAGCAGTTCTTCATGCATCAGGGCCAGCCATATGTCGATGCGATGGTATCGCTGACAGGCTTTTCCCTGATCGGGGGGCCGGCTTATAACGACGCAAAAGCTGCCGAGGATCTTCTGGCATCGATGGACGTACCCTATCTTGCGGTATCACCTGTGGAGTTTCAGACCCTAGAGCGCTGGGGAGAATCCGACCGAGGTCTATTGCCGGTGGAAGCGACCATGATGGTCGCACTTCCAGAGCTTGATGGCTCCAGTGGTTCGTTGGTATTTGGCGGTCGCAGTGACGCAACCGGCAAGGCTTGTATCGGCTGCGAACGCCGTTGTACGTTCGAGAAAGCTGATAACGCACAGGACATGCAGATGTGCAGCGAACGTGCGGACATGCTCGCTGCACGCGTGGAAAAACTCATCGTTTTGCGCAAAGCGCAACGTGCAGAACGTAAGGTCGCGATTGTCTTGTTCAGCTTTCCGCCCAATGCAGGCAGCACGGGTACGGCGGCTTTCCTTGCGGTGTTCGAATCGCTGTATAACACCATGGCTGCGATGCAGCGAGCTGGTTACACCATCGATATGCCTGATAGCGTAGACACACTACGCAATACCATACTCAAAGGTAACGCCGAGCGTTACGGTACATCGGCGAATGTGCATGCGCGAATTCGGGCCGATGAACATGTGCGCAAAGAAAAGTACTTGCGCGATATCGAAGGGCAATGGGGCCCGGCACCTGGACAACACCAAAGTGATGGCGCGCATATCTTTGTACTCGGTGCGCAGTTTGGTCATGTATTGGTCGGCATACAACCTGCAATAGGCATTGAGGGTGATCCGATGCGCCTGCTGTTTGAAAAAGGTTTCGCACCCACTCACGCATTTTCTGCGTTTTATCGCTACTTGCGCGACGATTTTGCAGCGCATGCTGTTCTGCACTTTGGCACTCATGGGGCACTCGAGTTCATGCCCGGTAAACAGAGCGGTATGTCCGGTACCTGCTGGCCTGACCGTCTGATTGCCGATATGCCGAATACCTATCTCTATGCGGCGAATAACCCCTCCGAAGGCACGATTGCCAAACGCCGTGCTAACGCGACCCTGGTGTCTTACCTAACGCCGCCAGTGGCCGAAGCGGGTTTGTACAAAGGCCTCAATGACCTTAAAGCGTCATTGAATCGGTGGCGCGCACTCGGCTCAGAGGACGCTCATGAAAGGCAAGGCCTCGCTGAATTGATTCACACGCAGGCAGTTGTGCTCGAGCTCGCACCTGCGGCACCCACTTGGGCGGCTGAGAGCGAGCGGGAAATTGCTGCGCTCAACGATGCTGTGCTGGAGCTTGAATACACCCTGATACCTCATGGCTTGCACGTGGTCGGCAAAGCGCCAAGCACCGAAGAGCGTACCGACATGCTGGTCGCCATGGCTGAGTCGGCGCATCAGGCGAGTGTTACGCCGGAGTTGCGCGCATCTATTAAGGCGATGCTCGCAGGTGAACCGCAGCCTGCGCCGCTCGCTGAGGCGCAGAGCAGCTTGCTCGCCAAGCTGGCGGTGTCGAGCGAGCTCATGCATGAGTCGCACGAACTCGATGGGCTGCTCGCTGCGCTCGATGGTCGCTATGTGCGTCCCGCGCCGAGTGGCGACCTGATGCGCACACCAGAAATCCTGCCCGCCGGGCGCAATCTACACGGCTTTGATCCTTTTCGATTGCCAAGTGCCTACGCGGTCAAAGATGGTGCCAAGCAGGCCGAGCGTCTGCTCGCCCGGCATCAGCAAGACACGGGCAGCTTCCCCGAATCGATTGCGATGGTGTTGTGGGGAACCGACAACTTGAAGAGCGAGGGCGGACCTATTGCCCAAGCGATGGCCTTGATGGGTGCCCGGCCCCGCTTTGATCACTACGGACGGCTGGCTGGCGCAACGCTGACATCGTTGGATGAACTTGGTAGGCCTCGTGTGGATGTCTTGATTACCTTGTCCGGTATCTTCCGCGATCTGTTGCCATTGCAGATACGTATGCTGGCCGAAGCAGCATTACTGGCAGCGAATGCGAATGAGCCAGAAGATAAAAACTTTATCCGCAAGCATGCGCTGGCTTATCAGCAATCTCATGGTTGCGACATGGAGACTGCGGCACTGCGCGTGTTCGGCAATGCCGAGGGAGCATACGGTGCAAATGTGAATCATTTGATCGACTGCAGTCGCTGGGATGATGAAGACGAACTGGCCGAGACGTATACCTGTCGCAAAGGCTTTGCGTATGGCGCGAGCGGTCGGCCTGTCGCGAAGCCCGATCTGCTCGCTACGTTGCTGGCGCGAGTAGATCTCGCTTATCAGAACCTGGATTCGGTCGAAGTCGGCGTCACGACGATTGATACCTATTTCGATACCTTGGGAGGCATCAGCCGTGCGGTCAAGCGCGCCAAGGGACCGAATGCACAGATCGCACCGGTGTACATCGGTGACCAGACCCACGGCCGCGGCACAGTTCGTACCCTGAGCGAGCAGGTGTCTCTCGAGACCCGCACGCGCATGCTCAATCCGAAATGGTACGAGGGCATGCTTGCGCATGGCTATGAAGGCGTGCATCAGATCGAAGTACATCTCACCAACACCATGGGCTGGTCAGCGACCACGGGTCAGGTGCAACCCTGGGTGTATCAGGAGCTGACTCAAACCTTTTTGCTTGATCCCGAAATGCGCGAGCGGCTGTCTCGCTTGAATCCCACGGCCTCAGCGCGGCTGGCAAGTCGGCTGATGGAAGCAACCGAGCGAAATTATTGGACACCGGACGCGAACATGCTGGAGGCGATGCGGCGCGCGGGTGAGGAGCTTGAAGATCGCCTTGAAGGTGTCAGCTGACGTGTGCATGACAGAGTCCGTTCAGGAATACGGCAACTGTCGCAGCGCCAGATGACCAGCAACAATGGCCTGCAAACGGTGAGGGGATGAAGATGATTTCAAACGAAAGCTTAATGATGAACCACAGCGCCACTTACCAAAAAAAACGCAACCGAATCGAAGCGTATTTTGATCGCACTGCGGCTGACCAGTGGGCCAGGCTAACTTCGGACGCACCTGTGTCCGGTATCCGCAAGACTGTTCGAGCAGGGCGCAATCGGATGCGTGAGACGCTGCTCTCCTGGTTGCCTGCGGATTTGCATGGACGGCGCATTCTTGATGCTGGTTGCGGCACAGGTGCAATGGCGGTGGCACTGGCTGAGCGAGGCGCAGTGGTTGTTGCAGTGGATATTTCGCCAACGTTGGTGCAGATCGCACGCGAGCGATTGCCCCGTCATCTCCCGAGCGACAGGCTGGAATTCGTAGCCGGCGACATGCTGTCGCCCACATTTGGACAATTCGATCATGTGATTGCGATGGACTCAATGATTCACTACGAGCGACAGGACTTGGTGCAGGGATTGGCTGCGCTTGCCCAACGTGCAACGCATTCGGTGTTATTCACTTTTGCACCCAGCAATGCGCTGCTGGCGATGATGATTCGGATTGGTCGTCTTTTCCCGCGTGCGGACCGTGCGCCATTTATTGAGCCTCTCGCAGAAGCGACGCTGCGCCGCGAGTTTGACCGAAACAATGTACTTGCCGGCTGGTGCGCTGCGCGCACTGAAAAAATTTCCAGTGGGTTTTATACGTCGCAAGGGATGGAGCTCGCACGAGCATGAGCATGAGCATCATCACGCTCAACACAATTGTCGTTCTGATCTGGACAGGATTTGTCGTGTTGAACCTGTGGTTATGGCTAAGTAGTCCCCGGGACTGTATCTCGGAGTCGCAACGCTCCACGGATGATTCACACCATGAGGAGGAGATATGCAAAACACAGCGACCGTCATCAACTCGGCTGTAAGTGCGGCCCAAAAAGTGGTGAACGATACAGCGTTTTCACCGCACTTTTACACGACGGACTTTGATGCGATGAGCAGAATTTGTGTTGAACCAGTGCGACCCGCATGGGATGCGATGATGGCAGCGTACGAAAGGGATGACAATCGCAACTATTTCCAGCGTGACGCAAGCTTCGCTGATGAGCTACTCGAGTGTGATTCGAAGATGTCGCCAGAGCTGAAACAGGAAATGCTGGACTTCCTGATCACGACACTGACCTCGGAATTATCAGGCTGCATCCTGTACAACGAGATCAAGCGCAATGTCAGCAATCCGGATATCAAGCGGCTGATGGGTTACATGGCGCGCGATGAGGCGCGACACGCAAGTTTCATCAATGCGTCACTGAAAGATTACGGGCTTGGTATCAACATGGGCGAGATCAAACGCAAGAAACGCTATACCTATTTCAAACCTAAGTATATTTTTTATGCCACTTATCTCTCCGAGAAGATCGGATATGCCCGTTATATCAAGATATTCCGTCAGCTTGAAGCTGCACCGGAAAAGCGGTTTCATCCGATCTTTCGCTGGTTTCGTCAATGGTGCGACGACGAATTTCGCCACGGAGAGTCAATTGCACTGATCCTGCGCGCTAATCCCGCGTTGCTTAAGGGTCATAACTTGTTGTTGATACGCTTCTTCCTGCTTGCGGTATACGGGACGATGTATGTACGCGACCATATGCGGCCGGCGTTGAAACAGGCCATGGGTCTGCATCCGACCGAGTATGATTTTGAGGTTTTTCGGATCACTAATCAGATTATCAGACAGTGTTTGCCGATCTTGCCAGATCTCGACAATCCTGCATTCAAACGCAATCTGGATAGGCTCTCTTATTGCGCGCAGCGTGCGTATCGTGCAACGGCATCTGGCGGGCTACTTGGTAAGTTGAGCAAGGTGTTCTGGAGCTTGGCGGGTGCGGCAGTGTTTGCGCGCTTGTATTGCATACCCATGCGATCAAATTCATTACCCGAAGTGGCTCTCTTGCAGCCTGCATGGTAAGGACTTTAAAAAAGGTAAAGCGCGGATCGGCAAGGAGAGGAGTGTCTCAATGTCACGTACACATCAGAGCCATGACCGACGAATGAAAAAAACGGACGTGGTGTTTTGGTTGACTTTTGGATTGAGTTTCGCCTTTGTCTTTCCGATTGCGCTGTTTGGCTCGCTGACCCATTTGCCTTGGCGCCAATGGTTGCCGGGTGCGGAGAAATGCAAGTCGCTGATCGGTAGCGTTCAGGCCGCTGTTTATTCGTTCATGTCTTATTTATAAAGAGACCTTGGAACTTTTTTGCGCCGCTTTGCTCCAGCCGTTTGTGGTATCGGGTCGGGTGCCCGAATTCCCTCAGAGTTGTCTCCCCGGCGTCGACAGCCGTTCAAACAAATCAATCACCCATTCGCAGCGCTCGTCA
>CAZXDB010000101.1:4759-6458 GCA_964639465.1 uncultured Bifidobacterium sp. | reverse complement strand
ACTGGCAGGCCAGCGTGTGGTCGATATCGGTTGCGGCGGCGGCATACTCGCCGAAGCGATCGCCAGAAAAGGGGCGACCGTCACAGGCATCGATTTATCCGAAAAAGCACTAAAGGTGGCTGACCTGCACAGCCTTGAATCTGGCGTGACCGTGCGCTATGAGCTGATATCGGCCGAAGATCTCGCATCGCGCGAGGCCGGACAGTATGACGCGGTGACCTGCATGGAAATGCTCGAGCATGTACCCGATCCGTCCGCAGTCATTCGCGCCTGCGCGATGCTGGTCAAGCCCGGCGGCCGAGTGTTTTTCTCGACGCTGAACCGCAATCCGAAGTCCTACCTATTCGCCATCATCGGCGCGGAATACGTGCTGCGCCTGCTACCACGCGGCACGCACGACTACGCAAAATTCATTACCCCAGCAGAGCTATCGCAGTACAGTCGCAATGCAGGCCTGCAGGTTGAAGGGATCAAGGGCATGACGTACAACCCCTTCACAAAAATTTACTCGCTCAATCAGGACACCGATGTTAATTACCTGGTTGCCTGCAGCAAGCCCGCCTGAGCTAACACCTGATGCACGCACACTTACCAGCGCCCAAAGCGCTGCTGTTCGATCTGGACGGCACACTGGCAGATACCGCGCCCGATCTTGCAGCCGCCGTCAACAAAATGCGTCACGACCGCGGGCTGGACGACAAGCCCTTCGAAGTGCTGCGCCCCCTTGCCTCTGCCGGCGCGCGCGGCCTGATCGGCGCCGCGTTTGGCATTGCACCCGGCGATGAGCGCTATGACGCACTTCGCGTGGAATTTCTGGCCAACTATGCGGCGAATATTGCTACTCACACACGCCTGTTCGACGGCGTGCAGGAGCTGCTTGATGGTATTGAGAGGCGCGGTCTGCGGTGGGGTATCGTCACCAACAAACCCGCACTCTACACGGACGCCCTGGTGCCTCTGATCACTCTGGGTCACGCCGCTTGTGTGATCTCTGGCGACACCACACCGCATGCCAAGCCTCATCCCGAACCGTTGCTCGAAGCAGCGCGGCGATTGCAGCTAGCACCAGAACAATGCTGGTATGTGGGTGACGATTTGCGCGACATACAGGCCGGCATTGCAGCCGGCATGCCCACCATCGCCGCGGCTTGGGGCTATTGCGGTCACACCGAGCCACAAAGCTGGCAGGCCGATATCACGGCAGGGTATCCCATCGATCTGCTCGAACTGCTACACCCTTGAATTAGGCCGCACTGGCCTCAGCTATGGGTTTACAATGGCAGCACTGCATTGGGGGCGACCTGGTTTCGACAGGGGTTGCAAAGCAGCGCAGGGCATACCGAGGGCTGGTCACCTCGTAAATCCAACCGGAAATGCTTAAATGCAAACGATAAGTCTTACGCTCTCGCAGCGTAAACCCCTAGAAACTTAATAACTTTCTAGCTCTACACCGTCTTGTCGCTGGGGCGGGCTGGCAACAGCAGTAGAGTCATTCACAGCGAATCGCATTGCGTCGGGTTACTTGGCGCAGTGTTAAATCAAGGTGACTCGTCTTGCTGCAGCGTGTGCGTCCGCGTCAGCAAGGTTAAATCCAAAAGACAACACTAAGTATGTAGAACTGTCTGTAGAGTACTTCTGGACGCGGGTTCGATTCCCGCCGCCTCCACCACTTCAAAAAGATGCCGCCCGCAAGGGCGGT
>CAZXDB010000101.1:2892-4659 GCA_964639465.1 uncultured Bifidobacterium sp. | reverse complement strand
GATTCCCGCCGCCTCCACCACTTCAAAAAGATGCCGCCCGCAAGGGCGGTGCTTTGTTTGAGCTGCAAAATTGCAGCAACCAAGGATCAGCCATTCACAGTGGATTACTGACGCGTCCAAGAAACTGGTGCACCCCCCCATCTTGCTGTATCATGAAATATCAAGATTCATCATGACAGAAGAAAATATGACTACGCCTACTCGTGAGAAATTCTCATCCCAAGCCGCACCTGACGTGCTTGCCGCCCTGCGCCAGATCGCCGAAAACCAAGGTCGCCAGTTCCAGGCTGTGCTTGATGACGCTTTGCGCGACTACATTGACCGGCAGCAAAAAGAACGTCCTCGCCGACATGTGATGGCCTCTTTTGCCTCCAGCCTGGAAGAGTTCGACAGTCTCTACCGGGAATTGGCGAAGTAACGCGTGGCGCACGATTACCTGACGGTGGCCGACGTACTTGGCTTGCATGCGGTTCTATTGCAACGCTACGGCGGTGCTTCAGGCGTGCGTGACCCGGGAGCGCTCGAGGCTGCACTATTTCGTCCACAAACGGGCTATTACGAAGACATCGTTATGGAAGCAGCTGCGCTGCTGGAGAGTCTCGCGATCAACCATCCTTTTGTGGATGGCAACAAGCGTACCGCCTTCGCGGCTGCCGATGTTTTTCTACGAATCAATGGTTGGCGTTTACAGCGATCGCCGATGCAAATCTATGCCGAGATGATCGCGATGTTCGAAACGCGAACGTTTGACATTGCGCACTTGGAGCCATGGCTGCGAGGGTTCGCAGTCATCACAGAATGATTCGGAAAATAAAAAACATTACAGGTAAAGCTTGTCGCCAGCGTGAGTGGTGCGCGCGGAAAGTCTGATTACTCCGCAAGCGTTGGCTACTAAAGCGCATACAACTTAGCCTCGAACATGCATCATTTTTGAATCAACCCAAATTTTTTGTGAGGAGAGAGCTGCGGAGTCCTGCGGAAGATTGAGTCATCGCCCCCCGGTTACTCAAAGCTCCTCAACTTTCCGATGTAGCCATTTGCTGCACTCAGGACCTAGCACGCTCACTTCAGACAGGAATCGAACCCGGGTCCAAACCCACCACCAAAATTAAAATGCCACCTGGTTTTTGGGTGGTATTTTAATTTTGATCGACGTTTGCAGAAAACGAATCCGCGGGACGCTGGGGTGAAGGCGAGGTTTCACCAAGCATGCTTGCTGCCGCCGTAACGACTTCGCACCTGCGGGTGCGAAGGCTGCACGGGTTATAGTTTCGACGAGCACCGCTCGTCGCCGGGCGAGCATATTCGCAATTGCAAGCGCGAAGACCGACAGACTCCCGCCGCCTCCACACAAAAAACACCATGAAAGATGTCATGCCAAGTCACGGAACAGTCGAATTAAAAGATCTGAAACTGGATACCCGGATCGGGACTTACGGGCCGTCGGATGTCGTTCCAGATGAGCATCGTCTGGATCTGACTTTGTCGATCAGTAGCGAGCTCATCCTGATTACTGAAGACCGCATGGACCTTGTTTTTGACTATGACCCATTAATCACCGAAATCGACAGGCTGGCACGCGATGGCCATTATGAGACGCAAGAAAAATTAATCACCCGAATTGCCGGCGCCTGCGCAGCATACTCACAGATTGAATCCGTCGATATTTTTTTGCGAAAATCACCGGTCCGAATGTCATCGGGCACGCTGGGTGTTCGATTATTTGTAGATACTGAAACGCTCGCTGGTATGCGATGAGCGGATCTG
>CAZXDB010000101.1:0-2792 GCA_964639465.1 uncultured Bifidobacterium sp. | reverse complement strand
GCGGATCTGGGCGAAGCTGACGTGATCACTCAACGCCATTTGAATAACTTCACTCAACGAAGCAGAGTCCAGCTGACGGTGATCATTCATCTTTGATGCGCCCCCTACAGACAAAGTTTTGCCGCCTTGTCGACCACACACTTTTCCTTTGTATATTTCTTGCAGGTTTTGATGGCCATATCACTGGCTTTTTTTATTGTTTCATCCATCGCGGCGCCCCAGGCACCCTGCTCACTGCGGGCCACAGCAACACATTTGGCGACCCCTTCGATGACTTTGACACAGGAATACTTATCGTCATCGACCGCAAACTCGACACATTTTTCGAGCGCAATCTGATCGGCTTCCTCCGGATCGTTGGGACTAATCGATAAACCAACGGCACGATTATCGGATATGTAAACGGAAACATGGCCGGATGCGGTCTTGGGGGTCGTAGCAGCCATCGCCGCGGAAGCAGCGATGAACATCAATAACAGAGCCACATACTTTTTCATCTTTTCATACCCCGAAATCAGACTTCAACAAACTCTGAGACGCTTGTCGCAGCCCGAAAGTTTGCGTCAGCCTGAGTATTTTCGTCACGATTATGTCAATATTTTATTACTTTTATAGCGATGCTCTGATACGCCCTCATCTGATGGCTGCCTGGAATTCCGGAAACTAAACCGCCGAATTACGTATTCGAATTCAAAACCCACACAATTCCTAAGGAAGCGCTAATTAAATAACATCGGACAATTTGCCGGCATAAATCATTACGCTAAACCACGGATTTATAAGACCCCCGCGCCGCACAGCTACGCTGACTCGTCACAAAATGTGGATTTATTCAGCGCGCCCCAAAGATAATCCATTGATAATAATTCAGGTATTTTAAGACCCTTCTTCTTATTGAGACTGCTTTTTTAGAAGTCATTACTCCTGCATTATCCTGATTAATCGTTATTTCACCGGAAAGATTAATCGCCCGATCGCAATTACAGCAGATTGCGTGCTGCACAGGTTAATGAGCCCTTCGGATTCAAGCTCCTTATCCATTACGCGAACGGCATTATTGCAAAAAGGGATCAACAGCGATGCATAACTCTATTTCTGATATCTATACGCCTGAACTTTTTATCGACAGGCTGATTCGCCGACTGGGCTTGCGCAGCAGTTCGGCATTGGCGCGCAAGGTCGGCATCTCGCCTTCGGTGATCAGTAAAGTGCGACATCGCCGGCTGGCTGTCAGCGGCGAAATTCTCCTGAAGATTCACGAAGAGACCGATATACCGATCAGGGAGCTGCGACACATGATGGGTGACACTCGGCCCTATTTCAGCCCAGTCAAATTGTCGCTCTCATCCCTCTATTGAAGAACGCGGGGCACAACAGGACTCGCGCCGTCACACAATACTCACCAGCGCGGCATCCCAGTCGACCCGGGCGCGCAGGGCGCCGCGCAGAGAACTGCACACCATCATATCGTCAGCATTTCGCAAATCATTGAGTGTCAAAACCGCTTCACTCGCCTTCATGGCGGGGTCCGCAAGGATGCGGGCTCGCATAATGCCGGGCAAGACGCCTGCCGAAATCGGCGGTGTCAACCACTGACCACGCAAACGCACGAAAAGATTACTGCGACCACCCTCGGTCAGGTGCGCTTTTTCATTCAGGAAGAGGGTGTCAAATGCGCCTTGCGCTTCCGCTGCTTGCCAGCCGATGTCATAGCGTCGTCTCAGCGTTGTTTTGTAGCGCAAAAAATGATCCCCCGATGACATGGGCTGCGCCGCAATCAGCAGACGTACCGGCAACTGAATATCGGCCTGCATACGCGCGATGCGAATATCAGCATCACCAGCAGGGTTCAGTAACAAGCGCATGCGATACAAAGCATCGGTATCCAGTTCGGTACAGACCTTCATGACTTTTTCTCTGATCTCTGCAACATTGCAATCAAAACCGAAATGACGGGCCGATGCCTGGAGACGTGCAAGATGCGCATCCAAATACCGCGCACCTGAGTCGCGACTTGCCTGCAATGTTTCGATCAATGAAAAGTGAGAAGACAAGTCGGTCAGAAAACGGGCTTTCAACAGACATTCGGCATACTCACTCTCTGCATCACTGTCATAAACAATGCCCGCACCCACACTCATCAGTGCCTTGCGCTGATCATTGCCCTCCGGCGCTTCAAGAAGGAGCGTACGAATCGGTACCGACAACATGAAGTCGCCCAGTTCATTCGCGGCGGCTGGCGGATCAAACCATCCAATCGCACCGGTATACAAACCGCGTGCTTGCGTTTCAAGTTCACGCAAAATCTGCATGGTGCGGCGCTTTGGCGCGCCTGTAATCGATCCGCAAGGGTAAATAGCGTTGAAAATATCGGTGAGCGTCACCTCAGGACGTCGCTGCGCTTCTACTGTTGAGGTCATTTGCAATACCTGACCGAAGCGCTGTACTTCAAACAAGGCAGGCACCTTGACCGATCCGGTCTGCGCAATGCGTCCCAGATCATTGCGCAGCAAATCCACGATCATCAGGTTCTCGGCGCGATTTTTCGGGCTGGCCGTAAGTGACGCAGAAAAATCAGCATCCTGGGAATGATCGCCTGCTTCAAGCGTGCCCTTCATGGGCTTCGCCAGCAAATGTCCCTGTTGATGACTGAGAAAAAGTTCGGGTGACAATGACAAAATGGATTGTCCATCCGGCAGCGCAATGAACGCGCCATAGGGTACCGGCTGTTTCGCGCGCAGTGCCGCATACAAAGCGATGGGGCTGCCATGCATCGTCATGTGCAAAGGAAA
>CAZXDB010000100.1:0-6548 GCA_964639465.1 uncultured Bifidobacterium sp. | reverse complement strand
CAACGATGGCTGGACGCCGTTGATGTTTGCCGCTAAACATGGCCATTTGCCTACCATTCAGGCTTTGCTGAGCGCATCTGACATTGACATCCATGCAAAAAACCCCGACGGAAAAACTGCCTTGCACGTGGCGGCAGTCCACGACAAAGACCATGTCGTGAAAGTACTCATCGACCACGGCGCTGAAGTCAACGCCAGAACTCATGACGGTCGGGCGCTGTTGGGGGCCGTCGCTAATCGTGGCCATTTGCCGACCTTGCAGGCTTTGCTGAGTGCACCCGGCATTAACATCGATCCGGTATCGCGGGGCTTGCTAAATTCCATCGCCATCCTGAGATACATCACACTAAAATCACAAGCTCTCTCGGATGAAATACGGAATCGAACAAACTAACGACGGCATGACCTTGTTTGACATCATCGAGAAAAACGCTCAGGCAACGTGAAGATCGCGCTCATGGTGGCGCGGTTTTATTCGCCTTGCTTATTGAGAGGGGTTAAGTCGACTCCAGCGGGAGAGGGATGCGCTGTTAGCAGGGAGCATTGACAACTAACCTCGGCTCATTTAATCCGAGACGCTGATTAACTGCTCGGATAATGCCATCAGCATCCAGCCCGCATTGCGCGAGTAGCTGCTGTGCATCGCCATGATCGATGAACTGATCCGGCAAACCCAGCTGCAGCAAAGGCTTGACGATACCGGCAGCAGCCAGCGCCTCGGCCACCGCAGAACCTGCGCCACCCATGACACAACCCTCTTCCACCGTCACCAGCAAGTCATGGCTGGCCGCCAGCTCAGACACCAGCGCCGTATCAAGCGGCTTGATGAAACGCATGTTCGCTACTGTGGCATTGAGTGCTTCGCCCGCTTGCAGTGCGGGTGCCACCATGGTGCCAAATGCCAGCAGTGCGACCTGTTTACCCTTGCGACGGATCTCGCCTTTGCCGATCGGGATGCTGTCGAGGTCCGACGAGACTTCAGCGCCGATACCCGCGCCACGCGGGTAGCGTATCGCTGCCGGACCAGGATGACGATAGCCTGTGGTGAGCATCTGCCGGCATTCGTTTTCATCGCTGGCGGCCATCACGACCATATTCGGTATGCAGCGCAGGAAGGCCATGTCGTAATTACCGGCATGCGTTGCACCATCTGCACCGACTAATCCAGCGCGGTCCAGTGCAAAGGTCACATCAAGATTTTGCAAGGCGACGTCGTGAATCAACTGATCATAGCCGCGCTGAAGAAAGGTAGAGTAAATCGCCAGCACTGGCTTGAGCCCTTCGCAAGCGAGGCCCGCAGCAAAAGTCACCGCATGCTGCTCGGCGATGCCCACGTCGTAGTAGCGCTCTGGGAATTTTTTCTCGAACTTGACCATGCCCGAACCTTCGCGCATGGCTGGCGTAATACCGACCAGCTTTTCATCCGCTGCGGCCATATCCGAAAGCCAGTCGCCGAACACTTGCGTGTAAGTCATCTTGCCCGCAGCGGCAGGTTTGATGCCTTCGCTCGGATTGAATTTTCCGGGACCGTGATAGAGCACAGGATCGGCCTCGGCCATTTTGTAGCCCTGGCCTTTTTTCGTGACCACATGCAGGAACTGCGGGCCTTCGAGGTTTTTGAGGTTCTGCAGCGTGGGTATCAGCGAGTCCAGATCATGGCCGTCGATCGGCCCGATGTAGTTGAGACCGAATTCTTCAAACAGCGTTGCCGGTACCAGCATGCCTTTCGCATGCTCTTCAAAACGTTTGGCGATTTCAAACATGGAAGACGGCAAAACCGATTTACCCATGTTCTTGGCTGCCGCATAAAATTTACCGGACATCAGCCGCGCCAGATAGCGATTGAGCGCGCCGACCGGCGGCGAGATCGACATGTCGTTGTCATTCAGGACAACCAGCATCTTGATGTCATCGTAAATACCGACGTTGTTGAGCGCTTCAAAGGCCATGCCCGCCGTCATTGCACCATCGCCAATGACAGCTACAGAATGACGGTCTTCGCGCTTGGTGCGGGCCGCAAGTGCCATGCCGAGTGCGGCAGAAATGGAGGTCGATGAATGCGCGGTACCGAAAGTGTCGTAAGGACTTTCATCACGACGCGGAAAACCAGACAGGCCGTGCTGCTGACGCAGCGTTGGCATGCGGTCACGCCGCCCCGTGAGAATTTTGTGTGGATAAGTCTGATGACCGACATCCCAGACTATTCTGTCTTCAGGGGTATTGAAGACGTAATGCAAGGCAATCGTCAGCTCGACCGTACCGAGGTTGGACGATAAATGTCCACCGGTTTTGGATACCGACTCCAGCAGATAGGTACGCAGCTGATCAGCCAGCGTTTTGAGTTCAGCGCGCGACAAGCTGCGCAGCGCGCTAGGGTCGTTGATTTGTTTTAATAAGTCCATAGTGTCTCAGGTCTTTCTGTGCACAATCAGATCAGCTAAGTCCTTCAGCCGCTGCGCGCCATCCCCAAATGGCTTGAGTGCACTGTGGGCATCCTGCCGTAACTTCTCTGCGAGAGCAAGCGACTCATCATGCCCAAGCAGGGAGACGTAAGTGGGTTTGTTATTCGCAGCATCCTTGCCTGCGGTCTTGCCCAGGGTGGCCGAATCGGCGGTGGCATCCAGAATATCGTCAACCACCTGAAATGCCAGACCAATCGCAGCAGCATAGGCGCGTAATGCATCGACTTCGGTGATGGTCAGCACCTTGCCCGCCATTGCGCCCAGCATGACAGAGGCCTCCAGCAAGGCACCGGTTTTGAGGCGATGCATCTGCTCCAGTTCAGTGAGCGACAAAACCAGCCCGACGGAGGCCAGATCAATCGCCTGTCCACCGCACATACCCAACGATCCGGCGGCGCGCGCCAGCGTTGCCAACATGGCAATCCGGCGCTCTGCATCAAGCGCAGCGTTGGCCAGCACCTCAAAAGCCTGCGCCTGCAATGCATCACCGACCAGCAGCGCGGTCGCTTCATCGTACTTTTTATGCACAGTCGGTTTGCCGCGACGCAGATCATCGTCGTCCATGCAAGGCATATCGTCGTGCACCAGCGAATACGCGTGAATCATTTCAACCGCGGCCGCGGCGCGTGCCACTCCATCGCGTGGCGCGTCAAATAACTCACCAGCAGCAAAGGCCAGTAAAGGCCGCACACGTTTGCCGCCATCGAGCACTGCGTACTGCATCGCTTCGTGCAGACGTTGCGGCGGCTGGGTCACCGATGGCAGAAAAGACAACAACATGCCTTCCATATCGGCCTGCACAGCCGCACGCCAGCCGGCAAAATCCTGACTCATTCCTCGTCCTCTTCTTCGTCGTCATCTTCGTCGGTGGCGAAGGGTTTGAGCATGTCGCCCTCAAGCACTTTCACCTGTTTTTCAACGCGCTCCAGTTGGGCGGCGCAATATTGCACCAGCTCGGAGCCACGCTGATAAGCCGCCACGGACGCTTCCAGCGGCAACTCGCCGGATTCCATGTTGGCGACCAATTGTTCAAGTTCCGCCATCGCGGACTCGAATGAGACTGAGGCGGGTTCGGTAGCAGGTTTTTTAGGCATGACACGGGTCCTGTGCAGGGGGTGCCTATTTTAGTGCAAGCGATTTCCTATCCATGGGAATACCCGTCCTGTCTGCCCGAAAACTGCCCGAATACTTAGCAAATGATTACTTTTAGCGCTAAAAATTAGCATCAGACCCGCCTGACCCTGCGTTCGGCATGTTGATCAGGATGATCAACATCTTGTTTTTTCATCGACACCACCCCGAATTGCCCCCACGGGTATAATCCCGCTTCCGTCCAAAAAAGTACTGTTCCGTTTCGATTGAATAAGTTTTTGCGGATTCTTTCTCTCTTAGGTTGGTGAAAATTAATTTGGGGGTGGGGATGTCCGATCTGGCCAGTCTCGCAAAACTCGCGCGGTCTACAGCGCAACTTCCGGTAGGCGTTTATTTCGATGACGCGCTACTGCAAAAAGAAAAAAAGCAGCTTTTCCAGCAAGGCCCGCAATACGCCGGCCATGAGCTGATGGTGCCCAATGTTGGCGACTACGCAGCGCTGTCATGGGAAAACGAAGGCCGCATTCTTGTTCGTAATCCGCAAGGCATCGAGCTGATGTCGAATGTCTGCCGGCATCGTCAGGCAAAAATGCTCAGCGGTCGCGGCAACGCGAACAATATCGTTTGTCCTCTGCACCGCTGGACCTATGATCTGAAGGGCGAACTGATCGGTGCCCCGCATTTCGGCGAAACGCCCTGCCTGAATCTGTCCAACACACCGCTTCAGCAGTGGAACGGCTTGCTGTTTGAACGCAACGGGGTCGATATTGCCTCGCTGATGAAAAATCTGTCAGTGACCAAAGATCTCAATTTCGACGGCTACATGCTCGATCACGTCGAGGTTCATGAGTGCGACTACAACTGGAAAACCTTCATCGAGGTGTACCTAGAGGATTATCACGTCGAGCCCTTTCACCCGGGTCTGGGCAATTTCGTCAGCTGCAATGATCTACGCTGGGAACTCGGCGAGGGTTACAGCGTGCAAACGGTTGGCGTTAATGCTGCCCTGGCCAAGTCGGGCTCGCCGGTCTATCGTCGCTGGCAGGAAGAAGTGCTGCGCTTCCGTAATGGCGAAGCGCCGCCTTATGGCGCGATCTGGCTAACGCTCTACCCCAACATCATGGTCGAGTGGTATCCGCATGTGCTGGTCGTCTCGACACTCTGGCCCAAAGGTCCGCAAAAAACCACGAATGTGGTGGAGTTCTACTACCCCGAAGAAATCGTACTGTTCGAAAGAGATTTCGTCGCTGCCGAACGGGCGGCTTACATGGAAACCTGTGCCGAAGACGATGAAATCGCTTTGCGCATGGATGCAGGCCGCCGCATTCTGGTCGATCGCGGTGTCAATGAAGTCGGCCCGTATCAGTCGCCGATGGAAGACGGCATGCAGCATTTCCACGAGTGGTACCGCAACAAGATCGCGCTGTAGTCGACTTGATGACCGAATTGATGATCGACTTGATGACCGACGCAGCCCTCGACGCATCGATCCAATCCGTGATCCCTGCGACCCGTACGTCGATATCTCTTCTCTGAACCAGGAGCATCCGCATGCAATCGCTGTGGATGCTCTTCGCCAGCTTCGTCTTCGCCATCATGGGCGTGTGCGTAAAGCTGGCCTCGGCGACCTCGTCCACTTCTGAAATTGTCATGTGCCGCGGATTGGTTGGCATGCTGCTGATCGCGGGCTTCGCTCGATGGCAGCGGGTGTCCCTGCGCACCACCCTACCCTGGCACCATGCCTGGCGCGGATTCGTTGGCGTGACCGCGCTCTGGCTGTGGTTCTTCGCGATCGGCCAGCTGCCCCTGGCCACCGCGATGACGCTCAATTACATGGCGCCGATCTGGATCGCCGCCATCGTGTTTACGCTGGGCTGGTGGCATAAACAACGCCGCTTCGAATGGGGACTGGCAGCGGCCATCATCACCAGTTTTGCGGGCGTCGCGCTGCTGCTCCAACCAACGATTCACGCCGAGCAGTGGCTGGGTGGCCTGCTCGCGCTGATCTCGGGGTTTCTCTCCGCACTCGCTTACATTCAGGTCAAAAAACTCGGGCAGCTAGGTGAACCGGAATACCGGGTGGTGTTTTATTTTTCTGTCAGTGGTGTGCTCGCAGGCCTGCTCAGTGGTCTTGCGGACAGCTATTGGCGCACGGGTCAGTTTCAAATCCTGCACTCGCTCTCCGGTAACGATGCGCTGTTACTGGGATCGATAGGCCTGACGGCGACGATGGCGCAGATGGCGATGACACGCGCCTACCGTCTGGGCGCGATGCTGGTCACGGCCAACTTGCAATACACAGGGATTGTTTTCTCGAGTATCTGGGGCATCCTGATCTGGGGCGATCATCTTGACTGGTCAGGATGGCTGGGTATCGCGATCATTCTAGCCAGTGGCATTGCGGCCACCTTTTATAATGCGCGCAGCAGCGTCAAGACGACGTGATGACCATCAGATCATCCACCGAGGAGAACCGAATGCCGTACAACACACTGATCTCAGTGACTGAACTTCAACAGCATCTCGATGATCCTGCCTTCGTGATACTCGATTGTCGCGGTGAGCTGACCGATCCACACGCAGGCGCGGCTGCTTTCGCAGCAGGACATCTGCCGGGTGCTCAGCATGCTGATCCGGATGTCCATCTGTCCGACAAGTCACCCGCCAAAGATGGCAGCTTTCGCGGTCGTCATCCGCTTCCTTCACCCGAGGCCTTCATTGAAACACTGCGCCACTGGGGTATCCATCCGCACTCGCAAGTCATTGTCTACGACGGCCATGGCGGCATGTTTGCATCACGCGTCTGGTGGATGCTACGCTGGGTAGGACACACGGACGTTGCGCTGCTCGATGGCGGATTGCCGGCCTGGCAAGCGGCAGGTGGCGCGGTAACGACAGCCCTCACTACCAAAGCACCGGGCAGCATCACGCTACAAGCATCGCTGATGCGCACAGTATCGGCTGCGGATATTCTGGCCAATCTCGACACAAAAC
>CAZXDB010000099.1:0-6730 GCA_964639465.1 uncultured Bifidobacterium sp. | reverse complement strand
TGATTCACCTGCAGAGTCACCATCTTGGATTCCGTCTTGCCGTTCTGATCCGTGAGAGTGACGCGGTGATCAGGTAATTTTGAGGGGTATGCAGAGCTGATACCCCACCAGCCGTATCGAGCGCAGGCAGCCCAGTTCGGCGCCTACCTGCACGAGCTTTTTGCGCAGGCGCACGATCTTCACTTCCAGGCTGGCTTTGCGGAAGTCGTCAGGCGAATGCCCGAGCAGTTCCATGATCTGCCAGTACTCAAGCTGTCGGGCATGGCTGGTCGAAAATGCGATCAGCATCCGCAGTTCGCTGGTCGAAATCACGGTCACGCTCTTGGGACCCGACAGGGTCAGTGAGCGAGAATCAACCGTAAAACCCACTTCGCCATCAACCTGCGGCTTGGATTGCCACATCTCAGCCCGACGGCTGACGGCTGATACGGCAGCCAGCAATTCTTCCATCTCGACCGGTTTGGACAGATAAACGTCCGCCCCATTTTCGTAACCGGCAATACGGTCACCCACATGGGTGCGGCCGGTGGCCATGATGATGCCGGCACGCGGATTGCCGCGCCTAATGCGCTTCGACAGCGACAAACCATCCTCACCCGGCAGGTTCACATCGATGATGAACAAGTCCGACGGTGCACTCGCAGCCTCGTCGTCAATCGCCTCGGCGCAGGCAATGCCTTGCACCTTGTGACCCTGCTGACGCAGAGCCTCAATCGTCACGGCGCGCAGCGCATCGTGATCTTCAACGACAGTAATGTTTAACTTGGAAGCCATACGGTAAACCTGACACTTTTCTCAAGCGGCTCATACCGGACTTCACCTTTCAGCAGTCGCATGAAATTAGCGACCAGGTAAAGACCAAGGCCCGAGCCGGAATGCTTTCTGGCGCTATCGGCGCGGTAGTACTTCTTGAATAATTCGTCACGCTCCGGAAAACCTGTAGCGGCCGCCTCGCTCTGGACGAGATTTTCGACGCTGATCTCGCATCCGGCGCGGCCGTCCAGTAGGCTCGGCCTGACGCGCAGCTGAACAATGCTTTCCGTCGGGGAATACTTTAATGCATTGTCAACCAAATTGGATAGCACTGATTTAAAAATCTGCCAGTCGCTGTTGACCTTCAGCGAAGTCTCTCCTTCAACGCGAATGCGTGCCCGCTCGGGCAGCCGGTAGAGCACCTCTTCAATCAGCGCATCGACAGAAAAGTTTTCAAAATGAGAAATGATTTCGTCGTCATCGAATTTCTCGGCCTGCAGGCAGCGCTCGATCAGCTGGTTGATATTGTTTACGGTGCGCCGTCCATGCTCGAGCATCTCCGGGTTCAGCCGGGAAACGCCAAACACCATGTGCAGCACCGACAAGGAGGTCTTGACCTCATGGGCGAGCATTTCCATGAAACGCCCCTGCAGCTGCGATTTTTGCTTTTCGATCTCGACCTGTTGCGCTGCCGAACGTATCCGCAAATAAGCCTGATTGCGGGACACCTCGACTCGGTGAGCACGAAACTGCAACAGCACAACCAGGATCACACCAGTCAGCATGCCGTGAATCAGGAACATGTGCAGATTGACCTCGGGCACGCGGGCAATACCCAGCGCCGGCGACGAGGCGATTATCAGCGTGGCAGAAAGCAGAAAATAAAAACCGACCACCATCCATTTCGGGAGCGATGGCGGATCGTCCTCGCCCGCGGTGGCCCATGCTTGGCAAGTCATACTGAGTAACAGAAAAAACACCGGCCCGACCGCTACCAGCGTGATGTTCGTTTGCATCGCCAGCAAGGTCTGGCCCATTGCCAGCAGCACCATCTCCGCAATAAAGGCAAAAATACTAATACCTAGCACCAGCCGCAGCCCCGGTTGCCAGGGTTTGAACTCGCGCAGAAGGAAGTAATGGAACACGAAGCCAACGAGCACATAGACGCAAAAAACGATGCAGGAAAAACTCTCGATCGTGCCAACACTGAAGAAGTCAGCACCCAGCATGCGCGCATAGCCCACATAGACCATCGCATAGGTGGCAGCTACCAGCTGACTCACAGTAAACGCGGCCATCAGCGCCTCGCGTTGCAGCGACCATTGCAGCAGTGCCCACAGGAAAAACAGCAGCAGGGTGCCCATCATCAGTCCGTAAACCATTTCCTGCATGCGATTGGCCTGCTGCGCCTCATCCATGGTCAGCACCTGTACATGAATCAGGCTGGTACTGGTGGTGTTGAGCCGAAGCCAGATATCGCGCGGTGCATCGGCCGTAGGTATCAGAAAGCCGTGGTTGAGCGACTTGAATTCGCTCGCGTACCAGTCGGTCCGATCCCCCGCCACGCGCGTGACGCCGCTGGTGTCGAGCGGATCGAACAGCTGGATCTCGTCGAGATAAACAGGACGGACCCTAACCACCAGCATCTCGCCGGGTCGGGCCATTGGCACCGGTTCGACGGTGATACGAATCCAGGTCGCAGATGCGGTGAAGCCACGACCAAGCGGACCCTCGTAGCGCTGCGCCGGCATTTGGCGGACCTGGTCCAGACTCAGCACCCCACCCTCATCAACGACGTACGCACGTTCGAGGATGCGGTCGGCTGGCGCTGCCAGGGCGACCACAGACAGCCCCCAGAGCAAGGCCATGCAGAAGAAACGGATCAGATTGCGCATATCAGTCAGCCGATGCGTGGGCAGCATCAGGAGCAAGTCGGGCCAGAGCGTGCGCCAGCGGCCCCGCTCAGAAGGTCCCCGGATAGGCGCCGCCGTCGAGCAGAATGTTTTGCCCGGTCATGTAGCCGGCATGCGCGCTGCAGAGAAAAGCGCAGAAAGCACCAAACTCGGCCGGTGTGCCGAAGCGCTTCGCCGGATTGCTGTCACGCCGGGAGGCAATCAGCCCCTCGATATCGTTGCCGGTAGATTTGGCGGCTGCCTCGAAGGTGGCCCGCAAGCGGTCCGTCTCGAACGGTCCGGGCAACAGATTGTTGATCGTGACATTCTTGTGGGCCGTGGTGCGAGATACACCGGCGATGAAACCCGTCAGTCCCGCGCGCGCGCCATTCGACAAACCAAGAATATCGATCGGCGCCTTGACCGCACTGGAGGTAATGTTGATGATCCGGCCAAAACCGCGGTCCATCATGCCATCGACGGTGGCACGTATGAGCTCGATGGGCGTCAGCATGTTGGCGTCGATCGCGGCGATCCATTGCTCGCGCTCCCAGTTCCGGAAATCTCCGGGTGGCGGGCCGCCGGCGTTGGTCACCAGAATGTCCGGCTGCGGACAAGCCGCCAGCGCTTCCTGCCTGCCCTGAGGCGTGGTGATATCCGCAGCCACGGCCGTAACTTTCGCCTGACCGCCGGCCATCTGGCGTATGGCGTCCGCCGTCGCTTCCAGCGTTGCCGCATTGCGCGCGACCAGCGTAACGTTGACGCCTTCTCTGGCGAGCGCCTCGGCGCAAGCCCGTCCCAATCCCTTGCTGGCGCCACATACCAGGGCGTGCTTTGTGCTGATTCCCAGATCCATCGTTGTCTCCTCGTGTATTTTTATCTTGCTATCGTGGACTAAACGCAGACGCTATTTTCGCCCAACTTACTTGCCCAGCGCTTTGTTCACGGCAGCCAGCACATCCTTGCCGATTCGTTCTTCCATTTTTTTATGCACCGGCAGCAGCACCTGCCGCCACTGCGCCATCTCCTGGGGCGTTGGCTCGTAGACGGTGGTTTTGCCGGTTTTGACGATGGCGCGCATGGCCTCGGCGCTTTCGCGCTCGACCTGCGAATTATTCATTTGCGTCGCCTCCGAAAGCGCCGCCTCCAGTACGGCGCGTATCTCGGGCGGCAGGCGGTCCCAGAATCGCTTGTTCGCGATGACCGCAAAGCCCATATACCCGTGGTTGGTGACCGTGAGATGTTTTTGTACCTCGAAGACCTTTTGCGAATAAAAATTCAGCGAAGGATTTTCCGCACCATCGACGACACCGGACTGCAGCGCCTGCGTCATCTCGGAGAACGACATCACCTGCGGGTTGGCCCCGAGCGAGCGCATTTGCTCGTCGATGACTTTCGATCCCTGAATGCGCACCTTCAAACCGCGCATATCGGCCGGCACCCGTATCGGCCGGTTGGCTGACATCATCTTGAAACCGCTGTCCCAATAAGCCAGCCCCCGAACCCCCCTGCCTTCAAGAATGCCGAACAGCCGCTGCCCGATGGGCCCTTCCACCACACGCCTGACCGCTGCCCTGTCCTCGAACAGAAAAGGCAAATCGAAGACTTCGAATTCACGGATGCCCAGCGGCCCAAACTTGGACAGCGTCGGTGCCAGCATGTGCACCGCACCCATCTGAAGCGCTTCCAGCTCTTCCTTGTCCTTGTATAGCGTGCTGTTGGGATAAACATCCACCCGCACCCGGCCTTTGGTGTTGCGCTCGGCCACGCGCTTGAAATGCTCGATCGCATCGCTCTTGGGTGTGCCAGTCGCCGCGACATGGCTGAATTTGATGACGATGGGTTTGTCGGCGGCTTGCGCCGGGCCTGTCGACAACAAAGCCCCTGCGATCAGCAAAGGCAGCAGCAGCAGCGCCCGCCGGCACCACGGTACGGTGCCGAGCGCGTCAATTACAGCATGGGGAACAAGCTTGTGTTTCATGCGCGTCAAATAAGAAATCAGGAGTTTTTCCGAAAGGCAATTCTACGTGGTTTTGAACATGAGCCAATCGCACCAATGAATCGAATACCCTCATGAGCGTGACCTTCTCATACGGATATTGCAAAACTCCCACACACACACCGCCTCACAGCAGCTGACACGCCTCCTCAAACCCCGATCTGAATACCGCTTACAAGAGAAAGCATGGGTTGGCTCGTTGGGAAGCAAGGTTGGCTGGCCCTTTGCCAGCGATTCTTGCTTGCAGTTTGTCAGAAATTCGCTTATATTTTCTTACATGAAACTCACAGCCAAGACAGCCGAGCTGATTCGCCAGCGCATCCATTCAATGCCGCTCGGGGAGCCTTTCACCCCAACGGCGCTGCTGGCGTACGGAACACGCGCCTCTGTCGATCAAACTCTGTCACGCCTTATCAAAACCAAAAGCATTGAGCGCGTAGCACGCGGCGTCTTCGTACGCCCTGAGATCAGTCGCTTTGCCGGCAAAGTGATGCCTGAGCCACTGAAGCTCGCCGAAACCGTCGCCCGAACCACCGGGGCCGTCGTACAGGTTCACGGCGCAGAGGCCGCTCGTCGGCTTGAGCTGAGCACGCAGGTTCCGGTGCAGTCCGTCTTCCTGACATCCGGCCCGTCCAAGCGCATCCGCATGGGCGAAATGGAAATTCGCCTCCAGCATGTCTGTCAACGCAAGCTGGCCCTGGCAGGTCGGCCCGCGGGCCTCGCGCTGGCAGCGATGTGGCACTTCGGCAAAACGGCGGTAACGCCCGCACTGGTCGAGAAAATTCGTCGCAAGCTGGGGGAGAGCGAATTCGAGGTCCTGAAGTCCGCCACTGCCTCCATGCCCGCATGGATGAGCGACGCCCTCTTCCGCAACGAACGGACTATTGCGCATGCCTGAGTCCTTCTTGCATCTTGAAGCTCGCGAGCAGTCCCAAATTTATCGGGCGCTGGCACCGCAACTGGCTCGCTCACCTGCGGTTCTGGAAAAAGATGTGTGGGTCTGCTGGGTACTGAAAACCCTGTTCACGATGCCCGGACGTCTACCCATGGCATTCAAGGGCGGCACTTCACTTTCCAAGGTCTTCGGCGCTATCGCACGTTTTTCCGAAGATGTTGATATCACGCTCGACTATCGCGGTCTCGACAGTTCTTTCGATCCATTCGGCGCAGACGTATCGAAAACCAGACTGAAGAAATTCAGCGAGGAACTGAAATCCTTCGTACGCGAGCACGCCTATACGATTGCGGCGCCACATATCCGTAAGGCTGTGTACGAAGAGTTTACGCTCAATGCGACTGCATTCCGACTTGATGTCAGCGATGACGGCGAACAGTGCCGGTTGCATTATCCCAGCGTGCTTGAAACCTCAGCGGACTATGTGGGCAACAGCGTTCTGATTGAGTTTGGAGGACGTAACATCACCGAGCCGAACTCCGAACACAGCGTGGAACCCGACATCGCACCGAACCTTAATGACCTTGAATTTCCCCGTGCCAAAGTCAGCGTGTTATCCCCGGCACGTACATTCTGGGAAAAGGCAACCTTGATGCACGTCGAATGTCATCGCAACGCATTCCGCATTGGTGCAGATCGCCTCTCACGTCATTGGTATGACCTGGCCATGCTGGCCGATCTCGCGTATGGCAAAGCAGCCCTTGATGACCGCGCGCTGCTAGCCGATGTAGTGAGGCACAAAAAAGTGTTCTATCACGCCAGCTATGCCAACTATGACGCCTGCCTGATCGGTCAGCTCAGGCTCATCCCGGAAGATACCGTGCTGGCCGCCCTGCGCGATGACTTTCAGCAAATGATCAGTGCCGGTATGTTCATCGGTGAGCCACCCGCCTTCGATGTCATCATTGACCGGCTCCGGTCGCTGGAAACTGACATCAATGGACATTCGGCAGGTTGACCCGGTCGATCACTTTCCGCGCCACACCGCCTCACAGCAGCTGACACACCTCGTCGAAGCCCAGCCGCGGCAAGCGCTCCAACACCTTCGCCGGATCGCCGTAGCCGAGCGCGCACAGAAAATTCGACTTGATGTTGCTGCCGTCGAAGAAAGTACGATCCACCATCGCATTG
>CAZXDB010000098.1:0-7119 GCA_964639465.1 uncultured Bifidobacterium sp. | reverse complement strand
AAGTCAAATAGCCATTACATTGGCCATGCAGGGCGACCGCTTTTGACACTTGGTCGCCCTTTGCTTTTTTGCAACAGGCGCTGTGCCCCGTGCGGCGAGGATGGCGAAATTGGTAGACGCACCAGGTTTAGGTCCTGACGCCAGCAATGGTGTGGGGGTTCGAGTCCCCCTCCTCGCACCACCGACTTGATTAACATTTTTGGACGATTCACATGGCAACTGCAGTCGAAACTTTGGAAAAACTTGAACGCCGCGTCGCACTCAATGTGTCGATGTCTGATATGGACACGGAAATGGAAAAACGCCTGAAAGTGCGCGCACGCACGGCCAAGGCACCGGGCTTCCGTCCGGGCAAAGTACCGATGAAAATGGTGGCGGCGCAGTATGGCGCCATCGTCCAGAGTGAGGTTCTGAACGACTTGCTGGATCGAGCGTTCCGTGAGATCAGCGCAGAGCATAACCTGCGCGTCGCGGGTTTCCCGAAAATTGAACCAAAGAACGACGAAAAGGTCGAAGGGTCGATGGTGTTTCAGGCGACCTTCGAGGTGTACCCCGAAGTGAAAATCGGCGACTTGGCCGGCGCTGAAATCGAGCGCAGCAAGTCTGAAGTCACCGACGCCGAAATCGACAAGACGATCGACATTCTCCGCAAGCAGCGTGTGCATTTCCATACCAAAGGTGTGCAGGATGCGCACGGTGACGGCGGGCCTGATACGTCGGCACAAAATGGCGACCGCGTCACGGTCGACTTTATTGGCAAGATTGATGGTGTCGAATTCGCCGGCGGCAAAGCGGATGATTACGCTTTCGTGCTGGGCGAAGGACGCATGCTGGCTGAGTTCGAACAAGCTGCACTGGGCCTGAAAGCGGGTGAGTCAAAGACCTTTACCATGAAATTCCCCGACGACTATCATGGCAAGGACGTCGCAGGCAAGACGGCTGAATTCACGATCACGATGAAGAATGTGGAGTGGGCGCACTTGCCGGAAATCGATGCGAATTTCGCGAAAAGTCTCGGCGTTGCTGATGGGGACATGCAAAAGATGCGTGATGACATCCGCGGCAACCTGGAGCGCGAAGTCGGTACCCGCGTCAAGGCAAAGACCAAAACCAGCGTTATGGATGCGCTGCTAAAGGTAGCCGAGCTGGATGTGCCCAAGGTACTGCTCCAGCAGGATGCCGAACGTCTGGCTGAAATGACCCGGGAAGATATGCGCCAGCGTGGCATGAACGTCAACGACATGCCATTCCCTGCGGAGTTGTTCAACGAGCAGGCAGACCGCCGCGTTCGTCTCGGACTGATCCTGAGCGAACTGGTCAAGGCACACGAACTACGCGCCACCGGAGAGCAGATCAAGTCATACGTTGATGATTTCGCCAAGGCGTATGAGGATCCGCAGCAGGTCATCAAATATTATTTCGGTGACCGTCAGCGTTTGGCCGAGGTGGAGGCCCTGGTGATCGAGGAGAACGTGGTCAATTTCGTTCTGTCCAAAGCCAAGGTCAAGGAAAGCCTCGTGTCATTTGACGAACTGATGGGCAACACGCAGCAGTCCTGATAAATCAGCTTCAGGAACCAAAGCCGCAAGATTGGTTACACTACCGCTTGCGGCTTTGCTCATTCTGGAGCGCAGGCCGAGCCAACTTCTTATCGCGAGAGAAAGTCAATGACTGATAGCATCTACCGTAAATCCGCCATCGACACCGACATGCTGGGCATGGTGCCGATGGTCATCGAGCAGAGTGGTCGTGGCGAACGTGCCTACGATATTTATTCTCGACTGCTCAAGGAGCGCGTGATTTTTCTGGTCGGCCCTGTCAACGATCACACCGCCAATCTGGTGGTGGCACAGTTGCTGTTTCTCGAAAGCGAGAACCCGGACAAAGATATTTCGCTCTACATCAATTCGCCGGGTGGCTCCGTGTCGGCAGGTATGGCCATTTTTGACACGATGCAATTCATCAAGCCGGATGTGTCAACGCTCTGTACCGGTCTGGCCGCCTCAATGGGTGCGTTTCTGCTGGCCGCTGGTGCGAAGGACAAGCGTTTTTCGCTGCCGAATTCCCGCATCATGATTCACCAACCTCTGGGCGGCGCACAGGGACAAGCGGCGGACATCGAGATACAGGCCCGTGAAATTCTTTACCTGCGAGAGCGGCTGAATCAGATTCTCGCTGACAAGACCGGACGCAGCATCGATCAGATCAGCAAAGACACGGATCGCGATAATTTCATGTCAGCCGAGCAGGCGGTTGATTACGGAATGATCGATAAAGTGCTGACCCATAGAGCCTGATAAATCTTCATGCTAGATAGTAGTATTTTTGCAACTATCTGACATAGCAATATTGTCACTTTCAAAGGTGACGTATTGCTGATTCACAGGTAAGATCCACGAAAATTCACGTTCACCTTTAGGATATGTCCGAGAAAAAGTCTTCCAGCGGCGAAAAGTTGCTCTACTGCTCATTTTGCGGCAAGAGCCAGCACGAGGTGAAGAAACTCATCGCCGGTCCGTCGGTATTCATTTGCGATGAGTGCATCGACCTGTGCAATGACATCATCCGCGATGAAGCCTCAACTGTTGAAACGGTTGCAGGGCCACGGTCCGATTTGCCCACGCCACAGGAGATCTTCGATCTGCTCGGCCAGTACGTGATCGGTCAGGATACAGCCAAGCGCACGCTGTCCGTCGCGGTCTACAACCACTACAAGCGGCTGCGTCATCTCGGTAAAAAAGACGAGGTAGAACTAGCGAAAAGTAATATCTTGCTGGTCGGACCCACCGGGTCAGGTAAAACGCTGCTGGCACAAACGCTGGCGCGCATGCTGAACGTACCGTTCGTGATCGCTGATGCAACGACACTCACTGAAGCTGGTTATGTCGGTGAAGATGTTGAGAACATCATTCAGAAGCTTTTGCAGAACTGCAATTACGAAGTTGAAAAAGCCCAAAAGGGTATCGTCTATATCGACGAGATCGACAAGATCTCCCGCAAATCCGACAACCCGTCAATTACCCGTGATGTGTCCGGCGAGGGTGTGCAGCAGGCTTTGCTGAAGCTGATTGAGGGCACGATGGCGTCAGTGCCGCCGCAGGGTGGCAGGAAGCATCCGAATCAGGATTTCGTGCAGATCGATACGACGAATATTCTGTTCATTTGTGGCGGCGCATTTGATGGCCTGGCGAAAATCATTTCGGATCGCTCCGAAAAAGGTGGGATCGGTTTCTCGGCGAACGTCAAGAGCCAGACCCAGCGCAGTGCCAGCGAAGTCATGATGGATGCCGAGCCTGAGGACCTGATCAAGTTTGGTCTGATCCCTGAATTAGTCGGCCGTTTGCCGGTTGTTGCGACTCTCTCGGAGCTGACGGAGGATGCGCTGATTCAGATTCTGCTCGAGCCGAAAAATGCACTGATCAAGCAGTACTCGAAACTGCTTGAAATGGAAGGTGCAGAACTCGAAGTGCGCCCCGCAGCGCTTCACGCGATTGCCAGGAAAGCGCTGGCACGAAAGACGGGCGCGCGCGGCCTGCGCTCGATCGTGGAGCATTCACTGCTGGACGTAATGTTTGAGTTGCCCAACCAGCAAAATGTTGCCAAGGTGGTCATTGACGAAAACACCATCACCAACGGCGCCAAGCCTTTGCTGATTTACCACGAGCCACAGAAGGTGTCGGGCGCCAAATAGCCCAGGTCCGATCGACGCGCTCCTTGCGGGAAAACAGGGTAAAAATCACAAGAAATGGCGAAAAAACGCCCCTTTGTATTAGTGTCTTGAACAAACGCAGTACAATCCTTGTCAACAACAAGGCGCGCAGGCTTCCATCGAAAAGCCACCGGGGCAACTCTCGTGTGGCTTTTCTTGCTATTTGCCTCCTGCCTTGCTTGAGTACCCGTCGTTTGGGCCGATTTAGGCTAGAAATGGCCTGAAAGCGCGTCGAAAAGACCTGACAGGGCGCGGTCGATGTAACTATTGTTGGACTAAGGACTTGTGATCGGCCATATCGTGCCAACATGCATTACAGGTTTTTCAAAAGGCTCATCATGACGATAACTGCACAATTTTCCGAACCGACCCAGCTGCCATTGCTGCCACTGCGCGATGTGGTTGTGTTCCCGCACATGGTCATTCCGCTGTTTGTGGGGCGCCCGAAATCGATCAAAGCGCTGGAAGCAGCGATGGAGCAGGGCAAGAGCATCATGCTTGCCGCACAAAAGGCGGCAGCAAAAGATGAGCCTTCTGCCGACGATATCTACGAAATTGGCTGTATCGCTAACATTTTGCAGATGCTGAAACTGCCTGATGGCACCGTTAAAGTTCTGGTCGAGGGTGCTCAGCGCGCACGCATTCACACGATCAGCGAGGCCGACACGCATTTCGTCGCCGATCTGTCACCGGTCGATTCCGAGCCGGGCGATGAGTCCGAAGTAGAAGCCATGCGCCGGGCGATCGTTCAGCAGTTCGATCAGTACGTCAAGCTGAACAAGAAAATACCGCCCGAGATCCTGACTTCACTTGCGGGCATTGACGATGCGGGACGCCTGGCCGATACGATCGCCGCGCATTTGCCGCTGAAGCTCGAGCAGAAGCAGGTCATCCTCGAAATCTTCAATGTCGCCAAGCGACACGAACACTTGCTGGGTCAGCTCGAGGCAGAGCTGGATATTCTTCAGGTCGAAAAGCGTATCCGTGGTCGCGTCAAGCGCCAAATGGAAAAGTCACAGCGCGAGTACTACCTGAACGAGCAGGTCAAAGCGATTCAAAAAGAGCTCGGCGAGGGCGAAGAGGGTGCGGACCTCGAAGAACTCGACAAGAAAATCATTGCGGCAAAAATGCCGAAAGAGGCACGTGAAAAAGCGCAGTCGGAGCTGAAAAAGCTCAAGCTGATGTCGCCGATGTCGGCCGAGGCAACGGTTGTGCGTAATTACATCGATGTGCTGATTGGTCTGCCATGGAAGAAAAAATCCAAGGTCAACAATGATCTCGCCCATGCGGAGAAAGTGCTTGAGGACGATCACCACGGGCTGGACAAGATCAAGGAACGCATCTTGGAATATCTCGCCGTGCAACAGCGCGTCGACAAGGTGAAAGCGCCGATTCTCTGCTTCGTGGGTCCTCCCGGTGTCGGCAAGACCTCATTGGGTCAGTCCATTGCACGTGCGACGAATCGCAAATTTGTGCGCATGGCACTGGGTGGTGTGCGTGATGAGGCTGAAATCCGTGGGCATCGGCGCACTTACATTGGCTCCATGCCCGGCAAGATTTTGCAGAGCCTGACCAAATCAGGTGTTCGGAACCCGCTATTTCTTCTCGATGAAATTGACAAGTTGGGACAGGATTTTCGGGGTGATCCCGCATCGGCGCTGCTCGAAGTGCTGGATCCGGAGCAGAACCATACCTTCGGTGATCACTATGTGGAAGTCGATTTCGATTTATCCGACGTGATGTTTGTTGCGACGGCGAACTCGTACAACATTCCGGCAGCGCTGCTGGATCGTATGGAGGTTATTCGTCTGTCGGGTTATACCGAAGACGAAAAAACCAATATTGCGCAGCGCTACCTGCTTCCCAAGCAGATCAAAAATAATGGTTTGAAAGACAGCGAGATTTCGGTGGCCGAATCGGCAGTGCGCGACATCATTCGCTACTACACGCGTGAAGCGGGCGTGCGTTCGCTTGATCGGGAAATATCGAAAATTTGCCGTAAAGTCGTCAAGATGCTGCTGCTGACCAAGCAGGAGAAAAAGATCACGGTGAGCGCAAAAAACCTGGGCAAATTTCTGGGTGTGCGTCGTTATGATTTTGGTGTGGCTGACAAGGAAAATCAGATCGGGCAGGTTGTCGGATTGGCCTGGACTGAAGTGGGCGGCGATCTGCTGACGATCGAATCGATGACCATGCCCGGCAAAGGCAATGTGATTCGTACCGGTACCCTGGGTGATGTAATGAAGGAGTCTATTGAGGCGGCTCGCACTGTCGTACGCAGTCGTGCGAAAGTGCTGGGCATCAAGAGCGATGTCTTTGAAAAGACTGATATCCACATTCACGTTCCGGAAGGTGCGACGCCAAAGGATGGTCCGTCCGCAGGCATTGCCATGACGACTGCGCTGGTGTCCGTATTTTCCGGCATTCCGGTGCGTGCGGATGTGGCCATGACGGGGGAGATCACCTTGCGGGGTGAGGTGCTTCCGATTGGTGGCCTGAAGGAGAAGCTGCTTGCCGCGCTTCGCGGCGGCATCAAGGTCGTACTGATTCCGGAGCAAAACACCAAAGACCTCGCCGAGATTCCGGACAACGTAAAGAGTCGTCTGGAAATCATTCCGGTACGCTGGATCGAGAAGGTGCTTGAAATTGCTCTCGAGCGTCAGCCCGTGCCGTTGACTGATGAAGAGGTCGCGCCAGCCCCGGTGGCAGCGGCTGAAACCACCAGTGATCCTGCTGTTGTTAAGCACTGAACCGAGCTTGAGTCAATCCATTGTTTGAAGAAAAGCGTCCTTCGGGGCGCTTTTTTGATGCAAAATTTTTACGGAATCGGTGTCTTACTCAGGTCTGCGGTCTGAGATACCGTGATGGAAAATGTTAATGGGTAAATTTCTTGACACCAATGATCGTCACTTGTCTAATAGCCAGTGCAGGAAATCCTGTAGCCGAACGGCCGGCTTTCGAGACAAATCTTCTGCCGAAAAATCCAACAACATATCCTAGGGGAATGTCATTGAATAAAACTGAACTGATTGATGAAATTGCCAAAGCGGCGGACATTTCGAAAGCCTCCGCCAGCCGCGCGCTCGAAGCAGTGATCGATGCGGTGACGTCGACATTGAAGGAAGATGGCACAGTGACTCTGGCCGGATTTGGAACGTTCTCCGTCAGCGCTCGCGCTGAACGAATTGGACGCAATCCGCGTGCACCCCATCAGGAAATCACGATCAAGGCTTCCAAGGTACCTAAATTTAAGCCTGGCAAAGCTTTGAAAGATGCTTTAAACTAGTGTTTTTCTCGGCGTGGTGACAAACGCCGGGTTGGCTGGCCAAGTTGGGACAGGTAGTTAAAGTTTCTGCGGGTGCTTAGCTCAGTTGGTAGAGCGGCGCCCTTACAAGGCGTAGGTCGGGAGT
>CAZXDB010000097.1:0-7279 GCA_964639465.1 uncultured Bifidobacterium sp. | reverse complement strand
CGACCGTGATTTCCTTGATCAGGCGGGTCCATATCTTGCCGCGCTTCGCGTCAGTCGCGGCCTTTTTGTGCTTGATGTTGGCCCATTTGCTATGTCCTGCCATGTGCTTTCTTTCCGGATGTCGTTACTTGCCTTGCAACAGATGCAGCGCGCCGGAGGCATTCGCGGAAGGCAGATTTTTGCCCGTGCAGGCCGATGAACAGGGGGCGGATTTTACCATACCGGTCGGTGCGAAAGCCCTGTGCAAATGGGTCGTTCGCCAATGCCGAAGCTGGCCGCTAGTGCCGCCGGTAGAATTCTTGAACACTGCCGCCTCCGCCCACGCTTGCCCGCCTGCTCATGCCCTTATTTGCCTCTGCAATCGACCCTCAGCACCGACAGCGGCGATTATTCCTGATTGGATTGGCAATGGCACTCATTGGCGCGGTGCTGTTCTCGGGCAAAGCCATCGTGGTGAAGCTGCTTTACCGGCATCAGGTCGACGCGATGACGGTGCTGGCCTTTCGCATGCTGTTTTCGCTGCCTGCTTTTGGCCTCATTGCGCTGCTGCAGATGCGGCGGCAAGCGTCGCTGGCGGTGGCTGACCGCTGGCGCATTGTTCAGCTTGGCCTGCTGGGCTACTATTTGTCCAGCTATCTGGATTTCATCGGGCTGGCTTATATTTCGGCGGGCCTTGAGCGCCTGATTTTGTTTTTGACACCCTCGTTCGTCTTGCTGATGTCGGTGTTTTGGCTGAAAAAACGCGTCAGCCCCATTGAGTGGCTGGCGCTGGCCATCTGCTACGGCGGTACGGTACTGGTATTTATCCACGACGCCCAATCGGGTGGCTCGAATGTGCTCATTGGCGGCGCCTTCGTGCTGGGCAGTGCGCTCAGTTATGCGATGTACCTGCTGTTCTCCGGCGAGCTGGTGCAGCGCGTGGGTACGCTGCGTCTCGTCTCCTATGTTATGTGCGTGTCAACGGTGGCGTCGCTCGCGCAGTTTTTGCTGTTGCGCTCGCCGGCCTTCCTGCTGCAGCCGCCGGCAGTGTATGGTCTTTCTGTGGTCAATGCCGTATTTTGCACGGTGTTGCCGGTGTTTCTGACCATGATGGCCATCGCCCGTGTTGGCGCCCCCGTGGTGTCGCTGGCGGGCATGGCCGGACCCGTATCGACCTTGTTTCTCGCTGCCTGGCTGTTGCAGGAGCCGATTGCCGGGATACAGTTGGTGGGTACCGGGTTGGTGTTGGCGGGGATTTATCTGTTATCAAAAAAGAAGAGTACGTAACGAAGCGCTGGCCTCGTCAAGCCATCATTCTGATTCATAGCAGTTTGCAGTTATCATTCGCGCTTTATCGTTCCATTTATCGTTCAATTAATTTTCAGCAGGTACAGTCATGACAAAAGCAATACGTTGTTTCAGCAACGGCGGTCCCGAAGTGATGTCGTATGTGGATGTCGAGGTGGGCGAGCCGGGTCCCGGCGAAGTCCGGATTCGTCATCATGCGATTGGCCTGAATTACATCGATGTCTACTTCCGTACTGGGCTGTATCCGCAGAATCTGCCCGCTGGGCTGGGTATGGAAGGCGCGGGTGTGATTGAAGCCGTCGGTCCGGATGTCACCCATGTGAAGGCCGGCGACCGGGTCGCCTATGCGACGCGTCCGCCCGGTGCCTATGCCGAGGCACGTGTGATGCCTGCTGAAGCGCTGGTTAAATTGCCCGATTCGATCAGCTTCGAGACCGCAGCGGCGATGATGCTCCAGGGTCTGACCGTTCAGTACCTATTTCATCGGACGTATCCGCTCAAGGGTGGCGAAACCATTCTCTTTCATGCAGCCGCCGGTGGCGTCGGCCTGATCGCCTGCCAGTGGGCACGCGCGCTGGGTGTGAACATGATCGGCACGGTAGGTTCGGATGAAAAAGGCGAACTCGCCAAGGCGCATGGCTGTACGCACATCATCAACTACAACAAGGAAAATTTTGTCGAGCGCGTCAAGGAAATCACCGGCGGCAAGGGCGTGCCGGTCGTCTATGACTCGATCGGCAAGGACACCTTCATCAATTCACTGGATTGCCTGTCGCCGCTCGGTACGATGGTCAGTTACGGCTCGGCCTCGGGACCGGTGCCGCCTTTCTCGCTTAACGAACTCGCCTCGCGCGGCTCGCTGTTCATCACGCGTCCGACGCTGTTTTCGTACACAGCCAAACGCACCGATCTGGAAGTGATGGCAGCCGACCTGTTCCGCATGGTTGAAAGCGGTAAAGTAAAGATCGAGATCAATCAGCGTTATGCGCTCAGCGATGTGCAGCAGGCGCATATTGATCTTGAATCGCGCAAGACCACCGGCTCAACCATCTTGCTGCCCTGAGGTATGTCAATGCAAGATGAGAATGAGCAGGACAACCCCATGCAGCATCCCGACGAACCACCGTCGGGGGCTGACCATGGCCCGCATTTCGGCAGGCTGCTTATCGTGCTGGCTCTGGCGGTGATGTTGCTCGGGCTGATTACCTGGGTGTCGGTGGCGTATGTGACGTGACCTGTATGACCCGAGGCAGGTTTCAGGTGCAACCAGACACCTGGCCTGACCTCCTCCGAGTCCGGTCAAGCTCAGGGCACTACCTCGAGCCGCTGCGAGGGCTTGGCCCCAAGCGGGTCAATCCTTCGGTTTTAGAGTGGTTGCATCGAATTTCAGGTCAACCACGCGTGGCGTACCACTTTTGCCCGGAAAATCGACAAACGCGCTGCGCACCAGATATGGCATGACCTTGGCCAGATTTCCTTCTTTGCCCTCGCTTCGTACCGTGACTTCATAGAGCGCTTGTCCGGCGCTTGCGTCGTTGATTGCCAGTTTCAACTCCCGGGTGTGGAGTGTGTAGCGCCGTTCCTGCTCGCGCGCGACCGGCATGCCGGCGCCAAACGGTCCGTAGAAGGGATTCGCATACGGATATCCATAACCCGGCCACCCGCCCCAGTACGGCGAGTAATAACCCGGGCCGTACCAGGGTGTGCCGTACCAAGAGTCGACCAGTACCGTCTCGATCACACGGACATCCCTGGCCGCCGCCGAGGCATTGAAGCTCACCGCAAGTGCGGCATTCTGCCCACCTTCTGCCTCGCGCAAACCCGTGCGAATCAGCTCGGCGCGGATCAGATCCTCATAGCTCCGGCGCTCCAGCCCGGCAGGTTCGCTGTCTTTTGGGGCAAACGCGAAGGTCTTTCCGGCCATGTTGGCTGGCCACTGGTGAAAGGCGGTCACCTCACTGCGAATTCGGGTGGCGCAGCCTGACAGCAACAGGCAAAAGGCGGTGAAGAGGCAGGCGGTAACTCTCATGATCTTTCGCTCAGGGATATTTGGGCAGGCGATTACAAACGAAGTCTAGATTCTCATAGATTTCCTTTCATTGCATGCGTCAGTTGGGCCCTTGCGAGATCCGTCTGCTTGGTAAAATGCAGCTTTACGACCCGATTGCCGTATTTTTCTCTTATGCGCTCCGACACTGCTGCCACGATACAACGACAGGACTACTCCCCCCCGGCATTCCGGGTTGATACGATCGATATCGGTTTTGATCTGGATCCGAAAGCCACACGGGTTGCGGCCCGTACTGTGTTGCGGCGCAATGCAGGGAGTTCATCCCATGAGCTGGTGCTGCATGGCGAAGATTTGAACCTGATCGCGCTGCGGATGAATGGCCAAACGCTCGGCAAACGTGATTACCGGCTCTCAGGCAGCACGCTGATCATCGATAACGCGCCCGATGAAGTGACGCTGGAAATCGAAACCCTGATTCATCCTGACCGCAACACCTCACTGATGGGTTTGTACGTCTCCAACGGAAACTTTTTCACGCAGTGCGAAGCGGAAGGTTTTCGCAAAATGACTTATTTCCCGGACCGGCCCGATGTGATGGCGAAATACCGCGTCATGCTGCGCGGCGACAAAGCCCGGTATCCGGTGCTGCTGTCGAATGGCAATCTGATCGAGCAGGGCGATATCGGTGACGGACGCCATTACGCATTGTGGGAAGACCCGTTCCGCAAACCCTCTTACCTGTTTGCACTGGTGGCCGGCCAGCTGGTGTGCGAAGAGCAAACGCTGCGTTTGCGGTCTGGCAGGGAAGTGCTGCTGCAGGTCTGGGTGGAAGAAGGCAATCTGGACAAGACATCGCATGCGATGGAATCGCTGGTGAAAAGCATACGCTGGGACGAAGAGCGATTCGGACTTGAACTCGATCTCGATCGTTTCATGATCGTGGCGGTCGGCGATTTCAATATGGGCGCGATGGAAAACAAGGGCCTGAATGTTTTCAACACCAAATACGTTCTCGCCAATCCGCGTATTGCCACCGATGCCGATTACAACAATATCGAGTCCGTCGTTGCCCACGAATATTTCCATAACTGGACCGGCAATCGCGTGACCTGCCGTGACTGGTTTCAGTTGTCACTCAAAGAAGGACTGACGGTCTTTCGTGACCAGGAATTTTCTGCTGACATGATGGGCAGTGACAGCGGCCGCGCGGTCAAGCGGATTGAGGATGTGCGTGTACTTCGTGCCGCGCAGTTTCCCGAAGATGCCGGTCCGATGGCGCATCCGGTACGGCCCGATTCCTATGTTGAAATCAATAACTTCTACACACTGACCATCTACGAAAAAGGTGCCGAAGTCGTTCGCATGATGCAAACCCTGCTGGGTCGCGAAGGCTTCCGGCGTGGTATGGATCTCTATTTCAGCCGTCATGACGGACAGGCGGTCACCTGTGATGACTTCCGTGCGGCGATGAGCGATGCTAACCAACGCGATCTCAGTCAGTTCGAGCACTGGTATAGCCAGGCCGGCACACCGCGCGTCAAAGTGACATCACAGTACGACGCTGCAGCACAAACCTACACATTGACGATGACGCAAAGTTGTCCGGCTACGCCCGGACAAGACCACAAGCTGCCCATGCACATTCCGGTGGCTGTCGGTTTGCTCGACGCGCAAGGGCAGGATTTGCCTTTGCAGCTGGAGAATGAAAGCGCGCCGGATGAGATCGAAGTACACACGGTGCCAACCACTCTCGTGCTGGAGCTGACCGAGTTCACCCAGCATTTCACTTTCACCGGCATTGAGCATCCGCCGGTACCTTCGTTATTGCGCAACTTCTCTGCGCCCGTGGTTCTGGAGTATGACTACACCGATGACGAGCTCGCCTTTCTGCTTGCTCATGACAGCGATTCATTCAACCGTTGGGAGGCCGGACAGCGACTGGCCACCCGTAGGCTGCTGTCGCTCGCAGATACGGCGATCTCCGACGATCTGCGCTACAACGCGACCGCGCAGGACAAATTACTGGCGGATGCCTTGCGCAAGCTCCTGCGCGATACTTCGCTCGACCCTGCCTTCCGCGATCTGGTGCTGACGCTGCCGTCCGAAGGCATGCTCGCTGAGCAGGTCGAAGTGATTGATCCACAAGCCATTCACCGCGCACGCCGTGCACTTCGTCATCACCTGGCATTTGCATTGCGTGGCGATCTGATCGACATCTACCGCGCCAACCACACGCCCGGTGCCTATAGTCCTGATCCCGTACACGCTGGCCGCCGTGCGTTGCGTAACAATGCGCTGGGCTATCTGGCCGAGCTGGATGAATCGCAATCACACAAACTCATGCAGGATCAGCTCGATCATGCCGCTAACATGACCGATCGCATCGCGGCGCTGACTGCGATCGTTCATCATCACGCGCCCGGTATCGAGGCAGCCCTTGAAGCTTTTTATGAAGATTTCGAAGAAGAGGCACTCGTCATTGACAAATGGTTTAGCCTGCAGGCTTCATCGCCGACCACTAACGTGAAAGCCATTCGTCAGCTGATGAGGCATCCGGCCTTCACGCTAAAAAATCCGAATCGCGCCCGTAGTCTTTTGTTTGCGTTTTGCAGCAGCAATCCAGCACAATTTCACGCAGCTGATGGTAGCGGCCACGCATTCTGGGCCGAGCAAGTGATTGCCCTGGATGCGATTAATCCCCAGGTCGCTGCACGCCTTGCGCGGACACTGGACCGCTGGCGAAAATTCACCCCGGCGCTGCAAAAATCCATGCGTGAAGCACTCGAAACAGTATCGTCTACTAAAAAACTGTCGAATGACGTTACCGAAATCATCGGTAAGGCACTCGCCAATTAATCCTCAACTGCCAGCGAGTACCTCGATGAAACGCGTCAGCCTGACCCAACATCTGATTGAAGAGCAGCGCCTTAATAACTCCATTCCCGCTGAGCTGCGGCTGCTGATTGAAGTTGTCGCCCGTGCCTGCAAAACCATCAGTCATGCAGTCGGCAAAGGTGCGCTGGGTGATGTGCTGGGTGCGGCCGATACCGAAAACGTGCAGGGAGAAATTCAGAAAAAACTCGATATCATTTCTAACGAGATTTTATTGCAGGCCAACGAATGGGGCGGTCACCTGGCAGCGATGGCCTCCGAAGAAATGGAAACCATCCATCCGATTCCGAACCGCTATCCGATGGGCGAGTACATGTTGCTATTCGATCCGCTCGATGGTTCGTCCAATATCGATGTGAACGTCTCCATCGGTACGATTTTCTCGGTGCTCAAAGCGCCCGAGGGCATGGCAACGCCGACAGAAAAAGATTTTCTGCAGCCAGGCACCCGACAAGTCGCTGCTGGTTATGCAGTCTACGGTCCACAGACGATGCTCGTGCTCACCACGGGTAATGGCGTCAACTGCTTCACGCTCGATCGCGAGATGGGTTCCTGGGTCATGACTCAGCGCGCCATTCAGATTCCTGCAGATACCGCAGAGTATTCGATCAATGCATCCAATGCGCGACACTGGTATCCGCCGGTCACGCGCTACATTAGTGAGCTCGAAGCAGGTGCCACCGGACCGCGCGGTAAAAATTTCAACATGCGCTGGATCGCGTCCATGGTCGCTGATGTCCATCGCATACTGAACCGTGGTGGCATCTTCATGTATCCGGCTGATGCGCGTGAACCCGACAAACCCGGCAAGCTGCGCCTGATGTACGAAGCCAATCCGATGGCATTCATCATCGAGCAAGCGGGTGGTGCGGCCACGGATGGTAAAACGCGCATCTTGGATATTCAGCCGCATACCCTGCATCAGCGTGTCGCCGTCTTTATTGGTTCGCGAAATGAAGTAACGCGGGTGACGGAATATCACGCAGCATAGGGATCGCTTGTCGTTGGCGCAGGTTTGGATGGCGAGATGTTTGTTAAAATATCGCCCGTCGCTGATGTAGCTCAGTTGGTAGAGCAACTGATTCGTAA
>CAZXDB010000096.1:0-7535 GCA_964639465.1 uncultured Bifidobacterium sp. | reverse complement strand
GGCTGCAATACCGAGTAAGTACCCGCCGAACCACAGCACAGGTGGCTGTCAGCACACAGCATCACATCAACACCCACAGCGCGCAGCACACCCTCGACCTTGCCGCGAATCTGCTGACCGTGCTGCAGCGTGCAAGGCGGATGATAGGCGACACGTTTTTTTACTTTCACTTTGGCGGCGAGCTGCTGCTCGAACGCTGGCATAATTTCTGAAAGGTCTTTCGTTAATTCAGAAATACGTGCGGCACGCGCTGCATACGATGGGTCATGCGCGAGCAAATGACCGTACTCTTTGACGGTGACACCGCAACCCGAGGCCGTCATCACGATAGCTTCCGCGCCTGCTTCTACATACGGCCACCACGCATCGATATTGCGCCGCATATCGTCGAGTGCGCCATCTTGATCATTCAGGTGATGACGGATCGCGCCGCAGCAACCGGCTTTCGGAGCCACAATCAATTGCACCTCAAGCGCATCCAGCACGCGCGCGGTCGCTGCATTGATATTCGGCGACATCGCCGGCTGCACACAGCCATCGAGCATCAACATTTTTCGGGCATGATTGCGCGACGGCCAGACACCTGCGGGTCGCGCTTGCGGCACTTTGTTTTTTAGCGCTGCTGGTAACAAGGGACGAACCAGCTGCCCCATTTTCATCGCCGGGCTGAACACGCTCTTGCGCGGCAGGATTTCTTTCAGCGCTGTGCGCACCAGCTGCTGCGCGAACGGGCGCTTGACCTGTTTTTCAACGATACCTCGACCGATATCGACCAAGCGGCCATATTGGACACCTGAGGGACACGTACTTTCACAATTACGGCAAGTCAGGCAACGATCCAGATGCATCTGCGTTTTTTCAGTGGCCGCTTTACCTTCAAGGACTTGCTTGATCAGATAGATGCGGCCGCGCGGCCCGTCCAGCTCGTCGCCCAACAATTGATAAGTAGGACAGGTCGCGGTGCAAAAACCGCAATGCACACAGCTGCGCAGAATGGCATCAGCCTCCTGTCCTTCAGGGGTGTCTTTGATGAAATCTGCGAGATTGGTTTGCATTGAATGAACAGTGATCAGAAATCAGGGTACATACGGTGCGGGTTGAAAATTCCCGCTGGATCGAAGCTGGCTTTCAGACGGCGATGAATACCGGCGACAGGCGCCATGAGCGGATGAAACACGCCGACGGATTTATCACCACCACGAAACAGCGTCGCATGGCCACCTGCTGCTTCGGCAGCTGCACGAATGGTCGTTGCATCGGCGGTGGTTTTTAGCCAGCGCTGCGTACCGCCCCATTCCGTCAATGTGTCACCCGGCAGCTGTAATACCGGCGTCGTGCTGGGTACAGACAAACGCCACAATCCTTCTGCCGTGTCAGCAAAAAAAGCACTCTGATGCTCGCGCAGCTGATCCCAGAAATTATCTGCATCGGCCAGTACCTCACCACCCATTTTGATGACGGCCGCATCGACCGCAGCACGCGCGCCGGACAGACGAACACTCAGCTGACCTTGATGCCAGCACGAGGCCGAGATCGGCAAAGGCTGACCACCCCAGACATTGATTTGATGCAGCGCTTCGGCTTCCGTCATTGCAAACCGCAAGGACTGCTGCGCCACCGGTTTAGGCAAGACCTTGACCGAGACTTCAAGAATCAGGCCCAGCGTGCCGAGCGAACCAGTCAGCAAGCGCGACACATCGTAGCCCGCCACGTTTTTCATGACCTGCCCGCCGAAGTGCAAGACTTCGCCACGCCCATCCATCATCACCGCGCCCAACACAAAATCACGCACAGCGCCTACCGCCATACGGCGCGGGCCAGACAAACCAGCAGCGACGATCCCGCCAATGGTGGCCATACCATCAAATCTCATGGGCTCAAAGGCCAGCATCTGATTGTGTGCCGACAGTGCCTTGCCTATTTCGCGGAGATTGGTACCGCAGCGCGCGGTGATGACGAGTTCGGTCGGATCATAATCAACGATACCGGTATAGGCGGTGGTGTCGAGTATCTCGCCTTGCAAATGCTGGCCGTACCAGTCTTTGGTGCCGTTACCACGCAAGCGCAACGGTGATGCTGAATTGCTTGCCGCGACAATGCGGTCTCTGAAGCCTGACAGTACTTGTTCCATTTTTTATCGAGCTCGCATCAGAATCGTGGCAGATCAGCGAACTTCAGCTGGCCGTGGCGCACATGCATCTTGCCGTACTCGGCACAGCGATGCAGGGAGGGTATCGCCTTGTCGGGATTGAGCAGAAAAGCGGTGTCGAACGCGCGCTTCACACTAAAGAAAGCTTCCCGCTCAGCAGCTGAAAACTGCACGCACATGGAATTAATTTTTTCAATACCAACACCGTGCTCGCCGGTGATGGTGCCACCGACCTCGACACACAACTCCAGAATCTCGGCGCCGAATTTTTCAGCACGATCGAATTCACCAGGCGTGTTTGCATCAAACAGAATCAGCGGATGCAGATTGCCATCACCTGCGTGAAAAACATTCGCGCAGCGCAGCTGATATTTTTTTTCCATTTCGGCGATACCCAGCAAGACCTTCGCCAGATGCTTGCGCGGTATCGTGCCATCCATGCAGTAATAGTCCGGTGAAATACGACCTGCCGCCGGAAAGGCATTCTTGCGACCCGACCAGAATTTAAGACGCTCGGCTTCATCGCGCGATACCGCAATCGCGGTGGCACCAGAGGCCTTGAGTACCTCGGTCATGCGAGCGATTTCTTCTTCGACTTCCTCGGGTGTGCCATCGGATTCGCACAGCAGAATCGCTTCGGCATCGGTGTCGTAACCGGCTTTCACAAAGGGTTCGACCATGCGCGAGCTGGTCTTGTCCATCATTTCCAGACCGGCGGGGATAATGCCCGCGGCAATCACATCGGCCACTGCATTGCCGCCTTTGACCACATCATCAAACGACGCCATGATCACGCGGGCCAGCTGAGGTTTGGGCACCAGCTTGACCGTGACTTCAGTCGCCACGCCCAGCATGCCTTCGGAACCTATAAACGCGGCCAGCAAATCGAGGCCCGGCGCATCCAGACCAGCATTACCCAGCTCAACGACTTCTCCCTCAATCGTCACCATGCGCACACGCAGCACGTTATGCACCGTGAGCCCGTATTTTAGGCAATGCACACCACCGGAGTTTTCCGCGACATTGCCACCGATCGAGCAGGCGATCTGCGACGACGGGTCGGGGGCGTAATACAAACCGTGCGGCGTTGCCGCTTCGGTAATAGCCAAATTGCGCACACCGGGTTGCACGATGGCGGTTCTGGCATGCGGATCGAGCTTGAGAATGCGATTCAGGCGTGCGGTGGACAACACCACGCCGTCAGCAATCGGCGTTGCGCCACCTGACAAACCGGTACCAGCGCCGCGCGGCACGATCTGCACGTTCAGCCGGTGACAAACCTTCAGAACGGCGACGACCTGCGCCTCATTCTCAGGCAAAGTGACGATCATCGGCAGTTGGCGATACGCCGACAAGCCATCGCACTCGTAGGGACGCGTGTCTTCTTCGTTGAACAATACCGCATGTGCGGGCAACTGCTCGCGCAAGGCCGCAACCACCTCGCGCTGACGAGAGAGAGAAAAAGCCGCTTCAGTGGGAGCATTCATCGGGAATCCTAGTAAAGCGCGCGGCAATACAGCCCGCAGCCTAAAGGACGTTAGTTTAACGAAAGGCTTGCTGCCAAAGTCCCGATTTGACCGGATTTCCGCTGAAAAGCTTTGACGTGACCGATGAAAGTTTTTAGCTGGCAGGCTAGCACCTGCAAAAGCATCGTCATGACGACCCGCGCGCCCTGTAAAAAGGGCGGCGGCGCGCCACATTTTGTTGAACGGCGCTCATTTTGTCCCGCTAAAAATAGCGGGCTAACAATCAGGCACTACGGAAAGTTGCCTGAGTCCATTGGAGAAACGCCGCCACTTCCGGACGCTCGGCGGCCTGCTTTTCATAAACCACGTAGTAGGCATGCGGCGGGGTCGCGGTCTGCATGTCGAACAATCGAACGATCTCGCCACTGTCCAGCAATTCACGCGCGAAGTGTTCGCGGGTCAAACCAATCCCATGGCCGCGACGTACGGCTTCCAGCAGCAAACCAAGATCATCAACCCGCAGCCCGGTACTGGGCTCAGACCAATCAAGACCGGCGGCCTCAAACCAAGGCTGCCAAGGCTCGAGCGCAGAACGGATCAATGTCGCATTTTGCAAATCTTCCGGTTTGCTGATATCGCCTACCTTTTGCAGATAGTCCGGGCTAGCCACCGCAAAGGTCGGCTCAGAAAATAATTTTTCGCATTGCAGATTCGGATACTTGCCTGGCCCGAAACGAACCTCGACATCGCTTTCGCCCAGCGCGAGATCGTAGAGCGGTACCGACAAATAAATTTCGACCGCGATATCGGGATGCGCTTCGGTAAACGATGCCAGCTTAGGCACCAGCAAATAGCGCGCAAAAGTCGGTGGCACCGTGATTTTGATACGCGGCTGCACTGAGGCAGCGCGGCGCGGCATCGGAAAATCCGTGAGTGTGCGCAGTGCCTGACGTACGACATCAAGATATCGCCGTCCAAATTCAGACAATCCGACATTGCGCCCGTCGCGCAGAAATAAGCGTTCGCCGACGAACTCTTCCAGCAGACGAATGCGATGGGACAGCGCCGAAGGGGTAATGCAAAGCTCTTCTGCCGCCAGGGCGAAGGAACCGTGCCGTGCTGCTGCCTCAAACGCCGACAGCGCGTGGACCGGTGGGATGCGTGTTGCCATGGGTGGGTGATCTATGCTGCAGGAAACCCGCCAGAAAAATTACCAGCGGAAGATCTTTCCTGGATTAAAAATATTATTCGGGTCTAACGCGTGTTTGATCGATCGCATCATGTCGACCGCATCTTCACCGGTTTCGTGAATCAGAAAATCAATCTTGTGCAAGCCAATGCCATGCTCACCGGTACAGGTACCGTCCATCGCGATCGCACGATGCACCATGCGTTCATTCACGCCTTCTGCACGGGCGATATCTTCAGGATCATTCGGATCAACCAGCATCTGTACGTGAAAATTTCCGTCACCGACATGACCGACGATACCGTGAATGATTTTTTCTCGTTCACAGTCCGCCTTGGTCTCCAGCAGACATTCCGCAAGACGTGAAATCGGCACACAGCAATCGGTGGATATCGCACGACAACCCGGACGCAATTGCAGCAACGCGAAATAAGCGTTGTGACGTGCCTGCCAGAGACGGGAGCGATCTTCCGGACGCGTCGCCCATTCAAAACCGATCGCCTGATGGTCATCCGCGATTTGCTGCACCAACTCCGCTTGCTCTTTCACGCCATGCTCGCTGCCATGAAATTCGAACAGCAGCAGAGGCTTCTCAGGCAAGGTGAGCTTGTCATGCTTGTTAAAAGCGCGCACACCGTTCTCATCAACGAATTCAACCCGGGCCACCGGTACACCCATTTGGATGGTCTGAATGACAGTATTGACGGCGCTGGCGATATCGTTGAACGAGCAAACCGCTGCCGAGATGGCCTCCGGCTGCGGGTAAATTTTCAGAGTGACTTCTGTAATGATGCCCAGGGTGCCTTCGCTACCGACGAACAAACGGGTCAGGTCGTAGCCGGCCGAAGATTTTTTCGCGCGCGTACCGGTTCGGATGATCTTGCCTTCGGCGGTCACCACGGTCAGCGATAAAACATTTTCCCGCATCGTGCCGTAACGCACAGCGTTCGTGCCCGATGCGCGGGTAGCGGCCATGCCACCAATCGATGCATCTGCGCCCGGATCGATCGGGAAAAATAATCCGGTGTCTTTGATCTCGGTATTCAACTGCTTGCGCGTCACACCCGCCTGAACCGTCACGGTCAGATCTTCCGGGTTCACAGCAACCACCTGATTCATCTGCGACAGATCGATCGACAGTCCACCTTGCAGCGCAAGAATATGGCCTTCCAGCGAGGTGCCGGTGCCATAAGCAATAATGGGAAAACGATACTGATTGCACAAACGAACCGCGGCAGCGACCTCTTCCGAGGTATGCGCAAATACCACCGCATCGGGCAGCATAGGATCGTAAGACGATTCGTCGCGGCCATGGTGCTCGCGCATCGCCATGGAGGTCGACAACCGATCAAGGAAAACGGCCTTCAATTCGGCCAGCAGTGCCTCAGGCAGTTCGCGTCTGAGAGTCGAAGGTGGGGCAGGATGGTTCATGGAAGTTTCTCCGTAAGCGATCTATTGTACCCTTTGGTCGATAATAGAACGTCCAAAAATCTGCGGAAATCCGGATTTCTGCGGCGAAAGCAGGCATTTTCCCGTATCCTGCGCCCCGACACTTTTATATTTATCCAATATGGGCAACCGACTTTCCAAAATCGCCACCCGCACCGGGGACGATGGCACCACCGGGCTGGGTGATGGCAGCCGCACCACCAAGGACGCTCTGCGCGTTCAGGCGATGGGCGATGTCGATGAATTGAATTCGCATCTCGGCTTGCTGCTGTGCGAAGACATGCCGGAAGATCTGCGGGAAGAACTGGTGACGATCCAGCATGATCTTTTCGATCTCGGGGGTGAGTTATGCATACCGGGCTTCAGCCTAATCACCGATACCCACGTCATCCGACTCGACACACTGCTGGCGAAATACAACGCCACCTTGCCTGTGCTGGCAGAATTCATCCTGCCTGCGGGATCACGCGCTGCTTCTCAGGCACACGTGTGCCGCACCGTTTGCCGGCGCGCAGAGCGGGCGATTGTCGCATTGGGTAAAGCAGAACCGCTCAATGCGCAACCGGGACAGTATGTAAACCGCTTGTCGGATCTGCTTTTCGTGCTGTCACGGGTGCTGAACCGCCATGCGGGCGGCGGCGATGTGCTGTGGGAAAAAGGCCGCCAGCGCGGCTGATGGTCTTACGGTTGATCCATCCATCACCTTCTCCCTTAAAAGCGGGGTGAGTGAGAGGGGAGGAAAGAAAAACGGCTTGGCGACGAAGGCGCCAAGCCGAAGCAGATACGGTAGAAGCCACTGCACGGGCCAAATCCGGTTCTTCCTTGTTGTGACTTGAAGCAAGCGCTGCGAGCTGCTTCCTGCCTCAGCTACGAGGCCCGGGCTGCAGCACTGCGTCCTGCAGGTTGACCAAGGTCTGCAAACCGTCTTCCTTCCCCTGCGGCGACAGCGTGCTGATCTGTTCAATCACTTGATGAATAATTTCGGGCGGATAGTTCCGTCCTGCCAGAACTTGCAAAGCGGCAGTCGCCGCCGGGGCTGCAACACTGATTCCCCTGTTTCGCTCCAACGCCCGCTGTATTCTCTCCACGTCATCACGAGAAAATTCCCTGATAGATGGCATGCGAATTCCTTTGAGCGTCGGATGGGATTCGACCATTTTGACGAAGCTTGGAACAGCCTGCCGGCTAAATTCGGATAACTTCAAATTGAGCACCTCAAGATTGCGGTTCTCAGCCAGAGCTGAAATGATCCTCATCGTGTCGAGCTCGCCGCTATAGGAAC
>CAZXDB010000095.1:0-7555 GCA_964639465.1 uncultured Bifidobacterium sp. | reverse complement strand
CAATCACGCCAGCACGCTCAAGTTTGCCCCGCACCCGCTCATTGGCTTCACAAAAAATTACCGTCACGCCCCGCTTGCGCAGCTTGTTGGCGGCATCCTGCAAAGCCTGCAGGCCGCTCATATCGATAAAAGGTACCTGACGGAGACGGATCACCAGTGCCTTGAGATTCGTATTGTGGGTGTTTTCCAGCGCTTGTCCAAAGTTATCAACGGCACCGAAGAACATCGGTCCGGCTATCTCATACACCATCACACCTTCCGGCAAGTCCGTAAAGCCATGCAGCGAAAGTTCTCTGGCCAGTAACTGCGGATCGGCGGGCTGCGTTGCCACTGAATCCGACATCCGGCGCAAAAAATGCAATATCGCGATGATAACGCCGACATTGACTGCGACCACAAGATCGGCAAATACCGTCAGCACGAAGGTAATGATCAGAATCAGCCGGTCTGCCAGCGGCGCCGTTCGCAGCATCTGCACGCAACGTGGCAGCTCGCTCATATTCCATGCAACGACAAACAAAATGGCTGCAAGCACCGCCAACGGTATCTCTGTGGCCAGTGGCGCCAGGAAAAGCAGAATTGCGACCAGGAAGAGCGCATGAACGATGCCCGCCAGCGGGCTGTTTGCGCCATTGCGTACATTGGTCGCTGTCCGTGCAATCGCACCGGTCGCTGCAAAACCGCCGAACAGAGGCACCACGATATTCGCAATTCCTTGTCCGACCAGCTCCTGATTGGAATCATGACGTGTGCCCGTCATGCCATCAGCAACGACGGCTGACAGCAATGCCTCAATCGCACCCAACATCGCGATCGCAAACGCTGGTCCTATGAGCGTAAGGGTTTGCGATAGTGTGATATCGGGGAATACCAACGAGGGCAAACCCGTCGGTATACCGCCAAAGGCACTGCCGATGGTGGCAACGCCAGGCAGCGGATGCACCGTCTGAACCAGAGTCATCACGACCATCGCCATCAAAGGACCCGGCACACGCGCCAGAAATTTGACCCGTGGTGTAAATAACACTAGTACCAGACTGATCAACGATAGTAGCAGTGTCGTGCCATGCAGCTGAGGAAACGATTGCAGCAAATACCAGAGTTTTTCGTGGAAATACTCGCCTGCCGGTTTGGGAAAACCAAAAAAATCAGGACATTGTCCAAAAAAAATGATCACGCCAATACCGGCCGTGAAACCGACAATGACCGGCATGGGTATAAAACGAATCACAACGCCCATGCGGGCTAAACCCATCAGTAGCAGTATCACGCCCGCCATCAGGCTCGCAATCTGCAGCCCGGCGATACCATAGTGGACCGTGATACCCAGAAGGATGGCGATGAAAGCACCGGTAGGCCCGGCAATCTGCACACGACTGCCACCCAGCAGCGTAATCAATCCACCCCCAATGATGGCCGTGTAAATACCCTGTTCAGGACGCGCACCAGACGCAATCGCAAAGGCCATCGCCAGTGGCAAGGCAACGATACCGACGATCAGACCGGCGACGATATTGGGCAGCCAGTGAACACGCGCGAACAAACCGGCGCGCTGCGCTTCAAGCAAGGCAATCATGGCCTGTCACTATTATGCATGCGGTGCGTTACGGGAAGATGGATGACTGCGACAAAAAATCGCTCACTCCCTTGGAAGATACATCTTGTCCTTGTCGAGCTTGTACGTCCAGGGCAAACCTGTGTTCTTCCAGCCGTTCAGTACGCGCTGACCAGCCTGCGGCCCTTCAGCGATCGCATCACCCTCGAAACCATCAACCACTGTGTAGACCTTGCTGTAGCCCAGCTCGGTCAGAAAATTGACAGCGCGACTGGTGCGATCGCCTGAACGGCAGATCAGAATGACCGTATCCTGCTTGCCGAGCTGACGCAAAGCCAGACGTCGGGCCAACTCCGGCTCAAAGTCGGTATTAGGCTCCATTTTGAATCGACCGCTTTTATCATCCCAAGCCGCATTGGCCGGATGCTCAAAAGCAGGAATGTGGGCATCAGCAACCGATGGCATGCCCAGATAGGAGATTTCAGCGCGAGTTCGCACATCGACAAATAAAGCTTTATCACCCAGCTTTTGCTTGAGTTCATAGGCTTCGCGCGAATTCAGGTACAGACCGGCTTTGGTCTGTTTGTTGGGTGGGACGCGCGCAGGATCGGCCGCCTGAGTAACGGTAATGCTCAGGCCGAGCGCGAGGCAGGTGACGAGACGCACGAATGTCATGGGATAAAAATTCACTGGTCACCTCGCATTACTTACCTCGCATAGAGCCCACAAAAAGTACGTCACTCAGGTTCGCCGGAAATATCTGACGTCAGGCCTTGCCCGTTTGGCCGGACGCTGCGCCGGACGCTGTGACGGTGCCAATCGTCGCCTCAAATGCACGCAGTCGCTTGTACACCGAGATCAGCTCGACGATGGTTCCCCAGCTACGCACGAGAAACTGGAACGACATCTCGACACGACCGAAGGCACGAACAATCTGCTGCATCACACCCAGCGTGATCGCACCGGCAACCACGGTCGGGGCAAGCGCGATATACGGCACCAGCACACCGAATTGCAGATAAGTGAACTTCGCCACATCAAAATACATGTAGTGAAAGAACAAGCGGAAGTAGTTGGTACGCACATGAGAAAACAAGTCTTTCACGACCGGCTCGGCACCGCGAGCTGCATCGTCTTCCGCATGAACCAGCTCCTTGCGGTATGCGGCTTCCACCCTTTGATTGTTGTACTCAAGCCCCGGCAGCTTGATGCCCACCAGCGCCAGGACGACCGTGCCGAACAGCGCAAACAAAACCGCCACATAAACCAGCGCATGATCAACAGCGCCCAGAATGGGAACCTCGGACACTTTTTTCGATAGGGTCCAGAGTATCGGCAGGAAAGCAACCAGCGTCATCAGCGAGTCCATCATATTCGAACCAAGCGACTCCATAATGGATGCAAAACGCTTGGTATCTTCCTGTACCCGCTGACTTGCCCCTTCGATATGCCGCAAGGATGACCAGTGCGCCATATAAAAATCATTCATCGCATGACGCCAGCGGAAAACCCAGTGCTTGGTAAAGAATCCCAGCAGCACAGCCACCAGCACATAGGTGCCGGCGAGTTTGCCAAAACTTAGCAGAAAGCCGAAAAATTCCTCAATCGTGACGGCACCCGGGTTGCCCAGCGCCTTTTGCACCACGTCATAAAAACCGCCAAACCAGTCATTGATCTGTACATCGATTTGAACCTGATACCAGGTACCGAGAAAAATCAACGCCGCGCCGGGCCAAGCCCACAGTGCCCATTGACGACTGAGAAAAAAAGATCTGAACATGCCAAGTCTCGGAAAAAATTATTTTAATTTAAAGTCGGCGCAGGGATCCGTGCGCTGCGTGTCATCGGTCAGCCAGACAAAGTCATAGCGGCCAGCCAGCGACTTTATCAGTTCTGTGCGGTCAGTGCCGCTCTCGTAGAAACCAACGCTGCTGATTTTCAGTGAAGGTTCCAAAACTGACAAGACCTGAGGCACGCCATAATCCGAGCGCACATGGCCATTACCAGCGACCAGCACCGAGGGCCGGTGCGTTATAAGGGCCGTGGCCATGGAGATGTCCGTTGCACGCTGCACCAGCTTCATCGGCACCAGATATTTATCAGGCAGCTTGCCGCAATGCCCTTCAATCAGATCCTGCTCCAGTCGGCTTCGGGCCGGGGCCGGTAAAACCGCCTGCTCATAGGCGCGTGCCATCGTCAGCGACATCGCGGCCTGCCCCTGACTCATCAACTCTTTGGAAAAGCCCGCAGGGAGATTGCCGCCGATAAGCGCGTAACCGCGCCCGAGCACCGACTCGAACAAGGGTTGATGGAGCGGCCAGCCCCAGCCATTGCGATTAAAACCTGCGGCCTCGAGATCGCTGAGGCTCTCGCCGGTGGGTGTCACACGGCGCCCCGTCGGCAAATGCTCTGCAACGATGGTGGTCTTGTTCGTAGCGAATTGAGGAATCAGACTGGCGCGTGCCTGATGATGGTGCGGATTGTCATGCAACTCGCCCAGCAGCACGATGTCGGCGCTACGCAAACGCTCAGCAAGAACCTCCACCGAAATTTCCTTGCCGCTGGCCAGATCAAGAATCTGCGCCGCAGCAAGGTTGTAACAAAAAAGCACGATCAGCACAAAGGCCGTCAGGCGATACCAGATTGTTGGTTTTGTTTGATTCATGTCGCTTTCCGGATAATTTTGTGGTCATTCTAGATTGCCGGCGACAATCGTGCCCGGCAGTACTCAGCGATGTCCGGATAACCGCCGATTTCAGGTTACCAACGCCGCCAGTACCGGGCGCAGCGGTTCCGCGGCTGCGTTAGTGAGTGCGTTTTCCTCAAACAGCCTGATAAACCAAGCAAGTGCATCACGTCTTCTTCATCCAGTGAAATAAAAAAGGAATTTTACGAGCGGCCGGACGTCGAATTTTCTGTTGCAGAGGCTTTGCTTGATCGCTTGCTGCAGAACCCGAATTTTCAAGGAGATGATGATGACCGAAAACACCATTGATGCACGTAGTCAGGGAAGTTTTCCGATGGATGATCCGACCCAAGGCTTGCTCCACGATCATCAATTTGTACGCCAGCTGATGCAACGGTACCTCGCCACACAGGATGAAAAAGTAAAACAGTATGCCGGACCGAAAATCTGCGAGACACTGCTTCAGCATACGCGGCTTGAAGAGGCTGTTTTCTATCCTGCCGTTCAGAAACTGGATTCCGCGATGATCACGCGCTGTCTTGATGATCATCACGCTGCTGATGAATTGATCGAGCAGTTGCAGAATCTGTCGCCGGGCGACTCTGCTTATGACGGGCTGATGAAGCAGTTGCATGAGGCGATTACTGCGCACATCGAACTCGAAGAACAACAACTTTTTCCACTGGTTCGCCAATCCAGCCTGAATCTTCAGGAGCTGGCCTTGCGGATGCAAGCTTATGAATCAAGCATTGTATCGACACAGGCAAGCAGCAGCAGTCAGCGATCCGCACGAGGAGATCAGCTGCATTAATCCATACACTGACTGAGAACAAATAAAAACGGCGCCTGATACCATCAGGCGCCGTTTACACAACTACGTCAGCGAAATATTTTAGACGACTCAGTCTGCCTTGACGCCCTCAACCTGAATCGCCAGCTTGACTTCCGGCGCAAAGCGCGGCAATCCATAAGTCAGGCCATAGTCGCTACGATCAAACATGCCAGAAGCATCCGCACCGCAGACTTCTTTTTTCAGCATCGGATGCATAATGCACTTGAAGGAATTAACTTTCAGTGCCATCGGTTTGGTCACGCCCATCATCGTCATTTCACCCTCGACACCGACCAGCTTATCGCCGTCAAATTTCAGTGCGGTACTCTTGTAAGTCACTGTTGGAAATTTTTCCACATTGAGCATATCTTTGCCTCGCGCATGGTCATTCATTTTTGCATGACCAAAATCGATGGTGCTGGCATCAATGATGATGTCGATGCTGCCTGTCTTAGCAGCACGGTCCAGCACGACCTTACCGGAGGTTTTAGTGAATTTTCCGCGCCAGAACGAGATCCCCAGGTGGTCGGCCTCGAAACTGGGATACGTGTGGCCGGGATCAATGTTGTAGGTTTGCGCGGACGCCGATGAAGCCGCAACAGCCAGCACTGCCGAAATAATCAGGGTTTTGAAATTCATGGGGCTTTCCTCTCAGTGATAAGTATGAATAAATCAGGATCAGGGCTTTGCAAGGACACGGAATTTGATCACCACTTCATCGGCAACCATGCTGGTGTCCTTCCACTCGCCCTCTCCTATGTTGAAAGCCAGCCGCCTGATCGGCAGACTGCCCTCGAACATTTGCACTGCACCTTCTTTTTTCACCGTCATGGGAAAACTGACGTCTGCAGTCTTGCCCTTGATGGTGAGCTTGCCGCTGACCTCCAGCTTGCCCGGGCCATTTGCCCGGATTTTGCTGGATACGAAGCTGGCCTTTGGAAACTGGGCTGCGTTAAACCATTCTTTTTTCAGCACTTCACGGTTGTAGTCCGGGTCACCCAGATCAAAGCTGGTGACGTCAATATCCACAGTGGCTTTCGATGCATCAGGGCTGGCAGCATCAAAATCAATTTGCGCGCCGACTTTGGTAAAGCGCGACTCCACCGCGACGCCCATCTGCTTAAACACGGCCGAAACCGAGCTTTTGGCCGCGTCCACTTTCAGGGGTGCGGCCGATGCGGCGACGCTGAAACTCATCAGCACCGGCAACAGAATTTTTGATGCGCAGGATATTTTCATGGTTTTCCTTTGTCAGGGCAGCATGCGCTTGAGCACGCCGTCACGATCGATAAACTGATGCTTGATGGCCGCCAGCACATGCACCATCACCATCACCAACAGGGTGTAAACCAGCACCAGATGCAGCTGCTTGAGCACCGGCTTGAGCACCGGATCTGCCTCGATCAGCACCGGCAGTGGCCATAGACCCAGATAGACGACTGGCACCCCTGCCGCGAGACTGTAAAAATAACCGGACAATGGCACAGCAAACATCAGCACATACAAAATGGCGTGGCCGATCACCGAGGCCCGCTGCTGCCAGCGCGGCATCGTCACGGCGGGCGGTGCGCTCTGCCATAAACGCCACAACAGTCGCAGCGCAGCGAGCGCCAGTACGGTAACGCCCAGCCATTTATGCCATGAAAAATAGCGCAGCTTGGTCGGCGTCAGTCCGGGAATATCCACCATCATCACGCCAAGAGCGAAGGCAGCAACAATGAGCACCGCCATCAGCCAGTGCAGCAGTATGGCGATATAGCCATAGCGCATCGGTGTTTCCAACACATCACTGTTCATTGTGCTCAAGGTATACGTCTATCCGAAGAAAGCTCAACGCTATGGGTGGTTCGTCGATGGCAAGGCTAAAGCCCATGGGTCTTAACCCCGTATTGTGCATCTATATGGAAAATGTTGCCATCGACCGCCACGGCTGAACGGCCGCTTGGGCAGACACGCAGGCTGGCCTGGCAGCAGAGGCGGCGGCCGGATTCAGCCAGAGGGATCGGCTAGCGCAGCGCCACCTGGCCAGGTAATTCACTGGCCTCGGGGCCGACGGCGGGAAAATGCTGTCTCGGAACCTGCCCGGTCAATCGCTGCGCGGCAGTCCACCCGCGACCTGGCATCGGCCACCTGCGTCAGTACCTACGGCTCATACGGTGCTCAGACCCTGACGGTTTTCAGAATACGGCCTACCAGATCGGCGCGAAGCTGATACAGGTTGATGACTTCGAACCAACTCGCCTTAATTTGCCCCTCTCCAGATTACAGTGTGTTTTACCCAAACCCCTGCAATAAAAACAGGAACATCAACACCAGCGAATGAAAAAAATTTTCCATAAAAACTTTCCGTAAAAATTTTTAAAAGGAAAAACTATTGATCGAGGCGGTCGTTTGACAAAACAATCTCCCGACAAGTCCGATATACCTGTCAGCATTTGATCGACGACAAACCTGCAGGTTGAACTTCCATGTAGCCTGAGGA
>CAZXDB010000094.1:1668-7574 GCA_964639465.1 uncultured Bifidobacterium sp. | reverse complement strand
AGCCGGGCACCGGTGAGGTCGTCGACAAGGTCATAAGAAAGACCAAAGATTTCGGCTTCTCGCATCGTCGCCAGCATGCCGAAGATGCCAACACGATTGGCAATAAAGTTGGGGGTATCAATGGCCCGTACCACGCCTTTGCCCAAGGTGGTGATGAGAAAGGATTCCAGCTGATCGAGAATCTCAGGCTGCGTAGTCGACGTGGGAATCAGTTCGACCAGATGCATGTAGCGCGGGGGATTGAAAAAATGTACGCCACAAAAGCGATGCTGCAGTGATTCATTCAGCACCGACGATAAGTCGGTAATGGACAGTCCTGAGGTATTACTCGCGAAAACAGCATTCTTCGGAATATGGGCCGCGATTTTTTGATAAAGCGCGTGCTTCCAGTCCATGCGCTCGGCGATCGCCTCAATCAGCAAATCAACGTCTGCCAATCGAGGCAGATCATCGTCAAAATTAGCGACTTCGATAAGCGATGCCTGATCCGGATCCGCCAGAGGCGCGGGATTGAGTTTTTTCAGACTGTCGACCGCGCGCTGCGCAAGAAAATTGCGCGGCTGATCAGACTTGCCGGGCAGATCAAAGAGAATGACAGGCACACGGGCATTGATGCAATGGGCAGCAATTTGCGCGCCCATCACGCCTGCACCAAGGATTGCGACTTTTCTGATGGGTGCGGTGGACATGGTAATCAATCAGAATAATTCGGCATCCATCGCCATCAGCGTACCTGCACCTGAGCGCGCCTGTCGTATCAGCATCGCTGTCTCAGGCAGCAGGCGCGCGAAGTAAAACCGGGCGACGCCGAGCTTAGCCTGATAAAAATCATCCCCACTCGATGATTTTTCGAGCGCAATCTTTGCCATGCGCGCAAAGAAATAAGCAAACACCAGATGCCCCAGCACACGCAAATACGGTACGGCAGCCGCACCCACCTCATCACGATTCTGAAATGCTTTCATGCCAATTTCCATGGTCAGTTTAGTGACCTTATCACCAATATCCGCCAACGGCGTGATGAATTCAGACATCGCTTCATCGGTACCGTTCTCATCAATGAAGGATTTGATCTTGTCACCGAAGGCGCGCAGCTTCTCGCCATTGTCCATCAGCACTTTGCGGCCCAGCAGATCCAGCGACTGTATGGTGTTGGTACCTTCATAGATCATATTGATACGCGCATCGCGTACATATTGCTCCATGCCCCATTCGGCGATGTAGCCATGACCACCAAAGACTTGCAAGGCTTCGGAGGTGGCAATCCATGCGTTATCGGTCAGGAAGGCTTTGATGATTGGTGTGAGCAACGCGACCTCATCAGCGGCTTGCTTGCGCTCATCTTCATCGGGGTGATTCAATTCACGATCAATCATCAGGGCCACATACGATGTGAAGGCACGTCCGCCTTCAGCAAACGCCCGCGCGGTCAGCAGCATACGGCGCACATCAGGATGCACGATGATGGCATCGGCGGGCTGAGATTCAGATTTCGGTCCCGTCAGGCTACGGCCCTGTGTGCGATCGAGCGCATACGCACGCGCATTCTGATACGCGATTTCGGTCAGGCCAAGTGACTGCATGCCTACGCCAAGACGAGCGGCATTCATCATCACAAACATGGCATTGAGTCCGCGATGCGGCTCGCCAATCAGCCAACCGGTGGCACCATCCAGATTGATCTGGCAGGTGGCGTTGCCGTGAATGCCCATTTTGTGTTCGATCGCGCCACACGTAATGGCATTGCGCTCGCCCGGCTGACCCTGCGCATCCGGCACAAATTTGGGCACGACAAACAACGAGATACCTTTGGTGCCGGGTGGCGCATCGGGCAAACGCGCCAGCACCAGATGCACGATATTGGCGGCCAGATCATGCTCGCCGGCGGAGATGAAAATCTTGTTGCCCGTGAGGCGGTAGCTGCCATCGGCCTCGGCCACTGCTTTGGTTTTTAGCAGACCCAAATCCGTACCGCAATGCGCTTCAGTCAGGCACATGGTGCCGGTCCATTCGCCCGAGACCAGCTTTGGCAGGTAGAGCGCTTGCTGCTCTGGCGTGCCATGGGCATGCAGGCATTCATACGCACCATGCGACAGCCCGGGGTACATGGTCCAGGCCTGATTGGCCGAATTCAGCATTTCATAGAAGGCATTGTTGAGGACCATGGGCAGGCCCTGTCCGCCAAATTCAGGATCGCATGACAAGGACGGCCAACCTGCATCCACATAACGACGGTAAGCGTCTACAAATCCCTGCGGCGTGGTCACGGAATGTGTCTCTGCATGAAAATGACAGCCTTCGCGGTCACCGCTGTGGTTCAGTGGAAAAATCACCTCAGCGACAAATTTGCCCCCTTCTTCCAGCACCTGATTGATGGTCGCAGCATCAAGGCTCGCATGCGAGGGCAAGGCCGAGAGCGCGGCATCAACCTCCAGCAATTCGTGTAACACGAACTGCATGTCACGCAAGGGCGCGCGGTAACTGGGCATAGAAATCTCCTGAGATGAAATACGCGGTGGCGATGAGGCTAACTTTTTTATACCGGGACAAGGATGTTATTTTGCAAAAATATCGATCGTCGATGTATCAAAATTTTAAGCGCGAGATTCTACTGACGAGACACGGGTCGATGCAATCAGGCGAGCAAAGCCCGCATGCGCGCGATCAACGCAACCCGGGCTGCGAATGAAGCGCGCATCATGATGAAGCGCCAGGACGAGTCCATACATTTCAAAGACCAGCTGCTGTGTATCGGTATCAGGCGCCAAATGATGTTCATCAACCGCTTGCTGCGCGGCGCGTTGCAGCGCCAGTTGCCAAGTGCGAACCATCGTGACCAAGTGTTCACGTATCGGACCGGGACGGTCATCGTATTCGACCGCACCGCTGATGTAGATACAACCGGAAGCAATTTCGAGACTAACGCGCGCTATCCAGCGACTGAACAAACTTTGCAAGCGCGGCAGCCCGCGCGGCTCGCGCAGGCTGGGATAAAAAACGTCTTGTTCGAATTGCTGGTGATAGAGCTTGAGCACATCAATCTGCAAATCTTCACGTGAACCAAAGTGGGCAAAGACGCCGGATTTGCTCATGCTCATGCGCTCGGCCAGGACGCCGATGGTCAAACCTTCGAGTCCCTCGCGACTGGCCAGGTCGAGCGCAACGTCCAAAATGCTCGCGCGGGTTTGCTCGCCTTTACGCAGGGGTTTATGAAGCACTTCGGTCATGGGAAGACTCCGGACAGCACAATAGAACGACCGTCCTATTATGCACTGAAACGCACGCTCAGCGCCTATTGCGGGCGGCGTGACGAGATAAGTTCTTAACCGCGAGAGCGATCAATCATGCGTCTATCACGCTTGGTCGGCCGACCACGTATCGCCTCGCCGGGCTCACTGAAAACTTTTCGTTGCTCCGCGCGCTGCTCGCGTTGACGCACGCCGTCTTCGGTTTCCGCATAGAGCGCCTGCGCCACCGGGGCAGGTCCACGCTGGTCGGACAAGGCAATCACCCGTACCTGCCATTCGGTGCTGCCGTTGTCGATATCGAGCAAGTCACCGGAACGAATACTGCGCGCTGGCTTGCAGCGGTCGCCATTCAGACGGACCCGTCCGCGCTCTACTGCGTCCGTTGCCAGCGAACGTGTCTTGAAAAAGCGCGCCGCCCACAGCCATTTATCGATTCGGATAGATTCGTCCATGGCGGCATTGTAGAGATTTTCGGGATGAAGAGGGCAGTGCTTACTTGGTGTATCGGCCTGCGGTGATAGTTTTCAGTACCGCGCGATAAAGCAGGTAAGCCAATCGATTTCCGATGCGCCGCAGCCAGGAGAACTGCGCAACATCCTCAGCTGTGATGATCGTTCCTTCGGCCACACCGCGCGCGATGGTATCGCGCAGCACCATCGAGAAGTTAGCGTCACGAACAATGATGTTCGCTTCATGATTGATGAACAGCGACAATCCATCAAAATTACTGGAACCCAGCGTTGCCCAAGCATCATCGACGACAGCTGCTTTGGCATGCAACTGAGTCGCGCGATATTCCACAAGGCGAATACCCGCGTGAATTAGGCGCGGAAAAAACGACTGAGCGACCGCGTCCTGCATCACAAACTGTCCCACACCGATCAGGAGGGTGATATCCACACCACGCATAGCGGCATGCAGCATGGCACGACGCAACTTCCGCCCCGGCGCGAAATAGGGTGTCACCAAAACAGCACTGTGGTGTGCGCGACCAAGCGCTTGCAACAGCTGACGCTCAATGGCCGCCCGATTGCGCAGGTTATCCCGCACCACCAGCGCCGCCTCGGCTACCTGCGACTGCAACCTGACACGCGATGCATACCACTGGCGTATGCGTCCCAGTCGGCGACGCAGTGTTTGCGCGGATTGCCGCCTCCATTGCGCGGCGACTTCCACATGGACATCATCCACCAGCGGCCCGATGATGCTGACGGCAAAGTCCCAGCGCGGCGCGGGCAGGCGCTTGCCACTGTCGTCGTCGGAAATCAGATCATCGTTGATATTCAGGCCACCGAGAAAAGCGAGGCGCTGATCAATAACAACTATTTTGCGATGAGTTCGCGCAATACCTCGCTGAAACCAGGGATTGAATGCAACGAAGTGAACACCCGACGGCTCAAACTCGGCCTGTAGCAAGGCCACGGTTGATTTGCCCGTGCCCAGCCAATCCACCAGTACATGCACCGTCACACCGCGCGATGCGGCGCGTATCAGTGCATCCCTGACCTGATTGGCGGTGTCATCTATCGCAAAAATATACGTCTCGAGATAAATCTCGCTCTGCGCCGCCTCGATCGCGTGAATCAGCGCCGGAAAAAATTCCGCGCCGCGATGCAACAGCGACAGATGATTGCTGCGGCTATAGCTCGCTACTGACATGCTGTTTTTCCCGCACTTCATGCTGGAATTTTTGTGGCACAGCGTCTTTTTGCAGACTCAGCTCAGCCACGATGGGTGCGTGATCAGAAAGCCGTGCCCAACTCGCGCCATGCAGTACCTGCGCACTGTGGACATCGAATCCACGTACATAGACGCGATCGAGTTGAAGGACAGGCATCGCCGCTGGAAAAGTACGCGCCGGTGTTTTTTTCGGCCCACGGCCTGACAATCTGCGCAAATACGTACCAAAGCTACGTGAAGATAATTTCTGATCGAAGACCTCTGCCACATGAAGCCGATCGCGGAGTGTCTTGCTGAGTGCATTGGTCCAGTCATTGAAATCACCGGCAATCAGCAACGGCGCATCGGCAGGCGCGCTCGATGTTACCGCTTCGATCAATGCCTCTGTTTGACGCAAGCGGCTGCCCGCAAACAAACCCAGATGAATCACATAGCAATGCACGGGAATATCGCCCAGATGCAGTACGCAATGCAAAATGCCGCGTGATTCGAACGCATGGTCGGATACATCATGATTGAAAGAGGATTCAATCGGAAAACACGATAGTAGCGCATTACCGTGATGACCATGATCGTAAACCGCATTCATGCCGTAAGCCGCGTGGTGGGTATCACCCGCCAGAAATTCATGCTGCGCCTGGACCGGCCATTTACTCGCATGTCGCAGCGCGAGTAAATCATGGCGGCCCTGTACTTCCTGAAGAAACAAGATGTCAGGCCCCATGGACGTGATTGCCTGCTTGATGCCATGGACGCGCGGTCGCGTGCCTACGGTACTGACGCCTTTGTGAATATTCCAGGTCGCGATGCGAAGTTTCATGCTGCTTGGCGTTTTATTGGGGATTGCGTTATTGGTCGTAGTATCGGACTTGGTGTCATTGATAATGCATTCGAAAACTCAGCCGTGCCGGGATAATTGCAGAATAGCCTCTGCGTTGGAAGGCGAAAAACACTGATCAGCAGCCTCACGCCAGGACA
>CAZXDB010000094.1:0-1568 GCA_964639465.1 uncultured Bifidobacterium sp. | reverse complement strand
GCGGTGGTCATCAGCGGCTCATCGAGCGCATCTTTGGAACCCGTGACCGATTGCCAGAATCCGGGCTTATCGGCGCGCTCAAGTAGTAGCACCTGCAGATCAGCAGTGTGAATAACGACGAGGACGGATTCGGGAATTTTGGGGGTGGACATAAGATCACAACGCGTTAAACCTCGAAATCATTATGCCCTGTTTACCCCGCTATTGCTGCGAAGCGAAAGGCTCGGGCAAGACCACGCCCAAAGCGGCACTAAGCAGCCGCCACTGACCGAAGATCTGTTCAACATAGATGTCTTGATCCTTCTGCTCCAGGCCCGCCAGTCCGGCTGCAAAACCCGGCAGAACTGAAGCGTCAGGCGGCTGATTCAATGGCTTCTTCAATTCTGCGGACAAGCCCGGATACGACTCTTGCTCTTCCGGGTCCGCCAACTCCAGACTCTCTATCTCATGGGCTTTAGCCAAATAAAGCAGCGACTTCTTCAATTCAGCGAACAGGTTTTCAATCACCTGCGGCGCATTCAGATCAAAAGCCCGTCCAACGGTTGCCATCGACGGCAAATCCAGAGGCCTTCTACGGACGACCTCGAATGCTGCACTGATTAACGCGGTTATGCGATCCGCATTGACCGCATAGATACCCTGCTTGATCAATGCTTTGTTTAAGCCGTTGGCGTCAAAACGTCCGTCCATTCGGATATATTTTTTACAAAGCTCGGTCAACACTTCCGAAAAATTAGCTTGCTCATTAATAAAATACTCCTTAGCAGCCAGCCGCAGCGCATCGAGCTGGCGCGTCAGTACGTTGCAGATGATATTTTCAGTGGTCGGAAGAAGATGCTTGTTTTGAAATGGCTGAGTGACCTGGGCTGCCTTGAGCGCTTCCAGCTTGAACCACAAAATTTTCTTTTTAAGCGAAGGGATTATCGCTCTGCCCTCACCGACCAAAGCTTGAAGCAGGTGGGTAAACTCGCCTTGCTGGGGCTTCAGATGATCGTAAATCGTATATGAAAACAAGGGGTGTGACGAAAGTGCGGTTTCACTGATCGACTGATTCGAAGCATTGCTATCAGTCAGGAAAAATTGGGTCTGATAATAGTCAAGGAATTCTTGACGATCAGATTTTTTTTCAAGGGATAACCACGCCCGGTCCAACACTTGATCCACTTGATCCTCTGGGGCGAGATCCGCTTGCAGCACCATCTCCCGAAAAATCCGATCTAAATCGTAAATGGCTGCAGAACGGGCGCGCACCGTCCTGCTTTGCTCTTCATCTGAAGAGCCCTCTGATGAATCATCCGAAGAATCGCTTTCGGGTATCTGATCCCAGTCCTCAGGCAACTGCCAGTCCTGCGCAATCAACGACAGCAGCACATCGTAACGGCTTGCCTGCATGGCTTGCCTAAAGATCGCATCGCCAATGTGCGCCCCATCCTCCAACATCGACCAAAGATTCGCACCGCCCTTGATCAAAACGGCAACGACATTCCAGCTCAGCTTACTAAAGGCTATGCGAAGTGGTGTCATCGCTGCCCCAACGCCGCCATCCGCTGGGGCGCCCTGAGCCAGCA
>CAZXDB010000093.1:1746-7600 GCA_964639465.1 uncultured Bifidobacterium sp. | reverse complement strand
GCGCCGCGTGCGTGCCTTGCTGGAGCGCGCACAGGTTGTGGTCTCGGACGAGACCGGGTGGAAGCTCTCCACCACGCGCGCGGCGGCGGTGTTGCATGCCTGGCTGGCGCTGGCGGCTTCCGGCGGCGAGGTGGCCGCCTTGCTGGACTTTGTCAAGTCACCGTTTTTGTTCGCTGAAGACGATGCCGAGGCGGCAGCGGCCCAGCGCAGCGCCATTGAGCAGGCATTACTGGCGGGTGGCGTCACTACCGGCTGGCCGCTTGTGCTGGCCGCTGTGGCGGCCCAGCCGCAGGCCAGTGCACTGCTTGAAGCTATCGCCCGCGAAGTCCAGCGCTGCAGCGGTCGAAAGACCATGACCGAGTGGGTCGATGCCACCCGGGGTGCTCTGGATGCACTCGGGATGGTTTCGGGCATGGTTGCAGATACCGCCGGTGCACAGGTGCTCGCGATGCTCGATCAGATTCATTTCGATGGCGAACAACTTGATCAGCGGTTTTCACTGACCGAGTGGCGCGCACTGGTGGATTTGCAGATGGAGCAAACTGTTTTCGTCGCGCCGCGCGACGATCAGCGCGTCATGATGGTGCCTTTGAACGGTACGTCATTGCGCGAATTTGATGCGGCCATCGTGATGGGTGCCGACAGCGACCACTTGCCCTCACGTCCTGCCGAAGCTTTATTTTTTGCCAATGCCGTACGTCGCGAACTGGGACTGGCCACCCGCGAGAGCCGCCAGCGGCAGCAATTGCGGGAATTAACCGCCTTGCTGATCAGCTGTCCCGATGTCGTGCTGTCCTGGCAGGGATGGCGCGGTGGCGAACGCAACGCGCCGAGTGTATGGCTGCAGCGACTTCAGCTGACGCTTGCCAGCGCTGCTTGCCCTGGTTTGCCTGGTCACGCCGCCCCGCTGCCCGCTTCAACACTTGCCGCCGTGCCAGCGGCGATGCCCCGTCCTACAGCGCCTGCACTGATGCCTGCACGTTTGTCTGCCAGCGGGTACAACGCGCTGGTCGCCTGTCCTTACCAGTTCTTCGGCTCGCGCATGCTGCGTCTGTCTGCCGCTGACGAGTTGACCGAACTGCCGCAGAAAAGAGATTACGGCCAGTGGCTGCATCAGATTCTCAAGCAGTATCACGACACCGTGCGTGAGCAGGCCGTACCGAAAGATCAGCGCGTTGCCTGCATGGCCGCAGTCAGTGAGGCTGTGTTCGAAGACATCCTGCAAAAAAATCCGGCGGCGCTCGGCTATCAGTCTCGCTGGAAAAAAATCATGGCGGCCTATGTCAGCTGGGCCAATGCGCATGAGGACGCGGGCTGGCAGTTCGGTTCCGGTGAGCAGTGGCAGGAACGTTTGTTGTCATGGGAAGATGGCGAAGTCATGCTGGTCGGTCAGATTGATCGTATCGATGTTCATCACAACGGCGAGCGCATGGTGCTGGATTACAAAAGCTCGAAGAAAGACAAGCTCGTCAACCGCCTCAAAACGCTGGAAGATCATCAGCTGCCTTTTTATGGATTGCTGCTCGATCCAGCGCCAGCCAGTGCGGCGTATGTCGCCATCGACGATGAGAAGCCTGCCCTCGCCGAGCCGGATAACTTTTCGGGCTGGCGCGATGCCTTGCAGTCGCAGATCATCGAGAACTGGCAATCGATGACCGGGGGTGCGAATCTGCCCGCATCGGGTGCGGAGAAAAGCTGTACCTGGTGTGACATGCGCGGACTCTGTCGCAAGGGCGCCTGGTGATGACGGCCATGAAAGATTTTCTCGCCGATGGACGGCCGGTTGATGGCGATACGTTCGTCACACTGGCTTGCGATCCGGCGCGCTCGGTGCTGGTGGAGGCTTGTGCGGGCAGTGGTAAAACCTGGTTGCTGGTCTCTCGTCTGTTGCGCTTGCTGCTGGAAGGTGCGAAGCCAGAGGAGCTGCTGGCAATCACGTTCACGCGCAAGGCAGCGCAGGAAATGCGAGAGCGCTTGCTGTTGCTGTTGCATGAACTGGCGCTGGCTTCTGATGCGAAGATTATTGAGCAGCTGGTGATGCGCGGCCTGAGCGAGACGGAGGCCGTTGAGAAATTGCCGCTTGCGCGCTCGTTGTATGAGCGCGTCTTGTCCAGTCCCTACGCGCTGGCGGTCGATACTTTCCACAGCTGGTTCATGCGTCTCTTGCAGATCGCACCCCTGGCCTCGGGCGTGCCGCATGGTTTTGCGCTCGAAGAAAACACGACTGAATTGCGCGATGCCGCCTGGCTGCGTTTCATGCAGTCGCTGAATCAGCCGTCGATGTCCTCACTGCGTGATGCCTTGATGACGGTGTACGACATTGCCGGGGATTGGAATGGCAAAGACATGATCGACGCCTTCATTGCCCGGCGTGCGGAGTGGTGGGTCGCCAGTGATGCCGGTGATCCGCTCGATGCACTGCGCGAGCTGTGCGGCGAGGATGCCGTTCGTGATGCGCGGCTCTCGGTTTGGGAAGATCAGACGTTGAAGAACCGTTTGTTGGAGGTGGCCTCTTGTCTCGGCAAGGGTACGCCGGCACAACAGAAAGCAGCCTCTGCGCTGGAACAGAACATCAGCTCGGGCAGCAGTCTGGACGCTTTCCAGGCGCTTGCTGCGATTTTGCTGACCGCCAAAGACCAGCCGCGCGCGCTGACGATCACGAAGCCCCTGCTGGAGGTCATGAACGAAGGCGCGATCAGCCATTTGCAAGACGAATGGGTCGCGCTGGCGGAGATCCTGGCGATATTGAAAAAACGCAGCCATGACAGGGAAGTCCTGCGGTTGAATGAAGCGCTGGCGATGATTGGCAATGCTTGTCTTGAGCATTATCAGGCGATCAAGGCGGACCGGCGCACGCTGGATTTTTCCGACCTCGAATGGCATGCCTGGCGATTGTTGACGCGCAGCGAACATGCTGATTATCTGCATGCGCGCATTGATGCGCGCTACCGTCACCTACTAATCGACGAATTCCAGGATACCAACCCGCTGCAATGGCAGATTGTGCGCGCGTGGCTGGAAGCCTATGGCAACGATCATCAGCGTCCGAGTGTTTTTATTGTGGGCGATCCCAAGCAGTCGATTTACCGATTTCGTCGTGCCGAGCCGCGTGTCTTTGAGTCGGCCCGGAGTATGTTGCGCGCGCAGGGTGCGACCGATCTGAGCACCAGCCTGACCTACCGCAATGGCAGGAGCATCGTTGATGTCCTGAATCAGGCGATGCAGGGCAACGTTCTGTATCGCATACAGGCCACGCGCTCTGCGACCGAAGGTGCTGTCTGGTGTTTGCCGCTGGTGGAAACCAACGGACCGAAGATGGAGGCGTCGGCAGACGGACGGATGCTGCGCGACCCGCTGCAGGTTTTCCCACTGGAAGAAGATGATTTGCGACGCCAGCAGGAAGGCTTTCTGGTGGGTTGCGCTTTGCAGCAGGCACGCAGGCTTCCGGATGGGACCATTCGTCGCTGGTCCGACATGATGATCCTGGTACGCAGCCGCACGCATCTGATCGCTTACGAGCGTGGCTTGCGTGACGCCGGTATTCCATTTGTCTCTAGCCGCAGTGGCGGCTTGCTCGATGCGCTCGAGGTGACCGATATGATCGCCTTGCTGCGCTGGCTGACGCTACCCTCCGATAATCTGGCACTCGCGCAGGTACTTAAGTCACCGATCGGCGGTGCGTCGGATAAAGATCTTGTTTTTCTGGCCAGCGCAGGCGAGTGCAGCTGGTGGCAGCGTTTGATGCAACGCTACGAACGGCAAGTATCTTCTAAAGCCAGCGACGGCGAGCGTGCAGACGGGCGCAGAATTGAGCGCGAAGGTGAGCACGAAGGCAAGGATGTCGTCGCGCAGCTCGGTCGGTTGTCAGCGGCACTGATTCGTATCGTGCCGCTGCTGCGCGATTGGCAAATCGCATCAACGCATTTGCCGGTGCATGATTTGCTCGACAAGATCATCCATCAGGGTCAGCTCATGCAGGCCTATGCCGCCTCAGTGCCGGCGTCGATGCGCGCGCAGGTACTGGGCAATCTGGATGCATTTGTCGCGTTGTCGCTGGAAATTGATGCTGGCCGTTATCCCAGCATTGCGCGATTTATCGACAAGCTGCGCCGGCTGCAGCGCGGCAGTGATCAGGAAGCGCCTGATGAAGCGGATATTGATGCCTCGGCCGATGCAGTGCGCATCATGACCATCCACGGCGCCAAGGGACTGGAGGCTGACGTCGTGGTGCTGATGGGTGCCAATCACAGCGACAGTGGTCGTGACAATTTGGGGGTGTTGTGCGACTGGCCAGAGGATGCGCCCGGTCCCGCGCATTTTTCGGTGTTTGGCAAGACAGCATCGCGCGGCTATGCGCGCGAATCCTTGTTTTTGCAGGAAGAGTCTTTCCGCTTGCAGGAAAACTGGAACCTTCTCTATGTCGCTGCGACACGAGCCAAGGCGCTGCTGGTCGTCAGCGGTATTCACTCCGGCAAAGAGGATGCCGGCGTGGTGGCGGGCAGCTGGTATGAAAAACTGCTGCAGGGGGAAGCTTTCGTACCTGACTTGGTGGCATCTGAAAATACCGTGGCCGAGCAAGCATTCACTCTGGGTGTGTTCGATCCCCCGGCATTGCCATGGTTAGAGAGAAAGACCCGTCATGAGGAGACCACCTTGTCTCGCGAAGGCAGCTTGTTGCATCTGTTGATGGAGCGCCTTACCGCGTCAAACCGCTGGCCAGTGCAATTGCCTGCCGTTCGGATAGTCGCCCAATGGCTGGGCTGCAGCATTGAACAATCCACCACCGTTTGCACACAGGCGACGCAGATTCTGTTGTCGGCATCGCTGGAAAAATTTTTTAATCCTGACGGTTTCGAATTTGCGCGTAATGAGATGGAGATCATCGTTGACGGCGAGCTGATCCGGCTGGATCGTGTCGTGATGTTCAAAGATGCTTTGTGGATTCTGGATTACAAACGGAACTACTTCGAGTTCCAGCACGCAGATTATCAGGCGCAACTCAGTCGGTATCGAACGGCATGTCAGGCTTTGTTCCCGGGTGTGATGATTTGTTGTGCGCTGATTACGGTTGATGGCAAATTATGGGTGTTGGATGCTGTGGACCCGGATATGGCCAGTGCGTGATTTTCTGGTGCCGGATATCGGGCTTCGCCCGGAGATGCCTTGGCTCACTGTGTGGTCATTGATCTCGACACGCTGTTAATTTATTACTAAATTTATATTTTCAGAGCGTGCAAACGTCATCAGACTCGCGCAATATATGAAGATTCGGCGACAACTCCCTGAATGTATTGACGGAATTTCATTGGCGCGACTATAGTGCCGCCATGATTTCCGAATTCGAGCAGTTGCTGGGAAAGATCGGGCAATTGTCCGAGCTGACGCAAGCGCTGCGCCAAGAAAACGCGGCCCTGCGCAGCCAGATGACGTCGCTCGCCGATGAAAATTCGCGCCTTGCTTCCCGCATGAAAGAAGCGCACGAGCGTGTCTCTGCCTTGCTCCAGTCGATGCCGTCCATCGGTCAGGATGAGGAGGCCGTATGACGACGATCGATGTCACTATCATGGGGCAAGCGTACCGTCTTGCTTGCAAAGAAGGTGAAGAACTGGTGCTGAAGCAAGCAGTCGCTTACCTTGATGAGCGCATGTGCGCTATTCGCGATGCCGGCAAGGTCAAAGGTACTGACCGTATTGCGGTGATGGCGGCACTTGGTATGGCGGCAGATTACCTTGGTTCGCGTTCTGCAGACGGGCCATTTGCTGCGATGTCTGTCTCCGAGATGCGTCAGAAAATTACCGCGATGAACACACTGCTTGACAGTGCGCTGGCCCCCCAAGATCGTCTGTTCTGAGTG
>CAZXDB010000093.1:0-1646 GCA_964639465.1 uncultured Bifidobacterium sp. | reverse complement strand
CTGAGTGCGAAAAAAATACACGTACTGACAACGCAAAGACATGCATTAAAACCTTTGACACACTCTGCGATTGAGGTAGACTCAGTTCTCCTGCCGTGTTCGCGTTTGCCATATATTCCTTGAACCATTCACATGCATAGGCTGCGGGATTCGTTCAGTAGGCGTGAACGTCGCTAGTCCGACGATCCCAATATTGAACTACTGTGGCCAACTTGAACCGCTTTGGTTCAGGATGCCGGCGCAGCGGCACAGGCGGGACATTATTCCGGGCGGTTGCATCACATGCAGCCGCTTTTTTTATGGTCACAGGATCGACCACTGTAACGAGGTTTCATTGGCGTTTCGTTCGTAAATTCTCGACAAATCATAAAAAACACCATGCGTTACTGGCTGATGAAATCCGAGCCTGACGAAACCAGCATTGACGACGCGCTGGCGGCAAAGGGGCATACTGTGGCATGGACGGGGGTACGCAACTACCAGGCGCGCAACTTCATGCGCGACCAGATGCAGATTGGCGACGGTGTGCTGTTTTATCACTCCGGTTGCGCGGAGCCGGGTATCGCTGGCATCGCCGAAGTAGCCAGCACTTGCTACCCTGATCCGACCCAATTCGATCGCAAGAGCCCCTACTATGATCCGAAAGCCAGTCCTGACAATCCACGCTGGTTGCTGGTCGACGTGCGCGCGCTAAAAAAAATACAGCTGATCGGCTTGCCGGCATTGCGTGCGCAAGACAATCTGGCGGATATGTTGATTTTACGGCGGGGTAATCGGCTGTCGATCACGCCCGTCACGCCTGCAGAGTGGCGTCATATTGTCGGCCACATGGCCGCAAAAAATTAATCAACTAAAACAACGAAAGCAGACATGGATTCTGTTCAGATTATTTCTTTTCTGGTGCTTGGCATCTTCACGGGTTATGCGGCCGGCCTGCTGGGCATCGGCGGTGGCATGTTGATGGTTCCTTTCATTACCCTGCTGTTATCAGCCCAAGGTTTTCCGCGTGAAATCGTGGTGCATGTCGCGATTGCCACCTCGCTCTCGACGATCATGTTCACCTCCTTATCTTCAGTGCGCGCGCATCACAAGCGGGGTGCCGTGTTGTGGCCAGTCGTCAAACTGCTGGCCCCCGGCATACTGATCGGCTCCTGGATCGGGCCATGGATAGGCGCGCAGCTGGATGCTTCGGTGCTGGCGATGTTCTTTGCGGTGTTCGTTGGTTTCTCGGCCACGCAAATGCTACTCGATAAAAAACCCTCGCCCACGCGTGAATTACCAAAAGCGCCCGGCATGCTCGGTGCCGGTTCCGTGATTGGCGTGCTGTCCGGTCTGGTCGGTGCCGGCGGTGGTTTTGTGTCGGTACCCTTCATGACCTGGTGCAATGTGAAGATACACAATGCGGTCGCGACCAGTGCGGCGCTGGGGTTTCCGATTGCGTTGGCTGGTACGCTCTCGAATATCTATTTCGGTCTGCAGGAACCGGGGTTGCCCGAAGGATCGCTGGGGTTCATTTACCTGCCGGCCTTGCTCGTTATTTCAGTCGCGAGCGTATTGACTGCGCCGCTGGGTGCCAAGACCGCACATGCCTTGCCGGTGAAGAGCCTGAAAAAAGTGTTTGCCTTAGTGCTGTATCTGCTGGCGGG
>CAZXDB010000092.1:0-7786 GCA_964639465.1 uncultured Bifidobacterium sp. | reverse complement strand
CAGGTGGAAAAGCAAAAGCTCTTGTGGCTGTTGCGCAAGAACGAAGCCAAGGCTGAGCAGGAAAAATTCACGCGTGATATCGACAAGGCGCAAACCGATCTGGAAGAACAGACCGCGCGACTGCGCCACATCGAGACCGAACTAGAACACATGCGTCAGGCGCACTATGCAGCGGGTGACCGCATGCATCAGGCGCAGGGCGCGCTATATCAGACTAATTCCGAGATCGGCAGCCTCGAAGCGCAGATCAAGTTCGTTATCGAATCGCGTTCGCGTTTGCAGACTCAGCTGAACTCGCTGTCGGCGCAGCGCGAGCAGTGGCAGCGTCAGAGCTCGCAATTCCAGGATGAGTTGGCGCAGGCTGACACCGATTTGCAAATGCACGCCGAGCGTGTGGCTCTGTCCCAGCAAGCGGTGCAGGCAAAACAGGAAGCATTGCCGGCGATCGAAGAAAACTGGCGTGCAGCTCAACTGGCCAGCACGGAGTCGCGTTCGCGCATCATGCAGGTACAGCAGCGTATCGAGTTGGAGTCGGCGCATCAGCGGAATGCATCGAATGTTCTGTCCGGTCTAGCGCAGCGCCGCGAGCGTCTGATGCAAGAAAAAAACATGCTCGCGCCACCCGATTCGGCGCAGTTGTCGTTACTCAAATCCCAGTCCGACGAGAAAGACGCGGAATTGAACTCGACGCGCGATGCGCTAAAGAGCGCACGTGATCGGCAGCCACAACTCGAGCAGGAACGTCGCGACGCGCAGGAAGCCGTCAACACGCAAAACTCTACGCACGCTCAGCTGGAAGCACGACTGAACACGCTCCGGCAGTTGCAGGAAAATGTGCAGACCGAGGGCAAGGTCGCGCCCTGGCTTGAGAAGCATGAGCTGGGCAAGTTACCGCGCCTGTGGCAAAAGCTGTCGATCGAATCCGGCTGGGAAAATGCGCTGGAGTCCGTGCTGCGCGAAAGGACCGGCGCGCTGGAAGTATCAAATCTTGACTGGGCCAAAGCCTTTTTCAGCGATGCGCCACCGGCCAAACTATCGCTGTTTTCGCTCGCTGGCACAGCGACCGCTGACGAGCCCACACCGGCCGGCCTGAAGCCCTTGTTGTCGCTCATGCAAATGAATGATCCGGGACTGCGCGCGCTGATGCAGGACTGGCTGCACCATGTGTTTGTTGCTGAGGATGCCGCCACTGCTCTGGCCGAGCGATCAAAGCTGCCCGCAGGCGCTTGCCTGGTGACGCGGCAGGGACACCTGATCAGTCGGCTTGCGGTACGTTTCTATGCGGCCGACTCCGAACAGGACGGCATGCTGGCGCGCCAGCAGGAAATCGACAATCTCGAACGTCAGGTACGTGCACAGCAAATGCTGGCGGATGAAGCCCGCCAGCGTTCGGTTCAGGCCGATGCGGCGCTGACGCAAGGCATGCAGCGCGTTGAAACGCTGACCCGGCAAGTGGATGAACTGACGCAGGGCTTGCATGGCCTGCAGATTGATTTGCTGCGCCAGAGCGAAGTGCAGGAGCGGTTCAGCCAGCGCAGCACTCAGATCGCCAGCGACCTCGCCGAAATCGATGCGCAGGAAGCCGAGCAGCAGCAGATCAAAGTCGAAGCCGAAAATGCGCTGGAGACACTGGATATCGAGCTGGGTCAGGTGCAGGAAACGCACGAAGACGGCCAGACCGTTTATCTGGAGCGCGAGCAGCTGTTGAATCAGGCACGTGAAGCGCTGCGTGAACTCGAACTCGCGGCGCAGCAGGCGGAATTTGCCCAGCGTTCGCATGAGAACCGTATCGAAGAACTCAAGCGCAGTATTTCAACCGCACTCGAGCAGTCGGCGCAACTCTTTGCCAGCATGGAGCAGGGTCAGCTGGAACTGGAGTCACTCGACGACCAGACCGCCCAGGCGGGCTTGCAGTCCTTGCTGGAGCGACGCAGCGAGCAGGAAGTGGTGCTGGCCAATGCGCGTCATGAACTCGATCAGCTCACGCAGCGTATGCGCGGGCAGGACGAGGGCAAGCTGGCCGCCGACCGAGCGCTGCAGCCCATGCGTGACCGCATTGTCGAGTTGCAACTCAAAGAACAAGCGGCTCGACTCAATCAGGAGCAGTATGCGCAGCAGCTGGCCGAAGCCGAGGCTGACGAAGCGGCATTGTCGGAAAAACTCACTGACGATATACGGGCTTCTTACTTGCAGGGTGAGGTCACCCGTCTCAACAATGCGATTTCAGCATTGGGCCCGGTGAACCTGGCTGCGCTGGATGAACTGGCACAAGCCAGCGAGCGCAAGAATTTCCTGGATGCGCAAAACGCTGACCTGACTGAAGCGATCACGACCCTGGAAGATGCGATTCACAAGATCGACATCGAAACCCGCGATCTGCTGCAAGACACCTTTGACAAGGTCAATCATCACTTTGGTCAGTTGTTCCCTGAATTGTTCGGTGGGGGTAATGCGAAACTGGTGATGACGGGCGAAGAGATTCTCGACTCCGGCGTGCAGGTGATGGCGCAGCCACCGGGCAAGAAGAATGCGACGATTCATCTGTTATCCGGCGGTGAAAAAGCACTGACGGCAACCGCGCTGGTGTTCTCGATCTTCCAGCTCAACCCCGCACCGTTCTGCCTTCTCGATGAGGTGGACGCGCCGCTGGATGACTCGAACACCGAGCGCTTTTGCACCATGGTCAAGCGCATGGCGACTCAGACGCAGTTCCTGTTCATTTCGCATAACAAGATCGCGATGGAAATGGCGCAGCAGCTGATCGGTGTGACGATGCAGGAGCAGGGTGTCTCGCGGATCGTTGCTGTGGATATGGAGACGGCTGCCAGTCTGACGACTGAGGCGGAAGCCGCCTGAGCGGGCGCGGATTATGAGTCAGGCGAGTAAGCTTTGTTTTACTGTTTTTCGGTAAGGCAACGACGCTGGATCCCGGCCTGCGCCGGGATGACAGTTTTGGGGCTACCAGCAATTCACCCGTCATCCCGGCGCAGGGTGGAGCGGGGATGACATGCAGCTTGCTGCATGCCCGCGCAACGGCACTGGCCTACAAGCCAGTGCGCGCCCTGCGAGGGGGGATCCAGTGTCTTTCGTTGTCAATTCGCTGAGTTTGATAATGGAAAATACGAGGCTACCTAATCCCAGAGCTGAGCAGAGCGCGCCATGGCGGCACGTTTTTGGTAGTAGGCCTCGTTTTCTTCTGCTTCGCGTGCCCGGGCACTTTCGACCGCGGCGCAGATGAGATAGTGTTCCTCTGCGCGCTGGTGCCACCAGATACGCAGGCGCCGCAGCAGGGGTTTAAGGGAGAGCATGGTCAGCGTCTGTAATTTGATTTCCGATGTGTCGGCCATGAATTTTCCTTTCTGGCGGGTTTCGCTGGTTTCGTTATCGTAATGACAAAACTCTGCGCGGGATTGATCGTCATCAACAGTGTTGGCGAGAAAGCTTGCGACAGAATGTGCGTCAGTTCGCTTAAAATGTTTCTTTAATGAATATTTTCCAGATGAGTCTGTTCATCCCCGGGTCTGAGGCCCAAGGCCGGCAAGCCCTGCAGGAGCCCCGTCAATGAATGAATTCCAGGCCAGCCTGATCGCGATTGGTGGCGTCGTCATCATCGGCGTCCTTTTTTATGACAAATGGCGCGAATGGCGGGCCCGAAAATCCGTCGATAGCGCATTTTCCAATCCTCATGAAGATGTACTCATGGGTGACCTGGCTCAGGCTGCCGCGCAACGCGTGCAGCATGATCCGGCACTGGCGTCTGACCTGAATGGTCAGAATGAGTCAAACGAACTGATCGCGGCGAGCGACCGGAACCCGCTCGACACGCATGAGCAGCAGCATCAGAACGACGATGGCGCTGCGGTCGATCAGAAAGTTGCTGACGAGCCGCCTGTGTTTTCAGCACCACGGCCAAGGACCCGCACCGAGCCCGCGGTCAAGCCGCTGCCGCTTGATGATTTCATCGACTGCATTATTCCGATGCCCTTGCTGGGGCCGGTGCGCGGCGAGAAAGTGGCGGCGGCATTCCAGCCATTGCATCTGATTGGTAACAAGGCGGTCCACGTGATCGGGCAAAGCGAGAGCGGCGACTGGGAGCCTGTGTCGGTCGGCGGGATTTATTCGGCACTGAAAGCCGGTATGCAGATGGCCACGCGACGCAATGCAATGACCGAGCTGGAGTTCTCCGAACTGGTCGCCGGTATCAATCAATTATCCGAAGATCTGGGCGCTGAGCCTGAACTGCCCGACATGCCGGATGCGATGGCAAGGGCGCGCAAATTACATCAGTTCATTACCGAATTTGACGCCAAACTGTCGATCAATGTCGAGGCCCGGGGCCCGGCCTGGATGGTATCCACACTGCGTCCGGCATTGCAGCGGATGGGTATGGATGAGCGTCCTGATGGCGCTCTAATCATGCCGGATGGCGATGGCGGGATGCTATTTTCTTTGTCCACCAACCCCAGCGCGTCCGGTGAGATCAGCAAATTGCTGACCTTGTTGCTGCCGGTGTCGCTGGTTGCACCCGATCGCGATGCCTTCACCGCGATGAGTGCATTTGCGAAATCGCTGGCCCAGCGTCTGACCGGCGGCATTGTCGATGACGTAGGACAGCCCCTGTCGGATGCCGCGCTGGCTGCCATTGGCAATGAAGTCCGCTCCTTCTACGCGGCGATGGAAGAGGCAGGCGTGACAGCGGGCTCGCATCGGGCCCAGCGCCTGTTTGCCTGATGTCTCAGAACGATCTGTTCGGTGGCGCAGCAGTGGCCACCGGGCCGGCGGCAGCTGACTGGCGCGCACGCGCTGCTTGGTTGCATACCGAACTGCACCGGCATGCCCATGCCTACTATGTGCTCGATAACCCGAGTATTCCCGACGCTGACTACGATGCCATGTTCCGCGAGCTGCAGTCGCTCGAAGCTGCCCATCCTGAACTGATATCGCCCGATTCGCCCACCCAACGCGTCGGTGGTGCGCCGCTGCCCGAATTCTCGCAGGTCACCCATCATGTACCGATGCTGTCGATTAATAACGGCTTCGCGGAAGAAGACATCATGGCCTTCGACAAGCGCGTTCGCGATGGCCTCGAGACCGATGGTGAAGTCAGTTATGCCTGCGAACTTAAATTTGATGGTCTGGCAATTAACCTGCGCTATGAAAAAGGCGTCCTAACGCAAGCAGCTACCCGAGGCGATGGCTACACCGGCGAAGATGTCACGGCCAATATTCGTACCGTGCGCGCCATACCGCTCAGGCTGCGGGGTGACAAGCTGCCCGAACTGATCGACATCCGCGGCGAGGTGCTGATGTTCAAATCGGACTTTCAGCGACTCAATCAGCGCCAGCGCGACGCCGGACAAAAAGAATTCGCCAACCCCCGTAATGCCGCTGCAGGCAGTTTGCGGCAGCTGGATTCGCGTATTACGGCACAACGCAGCCTGCGTTTTTTTGCCTACGGTATGGGTCATCTTGAAGGCGCAGCGCTACCCGACACACACGAAGCGCTGCTCGACTGGTACAGCGACATGGGCGTGCCGGTATGTGCTGAGCGCGCAGTCGTAGCGGGTGCCGCCGGTTTGCTGGCCTTTTTCTCATCCATTGGTATCAAGCGCACACAATTGCCGTATGAAATCGATGGCGTCATTTACAAGGTGAACCAGATCGCGCAGCAGCGCACGCTCGGCTTTGTCTCGCGTGCGCCGCGCTTCGCGCTCGCGCATAAATTTCCGGCTGAAGAGGCCACCACAGTCGTACAAGATATTGTGGTGCAGGTCGGTCGTACCGGCGCGATTACGCCGGTCGCACGACTCGCCCCGGTATCGGTAGGCGGTGTGACGGTGACGAATGCCACCCTGCACAACGAAGATGAAGTCCGCCGCAAGGATATCCGTATCGGTGACACCGTCATCGTGCGTCGCGCCGGTGATGTCATCCCTGAAGTGGTTGCCAATGTGCCCGAGCGGCGTCCCGCCACCGCACGTGAATTTGTCATGCCAACGCGGTGCCCCGTCTGCGGCTCTGCCATTGTGCGTCCTGAAGAAGAAGCAGTCGCGCGCTGCTCCGGAGGGTGGGTCAGTTGCGCGGCACAGCGCAAGGGTGGTTTGCTACATTTTGTGTCGCGTCGTGCAATGGACATCGAAGGCCTGGGCGAACAACTGGTCGAGCAACTGGTCGATCGCGGTCTGGTCACCACGCCTGCCGATTTTTACAAGCTCGGCCTGGTGGTGCTGGCCGAGCTGGATCGTATGGCGCAAAAGTCAGCGCAGAATGTGCTCGATGCGCTCAAAAAATCCAAATCCACCACGCTGGCGCGTTTCATTTACGCGCTGGGCATCCGCCACGTCGGTGAATCCACGGCCAAATCACTGGCAAGACACTTCGGCAATCTCGATGCATTGCTGAATGCGAGCGAAGAACAGATACTGGCGGTGGATGACATCGGCCCGGTGGTGGCGCAAAGCATTCTGGGCTTTTTGCATGACCCCATCAATCGTGAACTGATCGCGCAATTGCGCGCCGCCGGCTTGCACTGGGAAGAGGGTGAGCCCGAGCAGCGCTCGCAGCACCTGGCAGGCAAGACCTTTGTGCTGACGGGAACACTGCCGACCCTCAAGCGCGAAGAAGCCGCTGCCATGATCGAAGCCGCTGGCGGCAAAGTGTCCGGTTCCGTCTCTAAAAAAACCAGTTTTGTGGTGGCCGGCGAGGAAGCCGGCAGCAAGCTCGCCAAGGCCGAAGAACTGGGTGTGACCATACTCGATGAGGCAGGCTTGCTGAATTTACTGGAGCAAACGGCATGATGACCATACGCAAGTTACTGAATTTACTGGAGCAAACGACATGACGACAATACGCAAGGCCGTCTTTCCCGTGGCCGGTCTGGGCAGCCGGTTTTTGCCGGCAACCAAAGCGCAGCCTAAGGAAATGCTGCCCATTGTGGACAAGCCTTTGATTCAATACGCGGTCGAAGAAGCGGTTGAGGCCGGCATCACTGAAATGATCTTCATCACCGGCCGCAACAAGCGCGCGATTGAAGATCATTTTGATAAAGCCTATGAGCTCGAGGCTGAACTTGAAGCCGCAGGCAAGCAACAGTTGCTGGACATGGTGCGGGAAGTGATTCCGAAATCAGTGAATTGCATGTACATCCGCCAGCCGCAAGCGCTGGGTCTGGGTCATGCAGTGCTGTGTGCGCGACCTATCGTTGGTGATGATCCTTTTGCGGTGCTGCTGGCTGATGATTTCATGCAAGGCGAAGCCGGTTCGGCCGGTGTGATGGCGCAAATGACGGCCGAGTTCGAACGACAGCAGTGCAGTTTGCTCGGCGTGCAGGATGTGCCGCGCGAGCATACGCGGCAGTACGGTATCGTTAGCACCGAACCTTTCGCCGATCGGCTGGAAAAAGTCAAAGGCATCATTGAAAAGCCTACCCCGGAAAAAGCGCCGTCAACACTGGCGGTCGTGGGTCGCTACATCCTCACGCCGAGAATATTTACTTGCCTGGAAAAACTGGACAAAGGTGCCGGTGGTGAGATTCAGCTCACCGATGGTATCGAGGCGCTGATGCAGTACGAAACCGTGCTGGCCTATCGCTATCAGGGAAGGCGTTTTGATTGCGGCTCCAAGATTGGTTATTTGCAGGCTTCGGTTGAGATAGGGCTGCAGCATGCCGAAACAGGTGCTGCCTTTGCCGATTGGCTGAAGCAGCGCGCTTAGGTAAAGCAAAGCCACTGGATCCCGGCGCAGGGTGGAGCGGGGGTTTCAGACCGCCTGCGGTCTGCCTGCGAAA
>CAZXDB010000091.1:0-7914 GCA_964639465.1 uncultured Bifidobacterium sp. | reverse complement strand
CGGCCCAGCCCGAATAGCTGTTGAGCATGGACACCACCACCGGCATGTCGGCGCCGCCAATCGGAATGATGATCAGCACGCCCAGAATGAAGGCGATGACGGTCATGACAATGAAAGGTGTCCATGCGGCTTCTGCACCCGGCGCAACGACAAACATCAGACCGGCACCGAACATGACCAGGGCAAAGACAAGATTGACCAGATGCTGGCCAGGGAAAACAACCGGTGCACCCTGGAACAAACGGAATTTATATTTGCCGGCCAGCTTGCCGAAAGCAATCACGGAACCGGAGAAGGTGATCGCACCCACGAAGGTACCGATGAAAAGTTCAAGCCGGTTACCGAAAGGAATCGGCTCGCCACGCGGTGCAATGCTGAAAGCCCAAGGCTCGGAGACAGCAGCGACTGCAATACACACCGCCGCCAGACCAATCAGCGAGTGCATCGCAGCAACCAGCTCAGGCATCTTGGTCATTTCAACGCGCTTGGCGAGAATGGCGCCAATACTGCCGCCAACGACCACGCCCAGTGCCAGCAGACCAAAGCCCAAACCGTTGCCATCACCAACGGATGCATCGGCCTTGAGTTTGTAAATCAAAGCAATCGTCGTCAACGCGGCAATCGCCATGCCGGCCATACCGAAAGCATTGCCCTGACGCGCAGTTGAAGGATGGGACAGTCCCTTGAGCGCCTGAATGAAACAGATCGACGCCAGCAGATACAACAGGGTGACAAGATTCATGCTCATCATTCAGCCTCTTCTTTCTTAGCCAGCGCTTTGGGCTCTTTTTTCTTGAACATCTCCAGCATGCGCTGAGTCACCAGAAATCCGCCGAAGACATTGACCGCAGCCAGCGCAACGGCCAGCGTGCCCATGAACTGGCCCACCGGGCCTTCGGTCAATGCCGCCGCCAGCATCGCGCCAACGATAATGATGGCCGAGACCGCATTGGTCACCGCCATCAGCGGCGTGTGCAAGGCTGGCGTCACAGTCCAGACAACGTGATAGCCGACATAAATCGCCAGCACGAAAATAATTAAGTTAATAACGGTATGACTGACTTCCATGATGTCCTCTGGTTCGTAGACAGTAAGCGTCTGTTCAATTAGCGTCTGCTAGGGTCACGTCTGATGCTTGAGACCGGTAATGCCATTTTTTTCATCAACAAAGACAATCTTTGGCTGGTAAGCGGCGATCTCCTCATCGCTCATCGGCGCATAAGTACAAATGATCATCAGATCACCCAGATGCGCGAGACGAGCAGCCGCACCATTGAGCGATATTTCACCACTGCCGCGCTTGCCCCGGATTGCATAGGTGGAAAAACGCTCGCCATTATTGACGTTGTAGAGCTCGATTTTTTCAAATTCGCGGATGTCGGCTGCGTCCAGCAGATCTTCGTCAATCCCGCAAGAGCCCTCGTAATTGAGGTCACACTGCGTGACCGCCGCGCGATGAATTTTCGCGCGCAGCATAATACGTTGCATTAAAACCCCTACTTGCGAATAACTTCGCCATCGGTGCACATCAGCGTGGCTGCAACGATTTCGTCGCTGCGATCCATGGCGAGTGCACCTTCTTTGTCGATAATCAGCTTGAGGAAGTCCAGCACGTTGCGCGCATACAGTGCAGATGCATCAGCAGCACACAAAGCCGGAATATTGGTTTCACCGATCAAGGTAACGCCGTGCTTGACGACCGTCTTGCCCGCTTCGGACAAGGGGCAGTTACCACCCTGCTCAACGGCCATGTCGACGATAACGGAACCCGGCTTCATTGCTTTGACCGTTTCTTCGGAGATCAGCACCGGCGCCTTGCGGCCGGGGATCAGCGCCGTGGTGATGATGATGTCGGCCAGTTTGGCGCGCTCATGGACCAAGGCCGCCTGACGTTTCATCCAGGCTTCGGGCATCGGACGCGCATAGCCGCCCGCGCCTTTGGCGATCTCGCGCTCTTCGTCGGTCTCATAGGGCACATCAATAAATTTGGCACCCAACGACTCGACCTGCTCCTTGACCGGCGGACGCACATCGGAGGCTTCAATCACGGCACCCATGCGCTTGGCAGTCGCAATGGCTTGAAGCCCGGCGACACCCACACCCATGATCAGCACCCGGGCCGCTTTCACGGTGCCGGCGGCTGTCATCAGCATCGGCATGAAGCGCTGGTAAGCATTGGCCGCCATCAGCACCGCTTTGTAACCGGCGATATTGGCCTGTGACGACAATACATCGAGTGACTGGGCACGCGTGATGCGGGGCGCAGCCTCGAGTGCGAATGCCGTGAGACCGGATTTGGCCATCGACGCAATATTGTCGGCGTCGAAGGGATTGAGCATGCCGACCAGCACGCTGCCGGAGGTCATTTGTGTGCGCTCACTTTCGGAAGGCGCTCGAACTTTCAGGACCAGATCGGCAGACAACGCATCGGCTGCCGAACCCAGACTGGCGCCGGCAGCAGCAAATGCCTCGTCGGGAATACTGGCGGCAATACCCGCGCCAGCTTGCACGATGACCTGATGTTTGGCGGCGACCAGTTTTTTCACTGTCTCAGGTGTGGCGGCAACCCGCGTTTCACCCGTCCGCGTCTCGGCTGGAATGCCGATTTTCATGGAGTTCTCCAAAAAAATAAAAATTGCGCCCGAATCTTACACGGAAATCAATAAATCGAATTGTCGTACGGTTTTACTGGCGAGTGAGCCACCATCGACAAAAAGCATTCCGATTTGAAAATAAACGTACCCCGAACCGGGCATTCTGCACTGACTTAGCCGCTTGCTACGCAAAGGTGCGTTGATTCATCCCAACCTGGGCACGCGACTCAGGCAGCAGGCCGGTAATCGGCGGGAGTAAAATGCGCGGTCGCCGCAAGCCGGGGCTTTGAAAGAAACCATGTCCGATATCTGGAAACCCTCCGTCACCGTCGCCGCCATCATTGAACGCGACGAGCGATTTTTGCTGGTCGAAGAAGAAACCAGTGATGGCATACGCTTTAATCAGCCCGCCGGTCATCTGGACCCGGCGGAGTCGCTGATCACCGCAGTCAGCCGCGAAGCACTGGAAGAGACCGCGCATGAATTCACTCCCGAGGCACTGGTGGGCATTTATATGTCGCGCTATCTCTCGACACGAACAGGCGAAGACGTGACTTACCTGCGCTTTGCCTTTTGCGGGCAAGTCGGTGCCGTGCATGACCAGCCGCTGGATGTCGGCATTCTTCGCGCCGTCTGGATGTCTTATGAAGAAGTTATCGCCACCCAGGAAATGCATCGCAGCCCTCTGGTCCTGCAATGCATTGACGACTACCTTGGCGGCAAGCGCAGCCCCTTGTCGCTGATTTACACGCACCCCAGCGTGACGGGATTCAGCTATGCCTAAACAGCGCGTCGTGCTCGGCATGTCCGGCGGCGTGGATTCATCAGTAGCCGCCTGGCTGCTGAAGCAGCAGGGCTATGAGGTCATTGGTCTTTTCATGAAAAACTGGGAAGACGATGACGATGACGAATACTGCTCGACACGACAAGACTGGATTGATGCGGTCAGCGTTGCCGATGTCGTCGGCGTTGATATTGAAGCCGTCAATTTCGCCAGCGAGTACAAAGACAGGGTGTTCGCCGAATTTTTGCGCGAATACGAAGCGGGCCGCACGCCCAATCCCGATGTGCTCTGCAATGCCGAAATCAAATTCAAGGCGTTTCTCGATCACGCCATCCATCTCGGCGCCGACCTGATCGCCACCGGCCACTATGCGCGGGTACGCGAGAGCGACGGCCGCTTTGAATTGCTCAAGGCAATCGACGCCAGCAAAGACCAGAGCTATTTCCTGCACCGCCTAAACCAGTCGCAGTTGTCGCGCACGCTGTTTCCGCTGGGTGAGCTGCACAAAACTGAGATCCGCCGTATCGCCGACGAGCTGGCTCTGCCGAATGCCCGAAAGAAGGATTCGACTGGCATTTGCTTCATCGGCGAGCGTCCTTTCCGCGAATTCCTGAACCGCTACCTGTCCTTCCGCCCCGGCCCGATGATGACGCCGACAGGGGAGACTGTGGGCGAGCATGTCGGCCTGTCCTTCTACACCCTGGGACAGCGCAAGGGCATCGGTCTGGGCGGCAGCCGCAAGCATCGCAGTGACGACGGCAATCATGAAGCCTGGTACGTGGCTCGCAAGGACATCGCTACCAACACCCTGTTTGTGGTTCAGGGCCATGACCACCCCTGGCTGCTGTCGGCCGGGCTGTCGGCGGATCAGGTCAGCTGGATCGCCGGATCAGCACCGGCCGATGGCCCGGTCGCTGCCAAAACCCGCTACCGTCAGGCCGATACTGCCTGCATTCATGCGCAGCTGCCCGGCACCGGCTTCCGTTTGCAATTTCCAGAGGCGCAGTGGGCGGTCACTCCGGGGCAATCGGCGGTACTGTATGACGGTGATGTTTGCCTAGGCGGCGGGATCATCGCCGAAGCCTTCCAGCCCGCCTAGCCTCCTCCGGGCCGGAATTCTGCCGGCTGTTTCCGGTGCCAACGAGGCCAGGAAATTCTCTGGAAATACTGCTTGCAATTGCCCCGCGCTTCGTCAATAATCTAAACAAGAATTGTTCGCATTTACACATCACGGGTTCCTCATGATTGTCTGCGTTTGCCACAATGTGTCTGACCGAGCCATCCGCGCTGCCGTGGATGCGGGGGCGAGCTCGCTTGCAGAAATTCGCGCCCAACTTAATGTCGGCACCTGCTGTGGCAAATGCATTCCCAGCGCAAAAACGCTGGTGCGCGAACGCCGTGAAGAGACGACGACCCGTTTCACGACGCTGCGTCGTGAACTGGTTCCTGCCTGACCACCCCGTTCTCTTTCTTCCGTCGCACACCCGTTCCTGCTGGCCCCATTGCCGGCATAGCGTCACACCGGTTTACTCGCAAGCCTAATCGTTCGGCGCTGACATTTGGCATGAGCTTTGTTTGCGAATCGTTCGCAACAGCACAATGATTCGCAATAACGAAATGACATCAGATGTCGGACTTTGAAGCGATGCTGCGGTAAGATGCGCTACGTTTTTCTCAACACCGCATTCAACCCACCGCACAGAGGCCCCCATGAAAGGTGATCCCAATATCATCAAGCTGCTCAATGACCAGCTCACCAACGAACTGACCGCTATCAACCAGTACTTTCTGCATGCGCGCATGTACAAGCACTGGGGTTTCGAAAAGCTCGGTAAAAAAGAATATGCCGAATCGATCGGCGAGATGAAACATGCGGACCAGCTGATCGACCGTATTCTGATGCTCGATGGTCTGCCGAATCTGCAGGCACTGCATAAACTGATGGTGGGCGAGAACACGCCCGAGATGCTCGACTGCGATCTGCAGCTGGAAAAAATATCTCAGCAAACGGTCAAAGACGGTATCGCTGCCTGCGAAACAGCCCGCGACTATGTATCACGCGAGTTGTTCCAGCATATTCTGGACGACACTGAAGAACATATCGACTGGCTGGAAACACAAAAAGATCTGATTGCGAAAATCGGTCTCGAGAATTACCTGCAATCGCAAATGGCTGACGAGTGAGATGTCAAATCGTTGACCGCGTTTTCAAACAACGATCCCCATCGTAAAGTCTAGGTCGAGGCCGCCATAAAAAAAGCCCTCGGTCGAGGGCTTTTTTTTACAGCGCTTCAGGACTCACGCGACAGGCACCGAGTCACGGAACGATGGTCGGTCGGAGAGCTTGTCGAATAAGCGCGCAAGATTGGGATGCTCCTCGCGCCAGTTAATCTCGGGGAAACGAAACGCCAACCAGCCCAGCGCGCATCCGACTGCAATATCCGCCAGTGACAAATGCGGACCGACGCAAAACGTACCGTCACCCAGGCCGCGCGACATGGCACGCAGACCTTCGTGAATTTTTCCGAACTGACGCTCTACCCAGGGATCGCTTTGCCGTTCGGCAGGTCGCTGTGTGCGCTCCAGCCGAATCAGAATACCCGCATCCAGCACGCCATCAGCAAGCGCTTCCCAGCACTTGATACTGGCACGCTCGCGACCCTGATTGGGCAGCAGTTTGCCGACCGGCGACATCGTGTCCAGATATTCGACGATCACGCGTGAATCAAACATGGCGCCGCCGTCTTCCATAATCAGGCAAGGTACTTTGCCCAGTGGATTGGACAGCGCGATGGTAGAGGCGGGTGACCACACATCCTCAAGAATGAGTTCATAGTCGAGCTTTTTTTCCGCCATTACGATACGGACTTTGCGCACATAAGGACTGGCGAGTGATCCAATCAGTTTCATGGGAATTTGGTCACGATTTTGGGACGCGGATTATAGCATCCGGAAGGTACTGAAAAAACGGCATTTTATGCCCCGGAAAAATCACCTGCAGTGAACCCGGCAGACCGAAAGCCCTGAAAATCCAAGGATGGCCCTGATGGTAAAATGCGCGTCTTTTCGGATCACCTCCGCCGACCCTCGGCTCTTCCCAAAATGCAACTTTCCTCTCTGTCTGCTCTGTCCCCTCTTGACGGTCGCTATGCATCAAAAACCGGGGCGCTGCGCCCGATTCTGTCCGAAGCCGGCTTCATGCATCACCGCGTCAAAGTAGAAATTGCCTGGCTGATTGCATTGTCCGAAGCGGGATTCGCGGAGCTGAAACCTTTCTCCCTACAAGCAACGACCTTGCTGAACCAGCTGGCTACGAACTTCTCGGAAGAAGACGCCGCACGCATCAAGGCGATTGAAGCGACCACCAACCATGATGTCAAAGCGGTGGAGTACTGGCTGAAAGAAAAAGTCAGCCATCTGCCGGAGCTGATCGCTGCCGCAGAATTCATCCATTTCGCGTGCACTTCCGAAGATATCAACAACACCTCGCACGGCATGATGCTCAAAGCTGCGCGCGATACCGTCATGTTGCCGGCGCTCGACGACATCATTGCGAAGTTAACCGAGCTCGCCCACGTGAACGCCAGCGTGCCCATGATGTCCCGCACTCACGGACAACCGGCCAGCCCGACCACACTGGGCAAGGAAATGGCAAATGTGGTCGCGCGCCTGCAGGGCGCCCGGCTGCGCATCGCCAGCGTTAGCATCCTTGGCAAAATGAATGGCGCCGTCGGCAATTACAACGCGCATCTATCGGCGTATCCGTCCTTTGACTGGTCAGCGTTTTCTCGCCAAGTGGTTGAAAACCGGCTGGGATTGACATTCAATCCCTACACTATCCAGATCGAGCCGCACGATTACATGGCCGAACTGTTTGATGCCTTTGCCCGTACCAACACTATACTGCTCGACCTGAATCGCGATATCTGGGGCTACATCTCGCTGGGGTATTTCAAACAGCGCACGAAAGCCGGCGAGATCGGTTCCTCGACCATGCCGCACAAAGTCAATCCGATTGATTTCGAAAACTCCGAAGGCAATCTGGGCATGGCCAACGCGGTGCTGAAACACATGGCAGAAAAATTGCCCGTGTCACGCTGGCAGCGTGACCTGACCGATTCCACCGTCTTGCGCAATATCGGGGTGGGCTTGGGCTATGCGCTGCTCGCCTATGACAGCTGCCTGCGCGGTCTGAATAAACTGGAAGTCAATACGGCACGAATTGCTGAAGATCTTGATCAAAGCTGGGAAGTACTGGCCGAGCCTGTGCAGACGGTCATGCGCCGCTATGGCATTGAAAATCCTTACGAACAGCTCAAGGAACTGACCCGCGGCAAGGGCATTTCGAAAGAAGCGCTACAAGACTTCATTGGCAAACTCGCGATTCCCCAAGAAGCAAAGGATCAGCTGCTGGCGATGACACCGGCTTCCTATATTGGGCTGGCAGAGGTTCTGGCAAAGAAAATTTAAAGATCTTCGCCAGCACGAAGGTTTCCTTTTCAGCAGGACGGTCAGCGAGAAATCGCATCACAGCAG
>CAZXDB010000090.1:0-8131 GCA_964639465.1 uncultured Bifidobacterium sp. | reverse complement strand
CAATCGTGCCCACATTCACGTGCGGTTTGGTCCGCTCAAACTTGCCTTTTGCCATCTTGCACTCCTAACTATTTGATGAGAATGTTCAGGCACGCGCCCGACTAATACCGACAAAATCAAAACGAATCTGGTGCCCTTGACGTGGATTGAACACGTGGCCTCTCCCTTACCAAGGGAGTGCTCTACCACTGAGCTACAAGGGCTGCCTGTTGCCCGCCGCCCAGATCAACCAGGGCACGTCCAACAAAAACTCTGGAGCGGGTGAAGGGAATCGAACCCTCGTCATAAGCTTGGAAGGCTTCAGCTCTACCATTGAGCTACACCCGCTAGGGTGACCGACCTCGTTCACTACCACTGCTCAAGCCTTGGCCTCACCGAAAACGGCTTGCCACCTGGTGGAGGGGGCTGGATTCGAACCAGCGTACTCGCAAGAGGGCAGATTTACAGTCTGCTGCCATTAACCACTCGGCCACCCCTCCGCAGGGAACCGCAAACTATAAGTGTGGAGATTGTTTTTGTCAATTGAAATAATGCCCGCAATACCCCTAGCAGAGGCCTGCAATGCGGACTTTGGCGGGCTGCAGCGTAAGCGCGGACTTACGCCAGCCGCACCAACTTAGCGATCAGAAAGGCGATAGCAGACCACAGCACGGTCGAGCCGAAAGGCAGACAGAAAACCACGCTCCGCCACTGAAACCGCACATCCCCGGGCAAACGGCCCACGCCCACCCGCCCAAGAAAAGGCAAAAGCGGATAAAAGACGCTAATTAACACGAAAATTGCAGCAACCCAACGAATCATGATTGATTTTCAAATAAATCGCGCAACAAGAAAAATGACGAGTGACACCACGATAGTGGACGCAAACGGCAAAAAGAAGGTCTTGCCAAACATACTGAACCGCAGATCTCCCGGCAATCGGCCAACCCCCAGCTTTTCCAACCAGGGCAACATGGCACTAAATACCACCAGCGCCAAGAAAATCGTTAACAACCATCGAAACATGAAGTGCCTTAGAAAAGCAGCCCACTCAACAGAGCCAGACCACGACACACAAATATTGGCATTAACTGCAGCCTACAGCCGGTAACTTCGGTCAAATCTGAGCAAATGCTCTGGCAAATCTATTGCCTGACTCAATAGCAGGACTTTGAACAACTCGCCCATCTCGGCCGGCGAAGTCAGTTTCTGAATCGCCTGAGACTGTGTCAACCAATTGCGAGCTTCCTCGGGTGAGGTCTGTGTCAGCAATTCAGTCAACCCTGCCGCAATCAGAAACTCCGCCTGACTCATGTAGGCCGCCACCGTCAAGCCGGCCTCCTGCGCAGCGAGCGCCATTGCGGTGAAATCGACATGCGCAGTGATGTCTTGCAGACCGGGCAAATAAAACGGATCCGTATGCGCATGATGCCGGTAATGACACATCAGCGTACCCAACTCCCTTTGCGCCAGATAATACTCGCGAGCCGGAAATCCATAATCAATCAACAAGGCCAGACCCCGACCGCCCGACACCAGCAAGTCGGCCAGCATACGCACAAATGCGCATTGACGGGGATGCACTTCAGTCAGATACCCTTCTGGTAAGCTGCGCTCTCCGACAATCTGATCGGCCAGAGCGGGATCGGCCTCCCGGTCTTGGAAGATGAAGCGCTCTCCGGAGATGCTGACACCGCGTTCCAGCCATCGATTCCGCTGCTTTACCAGCAAATGCACCGGCATTGCGTCGAGGACTTCGTTGGCCAGAATCAGGCCTGAAAATGCCAGTGGCGGCACCGATAACCATCGAACCTGTGCAAAACCAGCCAGCATTTCACGCTGACGATCACGCAACTCAGTGGACAACTCGACGATCAGATATTCCCGAACCGTCACTCCCTGTCGCTCGAGAGACTGCAGCACATCCCGCGCCAGCCGTCCGGTACCGGCACCAAACTCGAGCACGGTCAGGGGTTCAGCGCCAAAGCTGTCGACGGCAAATCGCGCGATCGTCTCACCGAACAGCGGCGTGATTTCAGGGGCGGTTGTAAAATCCCCCTCTTTGCCCAGCTTGGTCGAACCACCAGCGTAGTAACCGAGATCCTTCGCATACAAGGCCAGCTCCATGAACCGGGCGAAAGGAATCCAGTCGTGATGCTCGCGGATGTCGTCTCGTATCACTGACGCCAGCGCACGTGACGCAAGCAGTGCGTCTGCAGAGGGCTCGGGTAATGGCATAGCCCGTATTGTATAAGGCACACAAGCCTGCTGCCGCCCGAAAAAAACATCGGACCCTGACATGAACTCTGCTCCACAAAAAATTGCTCTGATTACCGGTGCCGCTCGCAGACTGGGGCGCGCCATCGCGCTGGGTATGGCAGCGGACGGCTGGGATATCGTTGTGCATTACCGATCTTCGCTGGACGATGCACGCGATACGGCACGTGCCATCGAACAATTGGGCCGCCGGGCTGCGCTGATCGATGGCGACCTCGCTGATGAATCCGCTGCAAAACAGTTGCTGCATCGCGCGAATAATCTGCTCGGTCCAATCAGCTGCGTTGTCAACAATGCGTCACTATTTGAATTTGATGACGCAGGCAGTTTCAACAGCACCATGCTCAATGCGCACATGCAGGCAAATCTCGCCGCCCCGATCATTCTGGCCCAATCGCTTCATGCGCTGACGCCAGCAGACCAGCAGTCCGTAGTGATCAATCTGCTGGATCAGAAACTGCTGAATTTGAACCCCGACTTCCTCTCCTACACCTTGTCCAAGGCAGCATTGCATACCGCAACCACGGTGCTCGCACAGGCGCTGGCACCCACAGTACGGGTGGTGGGTGTAGCACCGGGACTCACCTTGGTATCGGGCGATCAGACGGAAGCAGGTTTCTCCAAAGCCCACCAGCAAACGCCCCTGGGCAAGAGCAGCAAACCTGACGACATCGCAGAAGCCGTCTGCTATCTCGCGCGGGCGCAAGCCGTGACTGGAACGATCCTGGTGGTCGATGGTGGCCAGCATTTGATACCCACGCAGCGGGACGTCATGTTCCTTGCGACATAAAACCATTTTTTACTCATTAAACTGTCATGACCTCTTTGTTATTCCATCCGCGACTCACTGACTGTCGCCGTCTATTTCTGCGTGACTATCAGGTCATGAGCAATATCGGCGTTCATGATTTTGAAAAAAAAGCGGAACAGCGCGTGATCTTCAACGTAGATCTCTTTATTCCCCTCGCTGCATCCACGCCATCTATGGATGATCTGAGCGAAGTTGTCGATTATGATTTCATACGGTTCACCATTGAAGAACGCGTCGCGCGCGGCCACATTCAACTGCAGGAAACGCTGTGTGACGACATTGCCCGTGCCTTGCTGGTGCACCCCAAAGTGCGTGGCGCGCAGGTGTCGACCCGCAAGCCGGATGTCTACACGGACTGCGAATCCGTTGGCGTTGAAATTTTTCACATCAAGGATCAGTAAATGGAAGCCCCTGCTGCGCACGCCACTGAAACGGAGGCAGGTCTGACTGCTCGTCAGGCCGAGAAAGCGGCCTACGAAAACAACAAGCTGCACAAGCGCTTGTGCCGTCAGGTCGGTCAGGCGATTGGCGACTTCAATATGATCGAAGACGGCGACCGCGTGATGGTCTGTTTGTCCGGCGGCAAGGATAGCTATGCGCTACTCGATATACTGCTCACCCTGCGCGAGCGTGCGCCGATACATTTTGATATCGTTGCCGTCAATCTCGATCAGAAGCAACCCAATTTTCCCGAGCATGTACTACCGGCCTACCTGCGCAGCCTGAATGTGCCCTTTCATATCGAAACCCAAGATACTTACAGTATCGTCAAGCGTGTCATCCCCGAAGGAAAGACTACTTGCTCACTCTGCTCGCGTCTGAGACGCGGCATTCTTTATCGGGTGGCCGATGAGTTGGGCGCCACCAAAATCGCGCTCGGTCATCATCGCGATGACATCATGGAAACCTTCTTCCTGAACATGTTTTTTGGCAGCAAACTCAAAAGCATGCCGCCCAAACTGCAATCCGATGATGGCCGCCACATCGTGATTCGTCCGCTGGCTTATGTCCAGGAAGCGGACACTGAACGTTATGCAGCGCTGAAAAAATTCCCTATCATCCCCTGCGATCTGTGCGGCAGTCAGGAAAATCTGCAGCGCAAGCAAATCAAAAATATGCTGCGCGAATGGGAGAAAAAATTTCCTGGTCGCGTGGAAAATATTTTCTCGTCACTGTCCACCGTCGTGCCTTCGCATCTGATGGACAGATCACTATTTGATTTTGTCAGCCTAGAGGCCACAGGTTTGCCTCGTAGCGATGGCGATATCGCCTTTGATGAAGAGCCGTGCGCGAGCAACAGCGCGCCGGTGAATGTCATTCAGCTACAACTCCAAAGCACTGACAGCGATTGAGCGCCGCCAAAATTCCAGATAATCCGCCAGCTTGCCGTGCTGGCGCTCACAGGGTGCATGCTAAAATTTTGCACCTCTCCAAGGTCTGCCTATGAACGTTGTCATCCTCGCTGCCGGCATGGGAAAGCGCATGCAGTCCGACCTGCCCAAGGTCCTGCATCCGCTGGCCGGCAAGCCACTGCTCTCGCATGTCATTGGTACCGCACGCAGCCTCAAACCGGCGGCCTGCTGCGTCGTTTACGGCCATGGGGGGGATGCTGTTCCCACCCGTCTCGCTGCAGACGATTTGCAATTCGTGCTGCAGCAGCCTCAACTCGGTACCGGTCATGCCGTCATGCAGGCCATTCCACACCTTCAGGATGATCAGCCAACGCTGGTGCTCTACGGCGATGTGCCCCTGACGGATGCTGGCACATTGCAGGCGCTCATCCGGCAGGCCGGCAAGGAAAAGCTGGCGGTTCTGACGGTCGAACTTGACGATCCGACCGGTTATGGCCGCATCGTGCGCGACGCTGGCCGTATCGTGCGTATCGTCGAACAAAAAGACGCCAGCGATACCGAGCGCGCGATCCGCGAAGTCAACACCGGTATTCTGATCGCCCCCACCCGAGAACTGAAGTCGTGGCTCACGAAACTGTCAAATAACAATGCTCAGGGGGAGTACTACCTGACCGATATCATCGCGCAGGCAGTCAGCGAGGGGATTCCCGTGGAATCGGCACAGCCCGCCTTTGTCTGGGAGACGCTAGGCGTGAACAGCAAAGTCCAACTCGCGGAACTCGAGCGTATTCATCAGCGTAACGTCGCCCATCAATTACTCGAACAAGGCGTGACGCTCGCCGATCCGGCGCGCATTGATGTGCGTGGCGAGCTGGTCTGCGGACGTGATGTCAGCATCGATGTCGGCTGCGTCTTTGAAGGCCGCGTCGAACTGGCCGATGGCGCAACCATCGGTGCGCATTGCGTCATCAGCAACGCGCGCATCGGCAAAGCAGCCATGATCAAGCCCTTCTCTCATATCGACCAGGCTATCGTCGGTGCAGCGGCACAAATTGGCCCTTATGCACGCCTGCGTCCCGGCACAGAGCTCGGCGCTGATACGCATGTCGGCAATTTCGTCGAAATCAAAAACAGCCAGTTGGGTGCGCACAGCAAAGCCAATCATCTCGCCTATATTGGGGACGCTATCGTCGGCTCACGAGTCAACATCGGCGCCGGCACCATCACCTGCAACTACGATGGTGCCAACAAGCACCGCACGATCATCGAAGACGATGCCTTCATCGGCAGCGACACGCAGCTGGTCGCACCAGTGACCGTTGGCAAAGGCGCGACGCTGGGCGCCGGCACCACACTAACCAAAGATGCGCCGGCCGATAGCCTCACCGTCTCGCGCGCAAAGCAAATCAGCATTACGGGCTGGCAGCGGCCTGTCAAACAGAAAAAATAGGATTTCCCATGTGCGGTATCGTCGGAGCCGTCGCCCAGCGCGACATCGTCCCCATCCTGATTGAGGGTCTCAAACGTCTCGAGTATCGCGGCTATGATTCCTGTGGCGTCGCCGTACATCAACAAGGACTCAAACGATCACGCAGCGTCGCGCGCGTGGCCGAACTTGAAACGCAAGTCGCCGACACACAGCTGACCGGACAAACCGGCATTGCCCACACGCGCTGGGCAACACACGGCGCGCCAGCCACCAATAACGCCCACCCGCATTTTTCCGGTAAAGACGGTGATGTGCTTATAGCCATCGTCCACAACGGCATCATCGAAAATTATGAAGAACTGCGCCGCGAGCTGAACGGGCGCGGTTATGTTTTCGAATCACAGACCGACACCGAAGTCATTGCGCATCTGGTCAATGACTTGTATGACGGCGATCTGCTGCGTACCGTGCAAACTGCCGTCAAGCGACTGCATGGCGCCTTTGCAATTGCGGTTTTCTGCAAGGATGAACCACAGCGCGTGATCGGCGCACGCCAGGGATGTCCGCTGGTCGTGGGTCTGGGTCAGGGCGAAAATTTTCTTGCATCCGATGCAATGGCCTTGTCAGGCACCACCGATCAGATCATTTATCTTGAAGAAGGCGATGTCGTTGACGTGCAGCTCTCGGGTGTTCGTATTTCGGACCTGAACGATCAGCCGGTGGAACGTACCGCCCAGACCGTCAATGCCTACTCGGGCGCAATCGATCTCGGCCCTTACCGTCACTACATGCAGAAAGAAATCTTCGAGCAGCCGCGCGCCATCAGCGACACGCTCGAAGGTGTACTCGGATTCGGCACCGACCTGTTCGGAAAAAATGCTGCCGAAATCTTCGCTGATATCGATGCGATACAAATTCTTGCCTGTGGCACCAGCTACTACGCGGGCATGACAGCAAAATACTGGCTCGAAGCAGTGGCTGGCCTGCCGACTCAAGTTGAAATCGCCAGCGAATATCGTTACCGACAGCCTGCCAGCAATCCGCGCGCACTGGTCGTCGTGATCTCGCAGTCCGGCGAAACTGCCGACACCATGGCAGCACTGAAATACGCGAAGGAACTCGGCCATAAGCACTCACTCGCCATCTGCAATGTCGCCACTTCAGCGATGGTGCGCGAAACCAGTCTCGCTTATCTGACGCGCGCCGGCGTGGAAATCGGTGTCGCATCGACCAAAGCCTTCACCACACAGCTCGCTGCACTTTTTTTGCTCACGCTCACAATGGCACAGGTTCGTGGGCGGCTCAGTGATGAACAAGCGGCAGCCCATCTGAAAAACCTGCGACATCTGCCCGTGGCACTGTCATCGGTACTGGCCCTCGAACCGCAAATCATTGCGTGGGCTGATGCGTTCGCCAAAAAAGAAAATGCACTCTTTTTGGGGCGCGGTCTGCACTACCCGATCGCACTGGAAGGCGCGCTGAAGCTGAAGGAAATTTCCTATATCCACGCTGAAGCCTATCCGGCCGGCGAACTCAAACACGGCCCGCTGGCGCTCGTCACCGAAGATATGCCCGTGGTGACGGTCGCGCCGAATGATGCGCTGATCGAAAAACTCAAATCGAACATGCAGGAAGTCCGCGCACGGGGTGGGCAGCTGTACGTTTTCGCCGACGCCGATTCTCGCATCGCCTCCAGCGAGGGAATCCACGTGATCCGGCTGCCGGAGCACTATGGCCTGCTCTCACCGATACTGCATGTGGTACCACTGCAGCTGCTCGCGTACCACACCGCACTGGCACGCGGCACGGATGTCGACAAGCCGCGCAATCTGGCCAAGTCGGTGACGGTGGAGTAAGTCGCTCGACCGTCACGACAACATCCTGCCCACCAAAGCTTAAATAAGCTTCCCATCCTCGCCAGACTCAAACCACCAGACTGCGCACCACCAGAGTGCGGAAGCTGTACATATTGTCGCGCGATAGCTTTTCCACCATCGCACACACCGCACCCGCCTGAACACCAAAGACATGCTCTTTAATTACATCGCACCCTGATCGATCATCGAATATTTCAGTCATTGATATCGATTTTTTTCGAGTGACGTGAAAAGCATTGAGACAAATTCCTTAATTTCGTTACTAGATTTCCGAGCTCTCTTGATAAGCATTTTTATGTTTATTCACCACGATGATCAGCTCAATAATCTGCTGTACACACCCCCACTTCATAAGGAAATCGAATGTCTACGCATTTTTCAACCACTGTACAAATTGGTCGTTTGA
>CAZXDB010000089.1:0-8135 GCA_964639465.1 uncultured Bifidobacterium sp. | reverse complement strand
CAATGAAACTCTGTCATCAATCTCAATGACAATCTGACCATGAAGATTTTGTAGGTGCTGCTTGAAAAATTCCTTCTCTTGATGCCATACGTTCACTGAATCTGATGGCCTTTCCATTGAAATGACCCGCGCCGCGGGCAATTCACAGGCAGGAAGCTCGAACGCTTTAATGTTCCATTTGGTTTGTGTGTCTTTTACAATCGTGTCAACCTCGCTTTTAGTAACAAAACGCTCGTTAGAGCAAAGATCCCAAATCCGCGCCAATTCTGTCTTTCCTGATTTTTTCAATTCCTGCGAACTGCGAGAAATTGACGAAATATCCAAAAAAGCCACATTAGCATTCAGCTTCTCCGCAGGGGCGAAACATGTCTTAACACCCTCCAACCTAGTTTTGTCAAAACTGATGTCCTCAAGTCCAGTGGCCTGGACTTGCAACCGCTCCTCCATCTCACTCTTGATGAGCTTCAGACTATCAGGCATCGGTGGCAAATTTGTGCTCTGATTTTCAACATCCCGTCTTTTCTCTTCATCTAAAATTGCACGCTGCCCCACAACGCGAGGTAGAAATCTCACATCCGGGCCGCCACCTCTCGCAATTGTCACGGATTCAATATTGTTATTATTTAGGACAGCCGCGTCAATTTCCTCCAGAAGAATTCGGATACTGTCATCTGAATACACGTCGTAGATGCCGGAACCCACCGCATACTCTGGCTGCCTGTCTTTAATTTTATCGACCGGCACATCAACAATAGGGCTGATAACTACTTTACCGACAGCACCTTCCAACGCGTTTTTGTAAGCCGATCGGAGCTGATTTACGTTGGGATGATGCTGATGCAAAACCGAAATGACTTCCTTTGAATCCCCGTTTTTTGAGTTGACATTAAGTTTATTTTTGAATTCAAATTTATCAGAATCTGTTGTAATCCAGCTTATTACGTAATTAGCTTTAATGTTAGAAATTTTCGCATCGATTACACCAACCTTACTTTCCGAAGTCCACGGAGTCTGTAACAGATCATTATTTTTTTCACGTCGAACGAAATTAGTTTTTATTTTTAATTTTTCCCTTAACTCTCTCACTGTCCAATATTCTTTTTCAAAAATTGAACTACCAAGTAATTTTTGAATATCTGGTCTATTTTTTGAAAATTCATACAAAAATTTCTGACTATTTTTTCTACTAATTTCCAAATTTTCTTTACTTTTAAAAATAAGCCGGTGAAAACTTTCTAACAGACCGATCTCACGGAAAATTAAAAATTTACCTTGAGTAACATCGTTCTTTTCCTCAATTTCGATACTGGAAAATCGACCAAATCCACTGATTGCATTCCTGATACCTTCGCTTGATGTATTTTTATATATTTTTACTTCCATAAATATCACCGTCAAAAAATATTTTTTTACAGTTAAGTCCAGAAATTTTTATTTTTAAATTTCTCAAAATCCATGTTTTTTAACATGCTGAAATATCGCCTCTTGCGTGGCCAAGTTGATCATCTCCGCATGAAAACCCCCATTTCCATTAATGAGCGCTTCACGAATATTTTGATAATCTCTATCTGAAGAATCGACGCCTATTTTTTTGCATGCAGTCAAAATTAGATTGGAAAGCGGTCTCGCTTGGTCCACTTTCATATCCTCTGACATAACCAGTCGCTTCAATTTTTCTTGCGGACCAGATTTTTTTACGTACACAACTTCCACCCCATTTTCCATCGTGTGGTACTGCGAAGGCGGTGAACGAAAATTCCCTAACTTACTCATTTCACCCTGAATATCCGCGAGACTCATCCCTTCAGTAAGCCTTGCCACATTTGCTGAATTCATATCCCCTCCCTAGATAGACTGCTCCAAAAAACTTTATGGGCCAGGTGAGTCTTGAGGAACTGACATAACACGCCTGGTTCCTGTAACAATAGAAACTAGTACACCCGGAAAGCAAAACGGCCTGCGCAATGGCAGGCCGTTTTGGGGAAGGGAAAGAAGGTTTATTTTTTTGGAATATACAAATCCGTAATACTCCCCAAGCCCATCTCCGCCGCAAACATCGGCGTCTCGGACAAGGTCGGGTGCGCATGAATGGTGAGTGCAAGATCTTCCAGATCCGCGCCCATTTCCATCGCCAGTACGGTCTCGGCTAGCAATTCGCCGGCATTCACACCGACGATACCGGCGCCGATAATGCGTTTGGTGGTCGGATCCCACAGCAGTTTGGTTAGACCATCTTCACGCCCCATCGCCAATGCCCGGCCCGATGCAGCCCACGGGAAGCTGGCTTTCTCGTAGGGGATACCTTTGGCTTTAGCCTCATTTTCGGTGACGCCCATCCATGCAATCTCTGGGTCGGTATATGCAACGGAAGGAATGGTCATCGCATCGAATGCCACCTTGTGGCCGGCGATGACTTCGGCGGCGACTTTCGCTTCGTTGGTGGCTTTGTGCGCTAGCATCGGATCACCGCAAATATCGCCGATGGCGAAGATATGCGGCACGTTGGTTCGCTGCTGCTTGTCTGCCGGAATGAAGCCGCGCTCGGTAACGATGACACCGGCTTTTTCGGCAGCGATATCTTTGCCGTTCGGACGACGGCCGACGGCAAGCAGAACCATGTCATACAGTTGCGGCTCTTTCGGTGCGGCATCGCCTTCGAAGGTCGCGAGCAGACCATTGGCGCGGGCTTCAAGTTTGGTGACCTTGGTTTTGAGCATGATCGCTTCATAGCGCTTCTCGATGCGCTTGTGCAGCGGTTTGACGATGTCGCGGTCAGCCGAAGGAATCAGCCCATCGGCAAATTCAACCACACTCACCTTGGCGCCCAGTGCGTCATACACGCAAGCCATTTCCAGGCCAATGATGCCGCCGCCAATGACCAGCATGCGCTTGGGAATCTGACGCAACTCAAGTGCACCGGTGGAGTCGATCAGACGCGGGTCGTCGTACGGGAAGCCCGGAATCTTTACAACAGATGAGCCAGCGGCAATGATCGCGCTCTTGAAGGCAATGGTCTTGCTGCCTTCCGCAGTGTCAACCACCAGAGTATTGGAGGAAGCAAAAGCACCTTTACCCGTGATGACCTGAACCTTGCGGGCTTTGGCCAGACCGGACAAACCACCGGTGAGTTTTTTGATGATGCTTTCTTTCCAGCCACGCAGTTTGGGCAAATCAATCTGCGGCTGCGACAGGTTCACACCAAAGTGCGACATCTCTTCGGCTTCGGTAATCACTTTCGCAGCATGGAGCAAAGCTTTTGATGGAATGCAGCCGACATTGAGGCAAACACCACCGAGCGACGCGTAACGTTCGACCAGCACAACTTTCTGACCCAGATCGGCTGCACGGAAGGCCGCCGTGTATCCACCGGGACCGGCTCCCAGAACCAAGGTGTCGCATTCGATATCGGCCTTGCCATTGAAACTGGCAGCGACCGGAGTCGGAATTTCTGATGGCGGTGCTGAGGGCGTTGCTGCAGGCGCCGCTGGGCTGGTTGCTGCAGGCGACTGCGCAGATGCAGACGCTTGCGCAGTGGTGGCTGAGGGTGCTGCCGGTGCTGCGCCTGCTGCTGCTTCGCTGATTTCCAGCATCAGGATCAGCGAGCCTTCAGCGATCTTGTCACCTATTTTTACATTCAGCTCTTTGACGACACCGCTGTGGCTGCTGGGAATTTCCATGCTGGCCTTGTCGGACTCCACCGTGATCAGCGATTGCTCGGGCTTGATCGTGTCGCCGGGCTTGACCAGAAGTTCAATGACTTCGACTTCTTTAAAGTCGCCGATATCGGGAACGCGAATTTCTATCGTACTCATGTCTGTACTCCGTTATTTTTGCATGGCGAAACTGATCACCCGGCAAGGCAGTGACGAACTCTTGTCGAACTCCGCACCTGCTGATACGCCCAGTTCGGCGATTTCTTTTGCTGATCCCAGCGATGCATAAGCGGCATACATTGCGCCCAGCGCAAAGGTCTTGCCGCTGCCGATCGCCCAGAAACGATCGAAACTGAAGACTTCGCGATACGAGTACACGCCGAAAATGCCATGCGGGTTAGCGATCAGTGCGGTGATCTGTGAAGATTCATAGGGATCATCTTCTTCCTCTTTGGTGTTGAGGAAGTATTTTTCTTTCAGTATCTGATGAACGCGAGTGAAGGTTTCAAAGACCTGTTCGCGCGTCGATAGCTGGCATTCCTCACCCATGTCCGTCAGCAGCTTTTTCATCACCGGGAAATGGGCCGTTGTGCCTGCCAGCGATACGAATGATTGCCCGACCGGGAAGATCTTGTCGTTCAACTCGTAGGCTTGCGAGAGCCGGGTATCGCCAAACGTCACCAGCGAATCCGCGGCAATCGCAATTTCGTCATTTTTTTTGACGACAACGCAAGTAGTCATCGTTGCGGCTTACAGCAAAGTTTTACGCATATCCGCCAGCACTTCGCTGAGATGCACGATGAAACGCGCACCCATGGCGCCATCAATGACGCGATGATCGTAGGACAAGGACAGCGGCATGATCAGGCGCGGCACAAACTGCTTGCCATCCCATACGGGCTGAATCGCTGACTTCGACAAGCCCAGGATCGCAACCTCCGGCGCATTAATGATGGGCGTGAATTTAGTGCCACCAATACCGCCGAGCGATGAAATCGTGAAGCTTGCGCCCTGCATGTCGGCAGGTTTGAGTTTGCCTTCACGCGCCTGTGCAGAAAGCTCGCCCATTTCTTTGGCAATTTCGGCGACGCCTTTTTTATCCGCGTTTTTCACCACGGGTACGACCAGACCGTTTGGCGTGTCGGCTGCAAACCCAATGTGATAGTAGTGCTTGAGAATCAAATTTTCACCGGCGGCGTCGAGTGACGCATTAAACGCCGGGAATTTTTTCAGCGCAGAGACGCTGGCCTTGATCACGAAAGCCAGCATGGTGAGCTTGATACCCGATTTAGCCAGCGAGTCGTTGGCGCTCTTGCGGAATTCTTCCAGCTCGGTGATGTCGGCATCATCGAACTGCGTTACATGCGGCATCATCACCCAGTTGCGATGCAAATTGGGACCGCTGATTTTCTTGATCCGGGAAAGCGGTTGCAATTCGGTGTCGCCGAATTTCGAGAAATCCAGCGACGGCCAAGGCAGCAGGGACATGCCCATGCCAGCACCCGCCGCGGCCGGAGCAGAACTACTGCCTGACATCACACCTTTGACAAAACTCTGCACATCTTCCAGCAGTATCCTGCCCTTGGGGCCGGAGCCGTTGACGCGCGCAAGTTCAACACCCAGCTCGCGCGCGAATTTACGCACGGAGGGTGACGCATGAGCTTTCTGGCCATGGGTATTGACCAGCGCTGCGGCAGGTGCAGGCGCTGCTTGCGGTGCTGGTGCGGGTACTGGCGCAGGAGCTGGTGCAGCAACCGGTGCTGGCGATGATGCGGCAGGTGCAGCCGGCGCACTTGGCGCTGCTGCCACTGCAGCAGTCTCTGCACTCGCTTCCAGTATCAGGACCAGCGAACCTTCGGCGACCTTGTCGCCGATTTTGACTTTCAATTCTTTAACGACGCCGCCCTGGCTGCTGGGAATCTCCATGCTGGCTTTGTCAGATTCGACAGTGATCAGCGACTGCTCAGCTTTGACGGTATCGCCCGGTTTGACGAGCAACTCGATCACTTCAACTTCTTTGAAGTCGCCGATGTCAGGCACCTTGATTTCTACTTGACTCATGTTGTTGCTCCGTTTTTCCTATTTTTTGTCAACAGTCACTGTGACGGCTGCTGAATTGTTGGCACCTTAAAGGGATGATGCAGCGTCTTGCGTTTCTTCGATCATCAGAAACACCGCGCCCGGAGAAATCCGGTCGCGTAGTTTTACCTTCATCTCACGAACGATACCGTTGTATTCGCTCGGTACTTCAACCAGAAAATCATCCCCTTCGAGCGTCACCAGTGACTGTCCGCGTTGTACTTCGTCACCGACTCGCACCATCAACTCGATGACCTTCAGCGATAAATGATGACGAAGCTCACCCATCTCAGGCACGGTCGCGGGCAGAAGTTTACCGGCCACAGGATCGTCCGCCTGTGCTTCCCTCAGGATCACGACCAGAGATCCTTCGTGCAGCTTGTTACCGGCGTCCACCCTGACTTCGTGCACGATACCGGCACGCGGACTAGGCAATTGCAGCGTAGCCATGTCCGTCTCAACCGTTATGAGTGGCTGCTCAAAAGCCACGGGCTGGTTTGCCTGAACTAACACCTCGGTGACGACAATTGCTCCGACATCGCCCATCTCCGGCATTTTTACTTCAAACAACCGCATATCTCCCCCTGCTTATTTTTATGACGCGGTCACTCCGGTGGCAAAAATTTTCGGGCAGGTTCTTCGTTCAATGCCACCGGGTTTCGAAAGAAAATCAGAACATCAGTTCAGTGCCAGCATTTTACAAAGTGACTGGATTGGGTTTATTCGGATCCAGTCCGTATTTTTCAATCGCTTTTGCCACGATCGAGGCATCAATACTGCCAACATCTGCCAACGACTTCAGTGCAGCAATCGCGACAAAGTAACGATTTACCTCAAAGAACTCACGCAGTTTGGCGCGGGTATCGGAACGACCAAAACCATCGGTACCCAGCACTTTGTACGTGCGGCCGACCGGCATGAACGCACGAATCTGCTCAGCATAGGTACGCATGTAGTCGGTGGCGGCAATGATCGGACCTTCACTACCCTGCAGGGATTGTGTAACAAATGGCACCCGTGATTTTTTCGCGGTAGGGTTGAGCAGGTTCCAGCGTTCAGCATCCTGACCGTCACGCGCCAGCAAGGTGAAGGAAGGTGCCGACCAGATATCAGCGGTCACATCCCAGTCTTTTGCCAGCAGCTCGGCTGCAGCAATTACTTCACGCAAAATGGTGCCGGAGCCCATCAGCTGCACACGCTGCTTGGCTTTTTTCACCGTTGATGGCTGCAGCAAATACATGCCTTTCAGGATGCCCTCTTCCTGACCCGGTTTGAGACCCGGATGGCTGTAGTTTTCATTCATCAGAGTGATGTAATAAAACACATCTTCCTGTTTTTCGATCATGCGCTTCAAGCCATCGTGCATGATGACGGCGACTTCATGCGCGAATGTCGGATCGTAGGGCATGCAGTTCGGAATGGTCGAGGCCATCACATGGCTGTGACCATCTTCATGCTGCAGGCCTTCGCCATTGAGCGTGGTGCGTCCTGAGGTACCGCCCAGCAGAAAGCCACGCGCGCGCATGTCACCCGCAGCCCAGGCCAGATCGCCGATACGCTGCATGCCAAACATCGAATAAAAAATATAGAACGGGATCATCGCCCGGTTATTGGTCGAGTACGAGGTGGCCGCAGCAATCCAGGAACTCATCGCACCGGCTTCGTTAATACCCTCTTGCAGTATCTGACCCGCCTTGTCTTCGCGGTAGTAGCTGACCTGATCTTTGTCGACCGGCTCATACAGCTGACCCTGCTGATTGAAGATACCGATCTGACGGAAGAAACCTTCCATACCGAAGGTACGTGCCTCGTCAACCAGAATCGGTACGACGCGTGGACCGAGGCTGGCATCACGCAGCAGCACTGTCAGGAAGCGTACATAAGCCTGCGTGGTCGAGATCTCGCGTCCTTCGGCAGTCGGGTCGAGCATCGCCTGAAAGGCGGCAAGCTCCGGTACCGGCAGATTGTCTTCGGACTTGCGACGCCGTTGTGGCAGATAACCGCCGAGCTGCTTGCGACGCTCGTGCAGATATTGCATCTCGGGTGCATCGTCGGAAGGTTTGTAAAACGGTACGTCATGCAGCTGATCGTCAGGAATCGGAATACCGAAACGATCACGCATTTCGCGAATGGCGACATCATCAAGCTTCTTGGTCTGGTGCGCGGTGTTGCGTGCCTCGCCGGATTTGCCCATGCCATAACCTTTGACGGTCTTGACCAGCAAAACGGTCGGCTGACCTTTGTGCTCCTGGGCGTTTTTGTAAGCCGCATAAATCTTGTGCGGATCATGGCCGCCGCGAAGCAAGCGCCAAATATCGTCGTCCGACATGTTGGCGACCAGCTCCAGCGCCTTGGGATCCTTGCCGAAGAAATGCTTGCGCACGTAGGCGCCGTCCTTGGCTT
>CAZXDB010000088.1:0-8432 GCA_964639465.1 uncultured Bifidobacterium sp. | reverse complement strand
AGGGCGGCGTTCCACATGCGGTTGAAGCACTGAAAGACAGTTCGGCGCTGCTGACATTACTGCGAATCAAAGCGCCGTGAGCCCGGCCGCAGGCGCTCGGCACGTCGCTCTGACAGAAGCTGGGAGAAAGGCCTTAAACGCCTTCGGCCCGCGCTTCGCGCGCGAGCAACTGTTGCAAGGCTTTTGTGGGTGTTTCGGATTCAAACAACACCCGCGCGACGGCGTCGACAATCGGCATCTCAATTTGATGTTGCTGCGCGATCTGCTGAACAGCGCGTACGCAGCGAACGCCTTCGGCCACGTGGCCTAATTCAGTGACGATGGTATCCAGTGATTTGCCCGCAGCCAGACCGAGACCGACCTGACGATTGCGCGACAAGTCACCGGTGCAGGTGAGAATCAGATCACCCACCCCGGTCAGTCCCATGAAAGTTTCACTGCGGCCACCAAGCATGATGCCCAGTCGCGTGATTTCTGCAAGGCCACGGGTCATCAGTGCAGCACGTGCATTCATGCCCAAACCCAGACCATCAGCAATGCCGGTGGCGATCGCCAGCACGTTCTTGATCGCGCCACCGACTTCGACACCGGGCAAATCGTCGGTGGAATACACACGCATGCCGTTGCCATGAATCGCTGATACCGCGAGCTGACGCAATGCCGGATCGAATGAGCCGATAGTCAGTGCGCAGGGCAGACCGCGCGCCACTTCCTGCGCAAATGACGGACCCGACAAAGCGCCGCATGGCAGCGACTCACCCATCAGTTCACGAACGATCTGATGTGGCAGCAAGGCACTGCCTTCTTCAAATCCTTTACATAACCAGATCAGATTGGGCAGCGCACAGGATCGCAAGGCAGTCAGCAGCGGTCGCAAGCCAGCGACCGAGGTGGCCATAATCACCAGTCCATCACTCGCATGAGCCACTGCTCGAGACAGATCAGCAGTCAGTTGCAGTGCAGGCGGCAAGGTGAGACCGGGCAGATAGCGCTTGTTTTCGCGCCGCGCATTCATGTCGGCGATCGCTTGCGTATCACGCCCGTAAAGCAGGACCGAATGCCGATCGGCAACCGACATGGACAGCGCGGTTCCCCATGCACCGGCGCCGAAGACTGAAATGTTGATGGCGTTCTGCATGAATGAGGAGGGCGAAACGCCTAGTCGCCCCACACTTCCGATGCCTTAATGAAACCGGATTCACCGTCGCGATGCCGAACCCGGATCCAGCCGGACTTAATCGGTTCGGCCAGTTCAAGCAGCACGCCTTTCGAGGCCGTAAAGACGACGGGTGCGTTGTCGCTTTCGGCAGCGCGAATCGCCGCCTGATCGACCTCGACGATCAGTGTCCGACGCGGCAGTAATGCGCCTGACGGGACCCAGCTGAGGTCACCCGATGCATCGCGCACGCGCGCCCATTCTCCGCTGGTCAGCAGTACTTCGACGGGCATGCCGGCGGGTGCGATATGAAGCTTGCGGCCTTTCTGGGTCGGTGCGTCATACATGACGCCATACGGCGGCGCGACCGAACTGAAATCAGCCGCCTGCGCTGCGGCCGCAAGCAACGCGCACGACGTTCCAACAAAAAACTTCAGGGTTCGCAGCGCGCGCATCATGGGGTTTTACTGCACCTGGGTCGGCGCAGGCTGGGCAATGGCCTGCTTGCGCTGGTGGTAGAACGCTTCAAAATTTATTTCGGACAAATGGAAAGGCGGAAAGCCCGCGCGAGTAATCATGTCCGATACATTGGAGCGCAGATAGGGGTACAAAATGTTGGGGCAGGCAATGCCCAACAACAATTCGAGCTGGTCTTCCGGCACCTGCCGCACTTCGAAAATACCGGCCTGCTTGCATTCGATCAAGAAAGCGACCTTGTCACGAATTTTGGCCGTGATGGTCACTGTGACAGTGGCCTCGAAAAAACCGTCGGCAATTGCCTCGGAGCTGACGTCGAGCGCGATTTCCATCGCCGGGCTTTCCTGCTCGAGGAAAATACCGGGAGAGTTCGGCTGCTCCAAGGACATATCTTTCAGATAGACACGCTGGATATTGAACTGGGGTTGCTGCTCGGTGGCTTGCGAATTCTGATCGGACATGAAGCACTTTCATCAATGAGTAAAAACAGCCGGCAAAAACGCCGAAGCATCAGGAAGCATCGGAAAAATCAGGCACCTTGCAGCAAGGGTTCGAGCCTGCCTTCACGGTCCAGCGCTGAGAGATCGTCAAAACCACCGACATGGGTTTCGCCGATATAGATCTGGGGCACGGTTCGACGCCCGGTCATCTCCATCATTTGCACACGCTGATCCGGCTCAAGGTCGACACGGATTTTTTCGATCTCATCAACACCCTTGGCTTTGAGCAAACGCTCGGCCATGTTGCAGTAAGGGCAGACGCCCGTGGTGTACATACGTACTTTCGCACTCATGATCGGGATCCCCTTATTCAGCTATCGGCAGGCCCTGCGACTTCCAGGCCAAAAAACCACCTTCGAGTACGTAAACCTCATTAAAGCCAGCGCGACGCAGTTGCGACGCACCGCGGCCGGCCCGGGTATCGGTCTGACAAACCACCAGAACCGGGGTCGATTTATTCAGATCGTCCATGCGGACAGGCAACTCATTCAACGGGATGTTCTTCGACTGGCGCAAATGACCCGCCTTGTATTCGTCGGCAGCGCGTACGTCCAGTATCAATATCTTGCCCTTGTTGAGCAATTGTGTGGCCTGCAAGGTGGACAAGGTATTTTTGCTGCGGCTGAGGGAGGGCCATGCCAGCGCGCCCCCTGAAACCAGGGCAATGAGAATCAGCCAGATATTGTCAATCAAGAATTTCACGACAGTCCGTTCGTTGGAAGCAAGCGTGCCATTATAAAATAGAAGGCCTGAAGCGTCTCAGCACCTTCTTCTCGTCACCACCGAACAATCCAGCAACCAACATGTACAAAATCGTCCTAATGCGCCATGGCGAGTCCGAATGGAACCGCGATAACCGATTCACCGGCTGGGCCGACGTCGATCTGACGGAAAAGGGCATTGCCGAAGCACGCAATGCCGGCCGGCTTCTCGCCGAAGCCGGCTTTGCGTTCGATCTTACCTATACTTCGGTACTCAAGCGGGCCATACGCACGCTTTGGTGCACACTGGACGAGATGGATCTGATGTGGCTGCCGACCATCCACAGCTGGCGCCTGAACGAGCGCCACTATGGCGCGCTGCAAGGCCTGAACAAGACTGAAACAGCCGCCCACTACGGCGATGAACAGGTGCTGATTTGGCGCCGCAGTTATGACATTCCTCCAATGGCGCTTGATGCGAGCGACCCACGCGCTTCCTTCGCCGATCCGCGCTACGCCAAACTCCGGCGCGAAGAAATTCCGCTGACCGAGTGCCTGAAAGATACCGTTGCACGAGTGCTTCCCCTGTGGAATGAATCAATCGCGCCGGCAATCCGGGCCGGCAAGCAGATCCTGATCTCTGCGCATGGCAACAGCCTGCGCGCACTGGTCAAGTACCTTGATGGCGTTGGCGATCAAGAAATCGTCAACCTGAATATTCCCAATGGCCAGCCGCTGGTCTATGAGCTTGATACTGATCTCAAACCACTGCGCAGTTACTATCTCGGCGATGCCTCGGCGATCGAAGCCGCCATGAAGGCCATCGCCAGTCAGGGCAAGTCCAGTTAACACAATCATGTCCGCCCGCCTTGCCGTCATTGGCAGCTTATTTCTGGCTCTGCTGTCTGCTCAGGGGTCAGCCGTTGCCCAAACACCGAACCGGGTCAGCGATCGTCACCGGCAAAAGCAGGTGGCTGAGCAAGAGCGTGCGGAGCTGCGCAAAAAACTCTCCGATCTGAAGAAAGACATCGTCAGAACGGAAAAAGCCCGCGGCGATGCGGCCGATGCGCTGGCTGGCTCGGAAGCAGCAATCTCCAACGCTAACCGCGCATTGCGGGAATTGGCCAGCGAACAAGAACGCACGAAGCAGCAACTACATGCACTTTCCGTGAGCCAGGAAACGCTAGAGAAAGCGGTACAGGCGCAGCGCGGGCGTCTGGAAAAAATGCTGCGTGATCAGTACATGACCGGACAAGATGATCGCTTGCGCCTGCTGCTCTCGGGCGACAATCCCAACCGCATGGCGCGCGAACTGCGCTATCTGGGCTATGTGTCTGCCGAACAGGTAAAAGCGATCACGGCACTGCAGGAAAATCTGGCGGCCATCGAAGCCAACAAGGCGGAAGCCGAAAAAGCGCGGGAGTCACTCGACGAAATCGCCGAGGAGCAGCGCGAACAAAAGACCTTGCTGGAAAAACAAAAGAACAAGCGGAAGGCCCTCGTCGCTCAGCTGTCGGGCAAGCTTGCCCATCAGCGCAAAGAGGCGGGACGCCTGGAGCGCGACGAACAACGGCTGGTCGCACTGGTCGATCGTCTGGCAACGCTGATCGTGCAGCAACGGAAAGCGGAAGAGGAAAAGGCGAAACAACGCGCACGCGCGCAAGCTGATGCGAGAGAGCGCACGGAACGGCGGAGGGCTGCTGAAAAATCATCGAAAAAAACGACCGAGAGAGCCTCCGAGAAGACACCGGGCAAAGCTAAGGAAAAGAAACCCGCTGAGCAAATGCGGGAGACTGAATCCGCCATCGCACAGACGAACCCGACCAAACCCGTGTCCGAGGAGCGGCCCGCGCCGCCGGATGGCGCCGAGTTTGCCAGCCTGCGCGGCAAGCTGAAAATGCCAGTCAAAGGAGAGTTGCTGGCCAGCTTCGGTACCAAACGCCCCGAGGGCCCGACCTGGAAAGGCCTGTTCATCAAAGCGGCAGAGGGCACGGAAATCCGGGCGAGCGCTGCAGGCGAAGTGATTTTTTCGGACTGGCTGCGCGGCTTTGGCAACCTAATCATTATCGACCACGGCGCTCAGTACCTGACCATTTACGGCAACAATCAGTCACTGTTCAAACGGCCCGGTGACCGTATCAGGGCGGGTGATGTGATAGCTACTGCGGGTAACAGCGGCGGTAATGAGCAATCAGGTTTATACTTTGAATTGCGGCACCAAGGGCGGGCGTTAGACCCGCTGACATGGATGAACAGGTGAGACATGAGTAGCAGACTGAAGAACGCAGGATTAATAGGACTGGGACTGATCGCCGGCATCGCGGGTTCAATGCAATTTGACGCGCTCGCTCAGAAAAATGCGGGCTCGCCCTTGCCCATCGAAGAGCTGCGACAGCTCAGCGATGTATTCGGCCTGATCAAATCCGATTACGTCGAAGCGGTCGAAGATAAAAAACTGCTCACCGAAGCGATCTCCGGCATGGTGGCGTCGCTCGATCCGCACTCTGCTTATCTGGACAAGAAAGCCTTCAAAGAGCTGCGCGAAGGAACCCAGGGCAAGTTCGTTGGCCTCGGCATCGAAGTCGGGATGGAAGACGGCTATGTCAAAGTCATCTCGCCGATCGAAGACTCGCCTGCGTACAAAGCCGGCCTGAAAGCAGGCGACCTGATCACGCGTCTCGACAGCACCCCGGTCAAAGGCATGACACTCGACGAAGCAGTCAAGCGCATGCGCGGTGAACCCAATACCAAGATCACACTCACTGTCGCCCGCAAGGAAGAAGACAAGCCGCTGATGATCACGATCGTGCGTCAGGAAATCAAGGTGCAGAGCGTCAAGGGCAAAGTCATCGAGCCTGGCTACGCGTGGATACGGATCGCGCAGTTCCAGGAACCCACCGTTGATGATTTGGCGAAGAAAATCAACGCGATCTATCAGCAAGATCCGAGCATCAAGGGTCTGGTGCTGGACCTGCGCAATGACCCGGGCGGTGTGCTGCCCGGCGCGATCGGGGTATCGGCCGCTTTCCTGCCCAAGGATGTACCGATCGTATCCACCAATGGCCAGCTGCCTGATTCCAAGGCAACCTATCTCGCGCGTCGTGAATATTACGGCAATCGCGGCGGCGGTGACCCGCTGGCCCGACTGCCTGAGCAAATCAAGAAAGTGAAAATGGTGGTGCTGGTGAATTCCGGTTCGGCCTCCGCATCGGAAATCGTGGCCGGCGCACTGCAGGACTATAAGCGCGCCACCATCATGGGCACGCAGACTTTCGGTAAAGGCTCGGTGCAAACCATACGACAACTGTCGGCCGATACTGCGGTCAAGCTGACGACAGCACGTTACTACACGCCGAACGGCCGCTCGATTCAGGCCAAGGGCATCGTGCCGGACCTGCTGGTTGATGAATATGCAGATGGCGATGGCATGAACGGCATGCGTCTGCGCGAAGCGGATCTGCAGAAGCACTTGTCGAATGACCGCGACAAAGAAGCAGGCAATGGCGCGAACATCGTCGATGAACTCGAAGAGGCAAAACGTCTGGCTGCATTGGAGAAAAAGCGTAAGCCGCTGGAATACGGCAGCAAGGAAGATTTCCAGCTTGCGCAGGCACTGGCCCATTTGAAGGGTCAGCCGGTGCAGACATCCAAGTCCGCCAAAATCGAACACAAGAAAGAGCCGACCATTAACAACCCGAACGGCAACGGCGAGAAAAAATAATTCCGCTCCGAATCGAACCCGGCCGCAGTGATGCGGCCGTTTTTTTATCCGCTGAACGTCTGCTTGCCATGAACGACCAACAACTGCTGCGCTACTCGCGTCATATTCTTCTCGACGAGATTGGCATCGAAGGCCAGGAAAAGCTGCTGGCCGCACACGCGATTGTGATCGGCGCCGGTGGGTTGGGTTCGCCGGTGGCGCTGTATCTTGCTTCGGCCGGGGTGGGAAAAATCACGCTGGTCGATCACGACACGGTGGACCTGACCAATCTGCAGCGGCAGATTCTGCACACCACCGCGCGCGTGGGGCAACCGAAGGCTGTTTCCGGCAAACAGACGCTAGCGCAGATCAATCCAGAAGTCGATGTGCAAACTGTCTGCGAACGCGCCGATGAAGCGACTCTGGCTGGGCTGGTCTCGGCGGCCACGGTCGTCCTGGACTGTACCGACAATTTCAAAACCCGCCACGCGATCAATCGCGCGTGCGTGGCAGCGAAAGTACCTCTGGTGTCAGGCGCGGCGATACGCATGGACGGACAGGTCGCCGTATTTGATTCCCTCAGCGGGCAGACGCCCTGCTATGCCTGCCTGTTCCCGCCCGATCAGCAATTCGAGGAAGTGCAGTGCTCGACCATGGGCGTCTTCGCGCCACTGGTCGGGATCATCGGCACGGTACAGGCCGCGGAGGCGTTGAAACTCATCATGGGCATCGGCGAATCACTGGCCGGCCGCTTGTTGCTGTTGGATGCGCGGAGCATGGAGTGGACCAGCATCCGCACCACGCGCAGCAGTGATTGCGCAGTGTGCGGCTAGGGCGCGAGTATCGCCAGCTGTTGCGCCACACCCTCGGTCGGCCGAGACTGAAATCCGCCTTTGGCATAACGATGCCAGCGACCGATGACGAAAGCCATCACCAGCGCAGCGCGCGCACTGGTCTCGGCCTCGGGAATCTCGCTTTGTGTGGCGGCTATTTTCCATGACTGGCGCAGCGCCAGTTCAATCCGATCGGCAAACTGGTTCATCCGCTGCTGAAGGCGTTCATCTTCATTGACCAGTGCATCACCAATCATGACCCGCGTCATGCCGGGATTCTGTTCGGCGAATTCGAGCAGCATGGCAACGATGCTGCGCACCTGACGCGCGCCACTCTCTTCGCTGTCACTGATCTTGTTGATGAGACCGAAGACCGAGGTCTCGATAAATTCAATCAGTCCCTCGAACATCTGGGCCTTGCTGGCGAAATGCCGGTACAACGCAGCTTCGGACACCTCAAGACGCGCCGCCAGCGCGGCCGTCGTGATCCGGTCACCCCTTGGATGCTCCAGCATGGCAGCCAGTGCCTGCAGTATCTGAAGTTTGCGCTCGCCCGGTTTGGTATTGGCCATGGTCGTTATCAGTCAAGCAATCGGTCGCGGCGTGATGTCGCGCTCTAACCAAGCCGGTGCAGCATTTTCGGTAATTGGCCTAGGGATTTTACTGTGACATCCACAAAACCCGGAGGGCGCGCAACGGCTCTAAGGTAGCCAGTAAACCACACTGTGCGCAAGCCGAGGGATTTTGCCGACTTGAGGTTGGCGAGTGTGTCTTCCACCAGCACGCAATCGCGCGCGCGCAGGCCGCGACTTGCAAGCAGCTGTTGCAGCATCAGGCGGGATGGTTTGGGACGCAACTGACGATGCACGATCATGGATTCGATCGGCACATGCTCGGCAAAATGACGATGCAAGCCGATATGCCGGATCACGTCACGCGCATAAGCCTGCGGCGCATTCGTGAGCAAAATTTTGTTACCGGGAAGACGACGAAACACGCGGGCAAGGCCGCGCTCGGCGCGAATCATTTGCGACAAATTCTCGAAGCAATGCGCGTCACGCAGAA
>CAZXDB010000087.1:0-8629 GCA_964639465.1 uncultured Bifidobacterium sp. | reverse complement strand
TGACTGAAAGCCTCGAGCGAGGTTTCGGCATCTTCGGTCACAGTGGCGGTTGAAAATCCCCCCAGTGTTTCCAGCGCCGAACGGCGCAGCATCGCAGCCGATCCGCAAAAAAATGCGGCACCCCAGAAATCAAGCCCCGGCATGATGGCGTGATAAAACTTTTCATTTTCTGCAGGGCATTGCGCATGCAGAGAGAGATTGCGCTCCAGAGGATCCGGCGTCACAAAATGATGAGCGGTCTGAACCAGAAAAAGCTTTTTATCGTGTAAGAAAAATCCCAGCGTTCTTTCAATAAAATCTTCTGCGGGGACATGATCGCAATCCAGAACCACGATAAATTTCCCTTGTGTCACCCGCAGCGCATCATTCAGGTTGCCGGCTTTGGCATGAATATTTTCATGGCGTGCCAAATAGTGCGCACCATATTGAGCAGCAATGTCTTTGACTCGTCGGGCGCGTGCCATCGCCGCGTGGCAGCGCGCAGGATCCTCCTGGTGCAGCATTTGATGTGTGCCGCCATCGTCAAGCACATACACATGCAATTTCTGAGCGGGATAACGTAGCTGCGTTGCAGCGATGACGGTTGTTTTTAATAATTCCGGATCTTCATCATAGGTCGTGATAAAAACATCGACGTCGGGTAGCAGGGTGGTATTGGCCGGCAGTGGCGGTGATGTGCGTTGGATATTTTTGAGCGCTGGCACATAACCGAGGGTTGCGACCAAAAAGCAATAACACTCGGCGCCGAACAAAATCAGTCCGCAGACGAGGGATGGCGTTCCGGATTCCCATGGCAGCGATTCGGTGGCACGCCAGAGCATGTAGCGAAGAGAGAGCAGGGTGGTACCGAAGATCAGCATCATGCGCACGAAGCTGGTCGAGCGAGAAGCCTGTCGGTCACGCCAGATCAGGGACAGCAGTAGCATGATAACCAGCAAACAGGCTGAGGCGATCGTCTGCATTTCCCACGAGGAGGGTAATGCCGCCAACAGGACCAGCGCGCTTCCGATAGTCACAGCCGCGAGGCCGAGGCCCAGCGCTGAGGAAGGGCGTTGAGAGGTTGCGGTCAGGGCTGTAGTCATGGTCGATCTATGGATTAACTAGGTCGTTGCTTGCTTGTTGCATCAATGTTGTTATTAATTTTGCATGATATGTTGCAGCAAGCTTATCGCTTTTAATTGTTAGTCTGTCAACATTTATTGAGCAAACCCGATCATTTTTTTCGTTAATTCCCTGTAGAAATATTGATTCTGAGAAAATGAGATGGATTATCTGGAGAACCTGACTGTGGGTATTCAGCGAATAACGATGGCGGGCCTGAATCGGTCGGGCTTTTCGGGATAGGCTTCGATTTAATTCGGGCAAGCCGCCGAAAGCGTGTTGGTTTGGCCGGTATGCATGATTTGAAAGGACGAATTGATGAAGCGTTTTACGATTTTCTTGTTGTGCCTGGCTTTATCCGGTTGTGGCACGGTGGGCGGCATGATTTCCGGAATGGGGCAAGATTTGCAAAAGGCAGGCGACTGGATGCGGAAGAAATAACGCCGCCCGGAGCTTGGTGTTTCCTGTTTTTGTCGGCTGATTTTTGATTGCTGTATTTAAGAAAACGGAGAAGTAATCCCGTTCTGATCTGATGCCTGACTGTATTTGCGGCCGAAATCAAAATACCTACAGAGCCCGCAACCCTGACAACTGAATCTCGAATAAATGTGCAAGGTGGGTCGTGAAAACCACTGAAAAGTGGTCTAGTCAAAACTAGACTACTTTTGGATGTAAAAAAAGCACGTAGATTTCTCCAGGTGCTTGATTTAAATAATGAATTTTGGTGGTGATAGGTGGACTTGAACCACCGACCCCAGCATTATGAGTGCTGTGCTCTAACCAACTGAGCTATATCACCACGAAGCCCGAAATTATGGCCGCTGGGCACGTTGGTGTCAACCGAGGCCCCGAGGCAGGCTTTCCAGCAAGATATCCGCCGGCCGCTCCGCCAGACAATCCACCACAATCCGGTCCTTCATGCTGCGCAGCCAGGTCAGCTGACGCTTCGCGAGTTGCCGGGTGGCGGCAATCCCTTTTTCCCTGAGTTCTTTCGCAGAAATCTGGCCGTCCAAGTATTCCCACGCCTGACGGTAGCCGACGCAGCGCATCGAGGGCAGACCAGGATGGAGATCGGGACGGGCTTTAAGCGTGCGGACTTCATCCAGAAGACCAGGCTGGCTATGCAGCATCTGATCAAACCGATGCGCAATACGTTCGTGCAGCACTGCGCGATCCGAGGGTTCCAGCGCAAATGAGATCAGATCGAAGGGCAAAGGCGCCGGCTGCGCGCGGGCAAGCAGTTCCGACATCGGTTTGCCGGTTAGTGCAATGATTTCCAGCGCGCGCTGAATGCGTTGCGAGTCATTCGGCTTGAGCCGCTCTGCAGTGACCGGATCCAGTTCTTTCAGGCGTGCATGCAGCGCGGGTGTGCCGTGCCGCATCGCATCCATATCCAGTTGTGCACGCAAGGCGAGATCGGCTTGCGGCAGTTCGTCCAGTCCATCGCGCAGACCTTTGAAGTACAGCATGGTGCCGCCCACCAGCAGAGGCAGTTTGCCTCGCGCGTGAATATCACCGATTAACCGTAGTGCATCCTCACGAAACTGCATCACCGAGTACGCCTCGGAGGGATCGCGGATATCGATCAGATGGTGCGGTACGGCCGCTAGCTCTTCGGCGCTGGGTTTGGCCGTGCCGATATCCATGCCACGATAAATCAGCGCCGAATCGACCGAGATAATTTCGCAGGGCAGCCGCTGCGCAATGGCCAGTGCGGCAGCAGTTTTACCTGAGGCGGTGGGCCCCATGATCGCGACCACCTGAGGCTTTGTAGTCGTCATGCCCGAACCGTGCGCGGTGCGATCCAGCGAACGGCACAAAAGTTCAGCGCACCCAGTGCGCAGGCAATCATCGCCAGCGGGTACAGCGTGCCGTTGTGCGTTGCGCCGACGACGGTGCCGGTCACAAATGCACACGCCATGAACAAGGCACCCATCAGGCCAGCGGCTGTGCCGGCTTGTCGTGCAAAGGGTGCAATCGCACCGGACTGCGTGACCGGAAAGTTGATACCGTGCGCTGCCATGGTCAGGAACATGGCGATGACGACCGTACTCCAGTGCCACAGCCCCGCGATGGTCGCGATTAAAAAGAAGACGCCAGCGCCCAGCGAACAAGTCGTGCCGATGCGCAGCGCGTCGGCGCTGCTGAAGGATTTAAGAAGGCGTCGGCAAATCAGCGTTCCCGTCATGTAGCCGGACACGCCGATGGCAAAGCAGTAGCCAAACCATTGCGTCGGTACCTCAAGCACTTGGATCAGCACGAAAGATGAACCGGAAATAAACATGAAAATACTGCTGTAGGAGATCGCACCGGGAAAAGCGTAGGTCCAGAATTCGCGTGAGCCGAGCACCAGTCGATAGTTGTCAAGCAGCCCTGCGAGTCGTGTCGCTTCCGGATTTTTATGTTCATTTGTTTCGGGCAGTCGCAGAATGCAGACGATGAACAATAAAGTCGAAAAAATACCGAGCGCGATAAACGCTGCACGCCAGCCAAAGCTGACCTGCAAGTAGGATCCGAGTATGGGTCCGAAAATCGGCGCCAGCGAAATCCAGGTACTGGCGCGGGCGATCACGCGTGCGCTGTGTTCGGGCGCATAGGCATCGCGCACAATGGCGCGCGCGACCATCACAGCAGCGCAGCAACCCAGTGCCTGCAGAAAGCGCGCAGCGATCAGCAGCTCAATCGAGCGCGACAAGCCGCACAGAATACTGGCCAGCAGATACAAGGCGAGACCACCCAGCACCACGGGCCGGCGACCAAAGCGATCCGACAAAGGGCCCACCACCAGCTGAGCGCCACCAAAGCCCACCACGAACAAAGAAAGCGTCAGTTGTACCGTTGCGACCGGCACACTGAAATCGGTCGCCAGTGTCGGCAGTGACGCCAGATACAAATCCGTCGACAAGGGCTGCATCATCAGCATCGCCGTGATCAGAACAAGAATCGGCGCGTGCGCAAATTGGGAGATTGGCAGCAGGCTCGGCGCTTGGTTTGTCGCTTGGTTCTGCGGTTGATTCTGTGTTTGGTTCATCGGGGAGGACGCTTACTGGCCGCGCAGGAAAAGCTTGTCGAGATCGGACAGCGCCAGTTGCACCCAGGTCGGTCGGCCATGATTGCATTGATCAGCGCGATCAGTTGCCTCCATCTGTCGCAGCAGGGCATTCATTTCCGGAATACTCAGCTGACGATTCGCGCGCACCGCCGTATGGCAGGCCAGCGTACCCAGTAATTCATTGCGACGTTCAGTGAGTACATGGGAGCCACCGTACTCCCGCACATCACGCAGGATGTCGCGCGCCAGTGCCTGCGCATCGCTGTTGGCCAGCAGCGCAGGTATCGCGCGCACCGCCAGCGTGGTGGGTGACAGCACCGCCATATCGAAACCCAGTGCGGCGAGTACCTCGCCATTTTCTTCCACGGTACCTATTTCAACTGGATCGGCGATCAGTGTCACCGGAATCAGCAGTGGCTGCAGTTGCACCGACTCCGATTGCAACGCCTGCTTGAATTGTTCATACAAAATGCGTTCATGGGCCGCATGCATATCCACCAGCACCAGACCGGCGCGGTTTTGCGCGAGCACGAAAACACCATGCAGTTGCGCCAGTGCGAAACCCAGCGGAAATTCCTCAGCATCCGTGTCAGCAGTGATGCTGGTGGCGGCGCTGGTGTTCGACAAACCCGACAGCGCCGATAGCGAAGACGGGTAGGGCGGGTAGGCTTCAGGCGCGGAGCCGGCAGCCGATGATCCGGTGTCCCGAAACATCTCGCCATAACGGAAGGTGTTTTGCGCTACGCCGAATGATGTCTGTCGCGGTTGGTTCTGAATCCACGGCATGGCACCGGATGCGGCGGGCATGGGCGCCGGCGCTGTTCCCTGCGCGGTGGCCGAAGTACGTGCCAGCGCGCGACTGACCGCATGAAACACAAACTGGTGGACCGCACGGCTGTCGCGAAAACGCACTTCGATTTTTGACGGATGCACATTCACATCGACCAGTGAAGGATCGAGATCAAGGCGCAGCACATAGGACGGAAAACGATCGCCATGCAGCACGTCCTGATAAGCAGAGCGCACGGCGTGCGTTAGCAGCTTGTCCCGCACAAAACGGCCATTCACATAAAAATACTGCGCATCGGCGCGTGAACGTGCCGCGGTCGGCAGCCCCACGAAACCCTGCAGCGTGAGTGGTCCCGCCGCTTCGTCCAGCGGCAGACGTGCTTGGGCAAATTCATCCCCCAGAATCTGCGCACTGCGCTGCGCCAGCGAGCTCTCCTGCCAGTGATCGACGGTTTTGCCATTGTGGTTCAGGGTAAAACGCACATCGGGGCGGGCCAGCGCGATGCGTCGCACGACTTCAGCGCAATGACCGAATTCGGTGGGTTCGGTTTTCAGGAATTTGCGGCGTGCCGGTGTATTGAAATACAAATCCTGCACATCAATCGCCGTACCTTGCGCGCCAGAGGCCGGCGTCACTTTATCGGAGGCATGGCCGCTGATTTGCCAGGCATGCGCTTGTGCCTCGCTGCGCGAGGTCAGCGTCAATTGAGAGACGGACGCAATCGAGGCCAGCGCTTCACCACGAAACCCCAATGTATTGACGTTCTCAAGATCGGTGAGGCTGGCGATTTTGGAGGTGGCATGCCGGGCCAGCGACAGCGGCATTTGTTCCGGAGGTATGCCGCAGCCGTTGTCGGTGATCGAGATTCTCTTAACACCACCGGCTTCCAGCCGGATGGTGATCTGTGTCGCGCCGGCATCAAGGGCATTTTCCAGCAGCTCTTTGACGACCGCCGAGGGGCGTTCGATGACCTCACCGGCCGCGATCTGCGAGATCAGCTGGTCAGGCAGTGGTCGTATGACGCGTTCGGCAGGCGGAGTGGCGCTCATTGTTCGATTCATCATTTTGATTCAGCGCTTGATTATACCGAGTGCGGACAGCGGCTTTTTATGCGCGCGTCCTGCCGCAATCAGCAGAATCACCGTGTATGATCGGCGCTTTTTACGGCTTCTCTTTGGCGGATCATGGAATTTTCACAACTCTTGAACCTCGTGCTGCACGTCGACAAATCGCTGGATACGATGCTAATGGCTTACGGACCCTGGGTTTACGCCTTGTTGTTTGCGATTGTGTTCGCCGAAACGGGTCTGGTGGTTTTTCCGTTTTTGCCCGGCGATACGCTGTTATTTGTCGGCGGTGCGTTTTGCGCGAATGGTGCGATGGATGTCTGGTTGCTGATGGTCTTGCTGATCGTGGCTGCGATTTTGGGAAACACGGTCAATTACTACGTCGGTCGCGCTATTGGCCAGAAAGTGTTCACCCGCAATTACCGCTGGCTAGACCGACAGGCGCTGGAAAAGACGCATGCGTTCTTTGAAAAGCATGGCGGTAAAACGATTGTGCTTGCGCGCTGGCTACCGGTGGTTCGAACGTTTGCACCGTTCGTTGCGGGTGTCTCTGGCATGAGTTTGGCGCGCTTTCAGTTCTATAACGTGACCGGTGCGGTTTTGTGGGTAGTGGTGCTGGTGATGGGCGGCTACTTCTTCGGCAATATCCCGGTGATTCGTGATCACCTCAACACCATTGTGTTGATCGGTGTGGCCGCAGCCGTGGTACCGGTGGCGCTGGGCGCTGCCTGGCGTTTTGTTGGCAAGTTTGGCAAAGGTGGGGTGACTGACAAAGCCAGTTAGTCCAGTGTCTTTAGGTTGGTATGGGTAGCATTCACCCTGCAAAGACGGGTTTGACTCAGGTGAGCGGGTTTTTCCTCAGGCTCGGATGCTTCGCGAGATATTTCTGTATCCCGCGCATCAACGCATCCGCCATCTTGTCTTGATAGACCTCATCCGTCAGCTTTGCTTCTTCCTCCGGATTGGAAATAAACGCGGTTTCAACCAGGATGCTGGGAATATCCGGCGCCTTGAGTACCGCAAACCCCGCTTGCTCCACTTGTGCTTTGTGCAGACGGTTGATGTTGCCAATCTCACCCAGCACCGATTTGGCCAGCTTCATGCTGTCATTGATTTGCGCGGTGGTTGAGAGATCAAGCAGTACGCTGGCGAGCTGCTGGTTTTTGCTGCGCAGGTTGACGCCGCCAATGAGATCAGCAGCATTCTCTTTGTTGGCCAGCCAGCGTGCCGCGGTTGAACTGGCGCCTTTTTCCGATAAAGCAAAAACGGATGAGCCTCGTGCCGTGGGCTCGATGAAGGCGTCGGCGTGAATCGAGACGAAAAGATCAGCTTGAACTTTGCGCGCCTTTTGTACCCGCACATGCAGCGGCACAAAGTAATCACCGTCGCGGGTGAGCATGACCCGAATATTGGGTTGCTGCTCTAGTCGAGATTTGAGACGGCGCGCAATCGACAACACCACATTTTTTTCATAGCTGCCGCCGCGTCCGACCGCGCCCGGATCTTCGCCGCCATGGCCGGGATCAAGCGCGATAGTGACCATCCGGGTCAAGGTGACGGGCTTGTCATCGATGGTGCCGGGTTTTGTGGTTGCAGCGACCTCGGCCGGAGGACGCTGATCTGGAGCAGGCAGATTTTTTTGCAGAAAATCGGCAATCGGATCAACCGGGTTCAGCGGGAAAAGATCGAAGATCAGTCGGTGGCGGTATTCGCCGACCGGAGCCAGCGCGAACACTTGTGGCTGAATTTCTTCCTTCAGGTCAAAGACCAGCCGGACGACACCCGGGCGGTTCTGACCCACCCGGACTTGCGAGATGTAGGGGTCATTCGCTTGAATTTTCGCGACCAGGCTCTTGAGTTTGGCGTCCAGTTCCACGCCTTCGATTTCCACCACCAGCCGATGCGGATCTTTGATGATGAAATGCGAGACCTTGAGCTTCGTGTCGTTTTCCAGTGTGACGCGAGTGTAATCCGCCGCAGGCCAGACACGCACCGCGACGATACCTGCAGCGCGTGCCGTGCCGGTGGTGCACAGCGACAGCAACAGCGTGGCGCCCGCTTTGAGCGCCGTGCGCCGAGAAGCGGGTTTTGCTGCGGCAGGTTTTACCGTATCCAGTGGAGATCCAGATGTTTTAGGCATGTTTCGCCCTGTTCGGAATTTGCGCGCAATTCTACCGCACGCCCCTCATCTTTGACGGAGAGAAAAACTTCCAGATCGGCAGGTGGCAGCAGACCCTCTGCTCGTTCTGGCCATTCGACGATGCAAATATGGTGGCCATCAAAATATTCACGAAAACCGGCATCGATAAATTCTTCTGCACTGCCCAGTCGGTAAAGATCGAAATGCATCACCGTCAGTGGCTGTCCCTGCAAATGGATGACATAGGGCTCGACCAGCGTGTAGGTCGGACTTTTGACGCGGCCTGTGTGACCGGCAGACTGCAGCAGCGCGCGCGTGAGATGAGTTTTGCCTGCACCCAGCTCGCCGTGCAGCGCAATCGTCAAGCCCCGTGTCAGGCCTCGCGTCAGGCCCGGCGTCAGCGTGTGTGCGATTGCCGCACCCAACTGACTGGTACTCAACTAAAAATAATAATAATGAGTCGATTAAAATTTCAGTAC
>CAZXDB010000086.1:0-9165 GCA_964639465.1 uncultured Bifidobacterium sp. | reverse complement strand
GCGCCACGTGGCCTCATTACCATCTTGCTGTTTTATGCCATCCCTCCCACCATGGCCAGATAAGCCAGCAATGCACCACCCAGCATCTTGGCTGCGCCCGGCAGTATCCAGCCCGGGCCAGCGAGCAGCAGCGCTGTCCACCAGCGCGCGCGGTTCTCGCGGGTTTTTTCCGGCAGAAAGCGCAGGAAATCCACCTGTTCACCGATTTGCGCAACCAGTGAAAACACCACGGTCGCAGCTGAGCCGAAAAGTATCCAGTGAAATTGCACGCCATCACCCGCCTTACCCGCGAATTGCATCAGTCGCGCAGGTGCTCCCGGATCCTGATACAGCACCGCAGCAAAGGGCAGCATCATCAGCACCAGCCATATCAACTGTGTCCACGCCTGCACGCGGCCTATCATGGTCACCCCATGAATGACAAGAGGGATGATCACCAGCGAACAGAGCACGTAGCCCCAGGCGAGTGGCAGACCGAAGGCCATTTCCACGGCCTGCGCCATGATCGATGCTTCAAGCGCAAAGAAAATAAAGGTGAAGCTTGCGTAAATCAGTGAGGTAATCGTCGAGCCGATATAACCGAAGCCTGCGCCCCGTGTGAGCAAGTCCATGTCCACCCCATATTTGGCGGTGTAATAGCTGATGGGTAGCCCGGTCAGGAAGATCAGCACCGACACGCACAGAATGGCCCACAGCGCATTATGAAAACCGTAGCTGATCGTGATGGCCGCACCGATGGCTTCGAGCGCCAGAAAGGCGACCGCGCCCAGTGCCGTATTGGCAATACGGAATTCTGACCACTTGCGAAAGCTCTGTGGTGTGTAACGCAGCGCATAGTCTTCCAGCGTTTCGTTGGCGACCCAGGTGTTGTAATCGCGACGGCTTTTGACGATGCGTTGAATCGGGGTTGAATTCAAAAATCACTCCGACGCGAAAAAAAGAGTATTGGCTAGGGCGGCTAAGTCGGACCTGACAGGACTTACAAAATCGCGGCGCGCAATTCATTTACAGCAAGTTTTGCACCATGCACAGGCAAACCATTCTCAGTCGAATGCATCGGACAGGCCGATACGTCAAATGACGTAGGCGGGAGAAATGGGTCTTCCGCTGTCCTTGGGCCCTCATTCCAGCCTGTTCAAATGCTTGCGTCGCACCGCTCTTGTGCGCACAACTGTCCAAGTTGACGCAGACCGTTCCTCAATCGTGCAATGCGTACGCATGCCTACGTCAAACAGCGTATTGCTGCGTCGCGACATGGCGCCTAACCTCGCGTCAAGCCTTGCGAGCAAACCATTTTTCAGGCGGTACGCGATCGCAGGGCACCCGGCAGTCTCTCTGTCATCTCTGAAACGCCCTCGTGTGAAAGGAACACCGCATGTCTGATCAATCCCTCAAATCCAAAGGCCGTCGCCAGGTCCTGGCGGGTATGGCCGTCACAGCCGCCGCTGCACTGCCGGGCATCACTTTCGCTGCACCGCCAGCCACATCGGCGATCAATACCACCAAGCTGGCAGTGACCGATACCGAAGTTGTCGTAGGACAGCTGCACTCGGCCACTGGCACCATGGCCATATCTGAAACGGGCTCGATTCAGGCAGAACGTCTGGCGATTGAGCAGATCAATGCGATGGGCGGCATTCTTGGCCGCAAGATCAAAATCATTCAGGAAGACGGCGCATCCGACTGGCCGAACTTTGCCGAGAAAGCCAAGAAGCTGCTGGCCAATGACCGCGTCGCCGCCATTTTTGGCTGCTGGACTTCCGCTTCACGTAAAGCGGTGTTGCCTGTCGTCGAAAAAGAAAACGGCCTGCTCTACTACCCGACTTTCTACGAAGGTCTCGAGCAATCGAAGAATGTGATCTACACCGGTCAGGAAGCCACACAGCAGATTCTGGCTGGACTGGACTGGGTCGTCAGAGAGAAAAAATCCAAAACCTTCTTCCTCGTGGGTTCCGATTACATCTGGCCGCGCACATCGAACAAAATCGCTCGCAAGCATGTCGAGAATGTCATTAAGGGTGAAGTCGTGGGCGAAGAGTATTACCCGCTCGGTCATACCCAGTTTGGCTCGCTGATCAACAAGATCAAGCTGAAAAAACCGGATGTCGTGTTCGTTGACGTGGTCGGTGGTTCGACCGTCGCCTTCTTCAAGCAGCTCAAAGCAGCCGGTGTCACCGGCAAGACCCAGGTCGTGCTCACACTGTCGGTCACCGAAGATGAAATGCTGGGTATCGGTGGCGAGAATGCCGAAGGCTTCTATTCATCGATGAAGTATTTCCAGTCGCTGGATAACCCGAACAACAAAAAATTTGTCCAGGCATTCAAAGCTAAGTATGGCGCCAACGCCGTCATTGGTGATGTAACGCAGGCCGCTTACCTGGGCCCATGGCTATGGAAGGCAGCGGTCGAGAAGGCCGGCAGCTTTGACGTGAACAAAGTCGCCGCTGCGTCACCTGGCATCGAATTGAAAACCGCGCCTGAAGGTTACGTGAAAGTTCACGCGAATCATCACCTCTGGTCCAAGACCCGCATCGGTCAAGTTCAGAAAAACGGTCAGTTCAAAGTCGTTTACGAATCGGACCTGATCGAACCCAATCCTTTCCCCAAGGGTTATCAGTAACCAGAAACAAGGCGACAGCCGGCCTGCGGGCCGCTGTCGCTGGCATCACCCGCAACAAAGCAATGCATTGACGCCGCAAGGTACAAAGGAGTGGATATGGAGTGGTTATCTGAATTTGGCGCCATCCTGATGATGCAGGGTTTTAACGGCTTGTCCGTTTTCTGCGTTTTATTGTTGATGGCATTAGGGCTGGCCATCATTTTTGGCCAGATGGGTGTTATAAACATGGCGCATGGTGAATTTCTCACTATCGGCGCGTACTCCACTTACCTCCTCTCCAAACTCACCACGGATTACGCACCGGCATTGCAGCCGTATTATTTTTTTGGCGCGATTCTGATGGCTTTTCTCGTCGCCTATTTTGTTGGCTACTGGGTTGAGCGCCTGATGATCTCGCATCTTTACAAGCGCCCGCTCGACACCTTGCTCGCGACCTGGGGCCTGTCGCTGATCATGCAGCAGATTTTCCGCTCCACTTTCGGCGCGAAAGAAGTCAGCGCTACGTTGCCCGACTGGTTGATGGGTTCAGTCCAGCCGTTCGAAGGCGTCGATATTCCCTTGAATGGTTTGTTCATCATGGCGATGACCGCCGTGCTGACCGGTACCATCTTCATTCTGCTTTACCGCTCACGCTGGGGTCTGCAAGTACGCGCCACCATGCAAAACCGTTTGATGTCCGGTGCCGTCGGCATTAATACGCGCAAAGTCGATCGCACGACCTTCGCGCTGGGTTGTGGTGTTGCCGGTGTTGCTGGCGCTGCATTTACGACCATTGGTTCCACGGGCCCGACCTCGGGACAGCTCTACATCGTTGACACTTTTCTCACCGTGGTATTCGGTGGTGCGCAGAGTCTGATCGGTACGATCGTCTCGGCTTTTGGCATCGCACAGACACAATCAACACTCGAATTTTTCCTGACCGGTTCCATGGCCAAGGTACTCACGCTGGCGACGGTGATCCTCATTCTGCTGATGCGTCCGCAAGGTCTGTTTGCAGTCAAGGTCCGCAAGTAATCCGACCCGTCACTGAAAGGACGCTACATGAATTCTGCATTTCAAAAAGTGTTGGGCGGCAAAGAGGGTGCAATCGGCCTGCTGGTGCTGTGCGTGCTCTTGTTCGTGATCTTCCCGTTGGTATTGAACGGTTTCCGTCTCAATATGGTCGGCAAGTATCTCTCGTACGCCTTTGTTGCTGTGGGCCTCGTACTTTGCTGGGGTTACGGCGGTATTCTCTCGCTGGGCCAGGGCGTGTTCTTCGGCCTCGGCGGCTATTGCATGGCGATGTTCTTAAAGCTCGAAGCATCGGATCCGGAAAGCACGAAGATTCAATCCACGCCCGGCATTCCCGATTTTATGGACTGGAATCAGATTACTGAATTGCCGGCGATCTGGTTACCTTTCAAGAGCTTGCCACTCACCCTGATCCTGGTGATGGCCGTACCGATGGTGCTGGCGCTGATTGTTGGCATATCGATGTTCAAGCGTCGTGTGGGTGATGTGTATTTCTCGATCGTCACGCAAGCGATTGCTGCGATTCTGACCATCCTGATCATCGGCCGTCAGGGCTGGACGGGTGGCGTCAATGGCATTACTGATCTCAGAACGATGCTGGGCTGGGATATCCGTACCGATGACGCAAAACTGATCCTTTACTACGTCTGCTGCACGCTACTGGTGCTTTGCATTCTGTTCGGACGCTATGTACTCACTTCCAAACTCGGTCGCTTATTGGTCGCCATGCGCGACAAAGAAGAGCGGGTGCGCTTCTCCGGGTATGACGTTGCAAATTTCAAAGTCTTCACCTTCGTTGCGGCCGCCGGTATCTCTGCGATTGGCGGCGCGATGTTCGCGCTGCAGGTGGGCTTCATGTCGCCATCGTTTGTTGGCATCGTACCGTCGATTGAAATGGTGATCTTTGCCGCGGTCGGTGGGCGCATGTCGTTGCTGGGTGCGGTTTACGGCACGCTCTTGGTCAGCTATGGCAAAACATATTTTTCCGAAACCCTGCCCGAACTTTGGTTGTTCCTGATGGGTGGACTCTTCATTGCCGTGGTCATGTACTTCCCGAACGGTATTGCCGGCCTGTGGGAATCACATGGCAAGAAATGGTTGTCGAAGCTGACGGGCGGCGCTGGCCCGGCCACCGTCAAAAGCGCAAAAACTGCGACGCCGCCCATCACAAAAACAGCCGCTGAAATCAAGCTGACCGGTATGGAGGTAACGAAATGAGCCCTGTCACCCCGATTGGCGTCACCCACCCCAACCGTCCTGTTCTCGCCATTGAGGGACTGACGGTGTCTTTTGACGGATTCAAGGCTGTCGATGATTTGAATTTATATGTCGATCGCAATGAAGTGCATGTCGTGATCGGACCCAACGGTGCGGGCAAGACCACGCTACTTGATCTGATTTGCGGCAAGACCAAGGCCACCGCCGGCAGTATCCAGTTCAAGGATATCGAGCTGACCAAATTGTCCGAGCATCAGATCGTGCATTCGGGCGTGGGCCGCAAATTTCAGACACCTTCGATTTATGAAGCACTGACTGTTTTTGAAAATCTGGAGATGTCCTTTCCCCGTGGCCGCGGTGTGTTTGGCGCACTGGTGTTCAAGCGCACGCAGGATGTCATCGATCGCGTGCATCAGGTCGCTAAAGATATTTTTCTTACCGACTTTCTCGAACTTACCGCGGACCTGCTCTCGCATGGCCAGAAGCAGTGGTTGGAAATTGGCATGTTGCTGATGCAGGAGCCCGAGCTGCTGATGCTCGATGAACCGGTGGCCGGCATGAGCGTCTCAGAGCGTGAAAAAACGGCCGAGTTGCTGGCCCGCATCAGCAAAGGTCGCTCCGTTGTCGTGATCGAACATGACATGGAGTTTGTGAAATCGATCGCTCACAAGGTGACGGTACTGCATCAGGGCAAGCTGCTTGCAGCCGGCAGCATGGAAGCGGTGCAGAACAATCCCAAAGTGATTGAAGTGTATCTGGGTCACTAAGAAAACATTCGGAGGCAACCATGTTCAACGTCAGCAACCTCGCATCCGGATACGGCCAGAGCCAGGTCATTCATGATCTTAATTTCACGGTGAACAAGCAGGAAATCGTCGCTGTGATGGGCCGTAACGGCATGGGTAAGACCACACTGTTCAAAACACTCATGGGTATCTTGCCCACACGCGGCGGCAGCGTCGTCGTTGATGGCACCGACATCTCGGCGATGGAAAGCCATGATCGTGTTGCCAGCGGCATCGCTTATGTACCTCAGGGACGAATGATTTTTCCAAGCATGACCGTGCTGGAGAACATACAAACCGGTTTGCCGGCATCGGCGAGCGGCAAAGTGCCGGAAGAACTGTATGCCCTGTTCCCTGTGCTCTATGACATGCGTGGCCGGCGTGGCGGCAATCTCTCGGGCGGGCAACAGCAACAGCTGGCCATTGCGCGCGCACTGGCCACTAATCCCAAGGTGCTGCTGCTCGACGAGCCCACCGAAGGCATTCAGCCATCGATCATCAAAGATATTGCGAAGAGCCTGAAAGAAATTCGCAACATGCGCCAGCTGACCATCATCGTATCGGAGCAGGTTCTGTCATTCACGCTGGAGATTGCGGATCGCTTCTTCGTGATCGACAAAGGCCGTTTCGCCTATGAAAACACGCGGGCCAATGTAGATGCTGCAACGATCAGCCGGTATTTGTCGGTGTGATTCTGCCGGTCTGATCTGAAAACAAAAACTGTCCATGCGTCCGGACAAAAAAAGCGACGTCTTATTGTTAACGATAAAAGGGGTAAATCATCATGGCGGACACACTGATCAAGGTCGATCTCAGCAAACCTGCAACCAGTAACGAACACGTGCACAACCGCTGGCATCCGGACATCCCGATGGCATGCTGGGTCAAGCCGGGCGATGAATTCATTCTCGAAACCTATGACTGGACCGGTGGCTTCATCAAGAACAATGACAGCGCCGATGATGTGCGCGACATTGATTTGTCGACTGTCCACTATTTGTCTGGCCCGGTCGGCGTCAAAGGCGCAGAACCCGGCGATCTGCTGGTGGTCGATTTGCTCGATATCGGTGCCAAGGATGAAAGCCAGTGGGGATTTAATGGCTTTTTCAGCAAGAAAAATGGTGGCGGCTTCCTGACCGATCATTTTCCGCAAGCGCAAAAATCCATCTGGGATTTTCATGGCATGTTCACCAGCTCGCGCCATGTGCCGGGCGTGCAATACGCGGGCCTGATTCATCCTGGCCTGATCGGCTGTCTGCCAGACCAGAAAATGCTCGATATGTGGAATGAGCGTGAAGTCGACTTCATCGCGACCCAACCTGATCGTGTGCCCCCGTTGGCCAATCCGCCGTTTGCATCGACGGCGCATGTCGGCGCAGCGACGGGCGATGTGGCGGCGAAAATTGCGGCTGAAGGTGCGCGCACCGTGCCGCCGCGCGAGCATGGCGGCAATTGCGATATCAAGGATTTGTCACGCGGCTCGAAAATTTACTTCCCGGTATATGTCGATGGTGCGGGCCTGTCAGTTGGTGACCTGCACTTCAGTCAGGGTGATGGCGAAATTACCTTCTGCGGCGCGATCGAAATGGCGGGCTGGGTACGTATGCGCGTGAGCATTATCAAAGGCGGCATGGCTAAGTATGGCATCAAGAATCCGATCTTCAAGCCCAGCCCTATTACACCGAATTACAAGGATTATCTGATCTTTGAAGGCATTTCAGTCGATGAGCAGGGCAAGCAGCATTACCTCGACGTCAATGTCGCTTACCGGCAGGCTTGCCTGAACGCGATTGAGTACCTGAAAAAATTCGGCTACTCAGGCGCGCAGGCGTATTCGATTCTTGGCACGGCGCCGGTGCAAGGGCATATCAGTGGCGTGGTCGACATTCCGAACGCCTGCGCCACGTTGTGGCTTCCAACCGAGATATTTGATTTTGATATCAATCCGAATGCCTTGGGCCCGATTAAACATCTCGATGGCTCGATACAGATGCCGCTGTCACCGGACCTGTAAACACAACTGAGAAAATCTATGCCGACTTATGATTATGATTGCCCATCCTGCGGAGAATTCGACACCATCCGCAGAATGGATGAACGCAATGAACCGGCCCCCTGTCCCGATTGTGGCGAGATATCCGAGCGCGTCATTGTCTCGGCCGCTGGCCTGGCTTATGTGGATGGGGTGACGCGACAGTCCCTCGAGACGAATGAGCGCGCCCGTCATGAACCGAAGAGCTCAAAGAACTATGTGAGCCATCGGCATCCCGCCGGTTGTGGCTGTTGTTCCTCGTCAGGCAAGCGCTCATCCACCGTCACCGCACCGAATGGCAATAAAGCTTTTCCAACCAAACGCCCGTGGATGATTAGCCATTAAGCGACTAAGCCATCGACCTTGATAGGTCGATGGCAAGGCGGTGATTTGCAAAGCGTCCTGTCAGTGCGCCATTACGCTCGGGAGCAGGACGATTTCTATGCTGGTGCATGCGTGCGGGCTTGTGCGATTTGGGAATCTTCCAAATTCATGCATAATTTGCCGACTCAAAAATTTTTACAAAATGCGCCGGGACATGATGAATTATCGACACACTGCGCTCGGCCTTCTGTTGGCGAGCGCTATTCCCTTTGCCTTTGCAGGCACACCCTCCGCTTTTCCTTTGCAGCCGCTGGCAGACACACCTCGGCAAATCACGATAAAAGGTGTGCGCGGCAAGGTGTTTTACGTGCCCTCGACGCTGGCCACCATCAAATGGGGCTATTTGTCGAACGCGAGTGATCAACCGGTGCTCACTGTGCCCTCAGGTGCGACGGTGGTCTTCGATACCTTGTCGCATGAAGGTTTGCTCGAAGACCAGGGGCGAGATCCTCTGAAATATTTTGCTTCCCACGGCGTACCCGCTCATCAGGTACTCAAAGACGCGCTGGCGATTACCCGGTCCGATCTGCCGCATGATTTTGCGAAAGACGGACCGCACATTATTACCGGACCGGTTGCCATTGAGGGTGCCGAACCCGGCGACGTCCTGAAGGTCGATATTTTGTCGGTGGTGCCGCGCGTGGGTTACGGGGTGATCTCCAACCGTCATGGCAAGGGCGCGCTGCCGGGAGAATTCCCCGAAGGGCCCAAACCCGAGCCAGACGCGGGTGCTCATGCGCCGGAAAAGTTTCATAACGTATCAGTGTTCACCCCGATACGTCGCAACCGCGCCGGACAGTGGGAAGCGGTGATGAAAAACAGCCGGGGCGAAACCATCACCTTTCCTACCGCGCCTTTCATGGGTGTGATGGGTGTCGCTCCGGCGACGGATCAACCGGTTCATTCGGTGCCGCCCGGTGTCCATGGCGGCAACATCGATGTAAAAGATCTCGGTGCCGGTACCACCGTGTATTTGCCGGTGTTTGTGCCGGGTGCGAACTTCTATACCGGCGATCCGCATATGGCGCAGGCCAACGGCGAGGTGGCACTCACCGCGCTGGAGCATTCAATGCGCGCGAGCTTTCGGCTTACGCTCCTGAAGAAAGGTGATCCGC
>CAZXDB010000085.1:0-9400 GCA_964639465.1 uncultured Bifidobacterium sp. | reverse complement strand
TTTGTGGGCCAAGCCATAATTACTACTGCACTCCGGAACAGGAAATAATGTCAATGCGCCAAGAGCAGTTAAATCGCCATCGGTCCCAGTCTGTGAACAATCAACAAAGCATGGCGAGGTATCTGGAGTTAGAGCAAAAAAGACGGGCCATGCTGGAACAAGAACTCGGACGAATAAATAGACAGTTCCCCTGACGGAGCAGCTGATGGGGTAATTTCAGAGCGTCAAGGTTGGGTCTGCTGATGGTGCTCTGAGCAGTTCACGCCGGCGTTGCATGGAGGGCTTAACTCGCAAGCGAAGTCGCGCAAGTCGTGATGCCGCCGCGGCGCTTCCTCGCCCCCAACAGCCTTACAATAGCTACCCTTACTTACGGTGGCGTTCATGTCTGATTCAATCCGTCTTGCCAAACGCGTGGCCGAACTCTTCAATTGTTCCCGTGGAGAGGCGATTCGGTATATCGAAGGCGCTGGTGTCACGGTTGACGGCGTCGTTATCGAAGAACCTGGCTTTCGTGTCACGGGGCAGGAGCAGATCGTCTTGCTGCCGGGCGCTGATCTGACGCCGATTGAAGACGTCACCATCCTGCTGCATAAACCGGCAGGCATGTCGGTGGGGCGTGTGAGCGAGTTGATTGTGGCTGAAAATCTCTCCGCGGATGACCGTTCGGGTTTGGGTTTTCTGAAACGGCACCTGAAAGAATTGGTCATGCTTGATCCGCTGGAAAATGATGCCAGTGGCCTACTTGTCTTTACGCAAGACTGGCGCGTCAAGCGCAAGTTGATTGATGATTTGTCCCGGGTAGAGCAAGAATTTGTGGTCGAGGTCAGCGGTCAGATTGTTGACGATGGCCTGCAGCTTCTGAACCAGAGCATCAACTTCAATGGCAAGCCCTCTGCGCCGGCCAAAGTCAGCTGGCAAAATGAAACGCGTCTGCGTTTCGCACGCAAAGAACTATCTTCACGGCTGATCACGCTGCTTTGCGAAAGGGCAGGGATGTCTGTTGCGTCCATCAAGCGCCTACGAATTGGCCGTGTACCCATGGCAGGATTGGCTGTGGGGCAATGGCGTTATCTGAGAGAGCACGAAAGGTTCTGAGTCGCTGCTCATCACTCGGTCGCCGCTGAAGAAAAAAACATAGCCCCAAGAGGGGCTATGTTTTTATCAGAGAGTAGCGTACGTGAAGCCAGATCGTATTGCTCTCGCACCAGACATCTGGTCACATTGCTGAAAGATCAGCGCAATTCCTTCAGCCCTCGGTTACACATAAAGAATGCAGTCGTTACCGTATCTGGTCCGAAGATACGGCCCGCCTCGCGTAAATCCTTGACCAGTTTGATCGCGTCAAAGCAGTTATCTGCAAACGGATGGTTCTGCGCACGCAAGCGCATCCACGAATCGCGTACCGCGCTTTCGACAGAGGCGCCGCTGGTGCAATTGACCTTTGTGCAATTCAAGAGCGGCGAGGCCAGCTCCTCGCGTCGCTGTGCTTCTTGTTCCTTCGCTTGCTCTTGCCGGGCTTTAGTGACGCGCTTTGCGCAGTATTTATCCATAGGCGCTTTGGCTTTGCGGGCAGCCTGCTCGTCGGTGAGGAAGTCGATCATGCCTTCCAGATAATTCGAATAGCCTTCACCACACTGAATCGCTTCGCGACGCTTTTTGGCTTCATTGAACTGATCCATGTTGGTGACGCCGAACTTGGATAATGATGCATAAGACAAACCTGACATTTCCCAGTTCATGGTTGCAGCGTTGTCATAGTCGGCACGGCTGGTGAAACCGCGTGCGTTCAGCCATTCTTTTTCTGCGTCGGCAAGCGTCAGCGTATGCTTGAGTTTGAACTCAGTGTTGGCCTCGTGGAGCACCTGATTCAGTACCGGCAGCGCATTGAGCTCCTCGCCGGTAGCGATCACGTAATCGCATTGACGCAAACGTTCAGCATTGGCCTTCTCAATCGACAACGGCACGGTGGTCCCTTCAAACCGATCGTAGGCGGAATGACCGACAAAAAATCCAGGCTCACGCTGGGCACCACTGAAAAACGAGTACAACTTCATGCCCCAGTAAGGAATCCCATCACCCACATTGCGCTGATAGCCCTCGCCCCATTTGGTGCTTACACAGGTGCCGCGCGGACCGCCCAGACCCTTTTGGAAATAGTAAATCTTACCGGCGTCGTAGGTTTTCATCTCCGCAGTTGGCGCTGTCTCGCCACCAGCAGTTTTACCTGTCAAGACGGCCAGGCTCGAAAATGTCGGTGCGGCCGAGAGCAGCGCGAGAATCTGCGCATCCGTTACTTTTTTCGCTTCAGCGAGCTGACCGGCCTTGAATAGGCCCTCCTGACGCTCGCCATTGGCGGCTACATAAATTCCCTGTCCGTTGAAGGTGTTTTGGTCAAAATCGCCCGCATAGCGGCTGCCATCGTTTCCAACGAACAGACCACGGCCTGTCAGTACACTGTTCTTGAATTGCCCGAGCACCTTTTCACCGGTGGGCAGCGTCAGTATTCCATAGCCATGTATCTGGCCGTTGGCGATGTCACCCTCATACGCCGAACCATCATTATTTTTGATGGTTGCGATGCAGTTGTTCCATTTCTGCGCATCGTCGCCCTGACAGCGCGTATTGGCGGCTGCTTGCGCAAAGCCCGCAAGCAGCAAGCCCATGACGAGGCCGGTAATCAGTACCGTTGAGTTCAAGATGCGTTTGTATTTTGTTATCACAATTTTTCCTTTAGCTTCTCTGAGTAAGAGATACTGCATTTTATATCCTTTATTCTCAATTCTGCTTCGCAGGCGCTAAAGCTAAAGCGAGCGCTGGTGCAGAAATTTACGCGACCTTAATAACAACCTCGCCTTTAGCCCAGCCATTTTCAACATAGGCCAGTGCCTCGTTAATTGCGGTAAACGGAAAGATTTTGTTGACCACAGGGCGTATCGCACCTGATTCAATCAGCGTGGTGATGTGCTGTAGTTGGCTTCCGCTGGCTTTTATGAAGAGGAAGGAATAATCAATTTTTCCTCGCCCTGCCCATCCAATGCCAGTTGAGCGCATGCCAGATCATCGCCGGAATTGGCAGTGCGACCAACCATCACAGCAGCAGCACTTATTTTCGTCTGACGCTCTCGGAGAGCCGTCCCGCAATGAAGTTCATGATGCCCTTGACTAAACCGAAGGCCACCACGAATGAAATGAGCAAAACGAAAGAATTTTTGGGAACACCGAAATCGGACTCAGCCAGTGCCGGAACAACGGTTCGCGTCATGCCGATGGCGAGTCCGACCAAGAGCACCTGTAAAAGCTGATGCAAGAACTGGCTTCGGTTGTGGCTGATGCCATGACGAAAGGCCGCATTCATGTTGAGATTATTATTGCGGTGGCCAGACAAAGTCATTGCAATCGGGCGACTGCATATTCGGCAACGCTCTCCAGACTGCCGTGTTCCGCATAAGTTGCACGCAGCAAGCTGGCGTCATTGCCCTGATCCAGAATCTGGCTGATCTCAGCGATCATGTCGTGACAATCCAGCTCCTCCGCGCTGGATTCAATCATTCGTAGCGTGCTTTGAATGTCATCGCGCAGCGAGCGCTGTTCATGGCTTCGGGCATCGACGATGATGCCATCCAAGCCAAAACGACAACTCTGGAAACGGTTGTAGTTGTAAACTAGATAGTCATCTTCTAAAGGCGCAGCCGTGTCTCGGTGCACTAACAGCCAGTGGCAGAGTGCTTGAAGATAGCAGGCCAGCGATGCCGCCCGCTCTACCGTAAGCGGTGTATCGCAGACGCGCAGCTCGATGGTGCCGTACTCTGGCTTTGGTCGAATGTCCCAGTAAAAATCTTTCATGCTCTCGACCACGCCAGTGTTCTCCATTTTTGCGAAATAGTCTTTTGCAAATGAATCCCAGCGAAGGATAAATGGTGCACGGCCACTGAGAGGGAACGCGAAGACCGAGTTCAGGCGCGAGGAATCGAACAAGGTGTCATGTCCGTGGCTGAACGGCGAAGAGGCCGACAGTGCGATGAATTGCGGCACGAAGCGGTTAAGCGCATGAAGCAGGAAAAGGGCTTCATCACCGTCGCGGCAGCCAATGTGTACGTGCTGACCAAAAATAGTGAACTGTTTGGCGAGGTAGCCATACAGTGCTGACACTTGGCGATAGCGCGGCATTTCGGTAATTCGTTGTTCAGGCCAGGTCTGAAACGGATGCATACCACCGCCGCAGACACCGATGTTCAGACGGTCAGCCGCTTTGACCATGGCGTTCCTGATGCTCTGTAATTCTGTAAGCAATTCAGCTTGGCGTGAATGAATACTCGTGGCTACCTCGATCATAGCCTGCGTGATTTCATGGGTGACTACGCCAGGGAAGGCTTTGCGCGATAACAGCTCGAGCAGATCACCAGAGGCGGCGGTCAGATCGAAATCGCTTAGGTTGAGCAGTTGCAGCTCAAGCTCGACACCCATGGTCAGCGATTGTGAGGTATTGAATGGTCCAATCGGCATGTCAGCGTCCTTCAGTTTCCGGCAGCTCACGCGCTGCCTTGAGTGCCATTTGGGTTAACAGCGGTCCGATGATCTCGAGCAGCAGCGCCGCAGCTGCCAGGGGCGCGAGCTGATCAATCAGATTGATCCCTAAATGCCGTGTCTGCTCAAGCACGAGAATCACGAACACCGAAAAGGGTGCCATGGCGATACCAGTTAGCGCACCTTTGTCGAATGAAACGCCGCTTGGCCGCGCAAAACACCACAGGGTCGCTGTCTTGGTCAGTGTGCGGGTTAGCACCAAGGCCAGCCCCAGCAGCCAGCCACTGGCAGCGAGGTTCCAATGAATAGACGCTGCAACCGAGACAAATAGCAGAACCGACAGCACATCACCCAGCGCGCCGAAGCCGCGCTCGGCCCGACCGAGCATGATGCGCCGATGGCGGCACACGACACCGAAGGCCAGTGTCGCTAGTACCGGTGATTGTTTAAGGTAATGCGTCAGCGCGACCAGCAAAATGACGGCAATCGCAAAGGCCAACGTCGCGTCGCTGTGGGTTCGTCTGAGCATGCGCAGGACAGCGGGGATTGCTATACCGAAGACCGCACCCAGCGCGGCGGACAGCAGCAGGACCAACAGGCTATTGTAGCCTGCCTGCAGGGCGCTGCCGGAGGTTTCAAAGACACGATAACCCAGCAGCAGTTTGAAAACGAATACCGCCAGCATGCAGTTTAGTACAGACAGGTGCAGTGCGCGTTCTGTCACCTGACCCGAACTGCGGAGTTCGTTCACTACCCGCAAGACAGTCGCCGGTGAGGAAGCCATCGAGAGTGCCGCCAGCAGTAGCGCTGAGGTGACAGGTATATCAAATTGAAGGGCCACCAGATAGACCGCTGCGAAAGTCACCAACGATTCCACCAGACTGGCAACGGCCAGCCAGGTATTGTGCTTCAGCCAACGCAGATTGAGTCGATGTCCAGCCTCAAATAAAATCAAGCCAAATGCAATATTGGCAAGCAGGAGCACGTGGCCCGAGCTGATATCCGGCAGCAGACCCAATTGTGTGGGTCCACAAATAAAACCGACAAGTGCATAGGTGCTAATGCGTGGCAAGTGCCACTTGCCGCGCAGGAATTCACCCAGCACCCATGCGGCGAGAATAACTGCGGCCCAAGCGAGATCGCTCGGAAGTTCAAGTATTTGCATTACTCAACCTTTTTGTTGATGGGTGCGTATGATAACAATCATTTAAATTTTTCGATTTATCTCCTCAAATGAAAAAATAGCGGAGCTTAGTCATGAGAAAATTTTTCCCAAGCATCTAACTGAGAAGAAAAATCTATCCGCTGGTAGCCGAGGATCTCAGGTGATCGATCTTCCAGTACGTTAGCGTCGGGATTCGAATCAACAAGCTGCTCCAGCAACACATCACGTTCTTGCAGTAGCGGATAAATCGTCGCAGATAAATTGAGCTTCAGATAGGCGGGCTTGCGGCTCGCCGAGCGAGTTGAGCTCCAACGCAGCCAGATAGGTGGTTATCGTTGCGGGCGCTCAAGAAGTTCGCCGCACATCAATTCTTAGGTGCATTCTCTAACTTCCCCCAATCATTGCATGAGTAATCACCAAACAAACTTTTGGTATGGACAGTTTCAGGGTTGATCGTCAGACAGCAGGCAAAGGCAATGATATTTTTCTTTGATGTGATGGGCGTATAAAGATATTTAGGGGGTGCTGCCCCGTGATGATCACCGCATTGTAGCGCTTAGCAGCAGAATGATTTTATCCGCTCGCACTGCTCGCATGGGACACCAGTTTCAGACGTGGCGCCGGCAATGCATCGAGCTGCTCGCCGATGAATCGGTCATCTTCCCAGAATCCCTCCTGCTGAGTTCCGTCTGCATTGGTCAGGATGCCGAAGCCGTGGAATTTTCCTTCGTTCCATTCGCCGACATAACTCGCTCCGTCTGACCAAGTATAGGTGCCGTGGCCATGAAAATGATCATGGCTCCAGCTGCCCGCATATTTGTCGCCGTCGACGTAGATCTCGATGCCTTCGCCGTGCCGCTTGTTATCTTTGTAGTCGCCGACATAGCGGTCACCACAAGCCCAGGTGAATGCGCCTTTGCCGTGTTTTTTGCCTTGCTTGAACTCACCGACGTATTTTTTGCCGCAGGCAGAAATAAAGGTACCGTTACCATTCGGTAGACCATTTCTCAGGTCGCCGAAGTACGTCGCACCATCGGGCCAGGTATGGATACCTTGGCCGAACGGTTTGCCTTCCTTGAACTCGCCGACGTACTTTTTACCGTTAGGGAAAACCTCGGCACCGAAACCACTGGGAATGCCGTTATCGAAGTGACCGACATAACGCTTGCCATCGACCGCGCTATAGATACCTTGTCCGTGCCGGATGCCGTTCTTGTAATCGCCGATGTATTTGTCGCCGTTACCGAAGACGTAAGTGCCTTGCCCGTGCCGAGTGCCTTCAAGATATTCGCCGACGTATTTCTCGCCGTCGTCATAGGTCATGATGCCGTTACCGTGGTAGCGGCCTTGCTTGAACTCGCCCACGTATTTTTCGCCAGGGGCAAAAAACATCCTGAGCAAACGCTCCAGTAACCTGGTCAGCAGCTTGTTGTCGTCAGATGAAGTGCTCATGACCCGCCTGTCTATCCAGCTTTCGTGACCTAGGCTCCCGTTTCAAGCTGCCGGAGGGAGCTATATCCGATTAATTCGATCTGCAGATATTTGCTATTTTCATAACCTTCGGGCGCGTAGCTTGCCGGTTGCGGCACTCGGCAAGCGACACCGGAGACAATTTACCAGAACCAGTGGACCAGTACTATGCCGTCCGTCTCTGTTCGGAGGGCTGGAGCTGAGTGCTCATATCAGCGGTTTTTCCCGCGCGATAGTTCCTGGCCCAACGGCGTCAGATATTTGCCGAAGGCTTTCCAGCTCATATCCACACCATCGACGGCTCTCTCGGCGTAGGAAAGAAATCCATCGACAAAAAATCCGCTTGGCGAAACTGAATAGGCAAATGCATCTTTGGGTTCAGCGTAAATTTCAATATCGTCCGCGGTTTCGACACCCTGCTTTTTAAAATGCTGCTTTGCTGTTTTTTTGGCCAGTTCTTTCCATTGCGGCGAATTGAATACATCGCCGATTTTTACCATTCGGTTCAAACTTTTTGAGAAATAGTTGAAATTCGTGCCAGACACTGGATGCGCGCCGCCTGAGGCATCGTAAGTCTCTTTAATCAAGATGAGATCAGCACTCCATTGTTCCAGGACGAGGTTTGTCTCGTTGGTGCTTTCGGTGCTGCCTGTCTCTACGGTGGCGCGTGGCTTGATGATCGCATTTAGCGTCGTCGCAAGCGGTGATGAGCCATCAAAAAGAAAGACTTCTCTGCGGTCGTAGGAAATGTTTCGCCATTCCGCTTTCGGATTGGCATGAAAAGCACCCTGGAAATAGGGGAATATCTTCAGGTCATAGACTAGTGTGCCTGTTTTCCGGATTGATTCGATGCGGGATTTATATTCCTGAATCTGACATTCTCTTGATGAGGTCTTGTCAGCTGGTTTGGCTGACGGGTCATAGAAGCAATATGAAGAATGAAATTTCAGCCAGGCTCGTTGTCCGCTTATAAATAATTTTTGGGATTCTGGCGATAGTTGACTTTTAGCGCTGTCGTAGACACTGGCGAGCTCCTCATCCAGTTTGGATAGTTCAGGTGTCGAGCAAATCTGTTTTTCGCTTTTTGACGCGGCTTTGTTGCAATCGAAGCTGGCCGCGTATGCGACCTGACAAAAGCAAAATACGAAGAGGAACGTAATGATGTTTTTCAAATGGTTTTCTCCAAAAAATATCTGCAAAAGTTGGTGGCAGGCTCAGGTATACCGACAAAACAGATGCGCGTCACGCTTCTTCGATCATCTGTGTAACGTTCCAGATTTTATATTATATGGAGCAAGAGTACTGTGCTCATTTCAGTAAGAGTTTTTAAAATACCAAGCTCTCTGGGTGGTGCGCTTGGGGTGGCTGGGGTAGACTGCGCGACGCCTGTGTTTTCCAAAAAATTATAAAAATGAGTCATTACCTGATTCGGGTTCTTGGGGTAGCCGTGCTGGTTTTGTCGTCTGTGTTCTCGCAGGCGCATGCCGGCATGTTGCAGAAGGACGATCTCGAAAAATTATTCGAGGACCAATATGTCGTCGGTGAGATCCATACTGACCTACCAGTTTATCCTCTGTTTTTCAAAAATCCGGAGTCACCCGACAGCAAGCCCGAGCTCCGGGCCTATGTATTTGAATCGAACGATATTGTTATGGTCAGGGCTTACAGTGGTAAGCCCGTCAATATTTTGGTGGTGATCGACCTTGCGGGACGTTTTTTAAGTGCTCGACTGATCGACCATAAAGAACCAATTTTTCTTGATGCCTACGGTACTTCCAAGCTGACAGAGTTTGCAGCGCAGTACAAGGGACTGAGCGTCAAACATCATATCGAAATTCAGAAGTCCACCGATACACCGTCGCGTAATGAGCGCACGGCTTATTTGCGTGGTGTGCACCGGGGTACGATTTCTGTGAAGGCGATGAATCGCACCATCATGACTGCGGCCGCCAAGGTGGCGGTCGCGAAACTGAAAATAAACATTGCCGAGAATTTTGAGGCGCGGTTCGCAGATAATGAAGCGAACGGCGAGGAGTCCGTTAGTGATTCCCGACCGGCATCGGCACAAAATCCGCCACCGAACCCGTCGGATTCAACATCGGCAGAGCAAGCTCAATCAGGCAATGTGACCGCCGTCACAGATAAACGCAGGTTAGCAGAGGTGGCATTCAAAAATAGCGCAACGGCTGACGCATCCGGTAAAGCATCGGTTATGGATTCCGGCACGGAAGCCGGTAACGG
>CAZXDB010000084.1:1448-9419 GCA_964639465.1 uncultured Bifidobacterium sp. | reverse complement strand
TGGGCCTGACACAGCCTCAGCTGGCTCTGGCTGCAGGCGTTGGTGTGCGCTTCATCGTCGACCTTGAAGCAGGCAAGGCCACTTTGCGGCTCGAAAACGTGCTGCGCGTGATCGACGCACTGGGGGGTATGCTCCAGCTCATTGGCCTGCCATCAGCATCCCCTGAAAATCACCCTGAGGGCAACCAGCATGGCGCATGAGCTTGATGTCTGGCTCTTCGCCGAGAGGGTGGGCACCCTGACCCTCACCGATGGACGGCTAAATTTTCGTTATGCCCCGGATTGGCTCTTACGCAGCGACACAGTGATCCTCTCCAGCTCGCTGCCTCTGCAAGCAGAACCGTTCGACGATCACATCACGCGACCCTTCTTTGCGGGCCTTTTGCCAGAGGGACAACTCAGGCGCCTCATTGCCCAGCAATTTCAGGTGTCGAGCCAGAATGATTTTGCACTTCTCGATCACATCGGTGGTGAATGTGCCGGGGCTGTGACCTTGCTGGAGCCTGGGCAGCCACTCTCCAGTGCCGATCATGGCCACGACGTTCAGTGGCTGAGCGACGAAGAGGTCGTCGCCATTCTTGATGAACTGCCGCATCGGCCGATGTTGGCCGGCAAGGATGGCCTGCGGCTCTCACTGGCGGGCGCTCAAGACAAGCTGCCCGTGGTCTTCGATGGCGACCGGATCGGTCTGCCGCGAAATGGAACGCCCAGTTCGCATATCCTGAAGCCTGCCATCCGTAGTCTGGCGGACACAGTAATCAATGAAGGCTTTTGCTTGGCACTGGCAGAGGCCATGGAGCTCAAGCCGGCCAAGTCGCAGGTACGATCCGTGGTGGGGCGACAATTCTTGCTGGTCGAGCGTTATGACCGGCTCGCCAATGCACAAGGCCAGCGGCAGCGTCTGCATCAAGAGGACTTTTGCCAAGCGCTGGGCGTGGTGCCTGAAATGAAATACCAGAATGAAGGTGGCCCGGATCTGGCGCAATGTTTCGATCTGATTAGGCGCCTCACGCGCCCCAGCGCACCACACATCCTTCGCCTGCTCGACTACGTGATCTTCAACGCGTTGGTCGGTAATCACGACGCGCACGCCAAGAATTTCTCGCTGCTCTACGCGGGTAAGTCCGCTGTCCTGGCGCCGCTCTATGACGTGCTTGCGACGGCGGTCTATCCCAATCTGACGCCCAAGATGGCGATGAAGATTGGCGGCAAGTACACGTTCAGCGAAGTGCAGGCCCGGCACTGGGACCAGTTCCTGGAAGCGGTTGGCCTCAGCAGGGCTCAGGCCAGAAAGAGGATTCTGGTCTTGGCAAAGTCGATGCCGACTACCGCGCGTGAACTGCAGTCAGACCCCTTGCGCGGCTTCGCCAGCCATGACGTGGTTCAACAAATAGTGACCTTGATCGAGCAACGTTCTGCCCTGACGCTGCGAAGGCTCATGACACCTCCGGCTGATTCGGCGGGTGAGACTGAGCCATCCGTTTGAACCGCGAAGCATTCAGGAAAACGGCTTATCAGCGTCTTGAGTGACAGCGCCCAGCGCTCGGCGAAAAAGCGCTCAACACAAGCCCCGAATCTCCTCCGGCACCGCCATCGCTCGTATCCCGCCCCCTGGCTTGTCTGCTGCAAAAATCCTGACCTCGGTGCAACGCATGATTTCGTCATCGCCTCGCATCACGCGATAAGTTTGCACAAAGCTCTTGTTGCGCCACTCGCTGATCTGCGTGTGAATCTGCAGCACATCACCGTAACTGGCAGTCTTGACGAAGCTGGCTTGCGTATCCACCAGTGGCGTGCCGATCAGCCCCATGCTTTGCCGGGTTTCCTGCCAGGACGGCACGCCGCATTCAATGAAAAAATGACGGGAAGCGGCGTCTATCCAGCGAAAAAAATTCGGAAACCAGACAATGCCGGCCGGGTCACAGTCACCGAATTCAACGCGCACTTCATAAATCACTGTTCTTGTCATTGGGTGGTTCCTGTCTTGATGCGATTGCGTGGCATCCAGCGTATGGTCTGGGCCTTGATCGCACGCGGTGCTGCGCCTAGTTCATTGAGTGTTTTATCGAGCGCCTTGCCGGCGTCGTCGGCCAGTGCGGCGTCGCGCGCACGACGTATGGCGCTGGCACGTTCAGGCGCGCTGCCGAAGGCGGGTTGCGCGAGATGACGAATCACGTGCAGCAGATTGTCGCGGCCCCGCTCGTTGGTGCTGCCATAGCCTTTGATCAGGCGTCCGCATTGGGCAATTTCAAAACCAAGTGAGCGGCTTTGCTTTGCGCCCTCTTGCACCGCACCCAGCCATTCGTCGATCAAAGCCTGCTCTTCTACATAGCGACTGCTCCAGCGCCGCAAATGTTTCATTGCAGCGAGTGTGCGCAGCAGCAGCGTACCCAAAATCGTATGCGATGCCAGCCTGACGGGCATCTCCCAGGCGGGACGACCTTCGGCGAGACGCCGGCGATTGGCCTCTTTAAGTCGATCCGCCAGCGGCGCTGGCAGAAGTGCGGCGATTTCGGGGACACCAGGCTTGAAATATTCGTAGGTCTTGAGAACATCACCCTCGGCCACGCGCACTTCATTGCGCACACGCTGGCGGCGTGCAGCGCGGCTCTTGAGATCAGCTACGCGGACAATATCGTCATAGGCCATCCAGAGCGCAAGCCAGCGCGCGACTTCGCGCGTGATCGCACCATCAGCGATATCGTTTGCATTTTGATGTGCGGCGTCATGCAGCGCGCCATCAATGGCGTGATTTTTTGTCAGGTGATTCTCGTCCTCCCGCATGCCTGCCTTCGCACTTGTACTGTCGGTACTGGCATCAGCACTTGCCTCTGCGATGTGCACGCGCCGCATGCGCTCCAGATACAGCGTGCCATAGACTGTATCCTGATACTCGACCACGCGCGCCAGACCCAGCGCGAGCACGTCTCGTGACAGCACAGGAAATTCATTCAGCAAATCAGGGGATGAATCGGGCGTTGCTCCGGACACTGTCTTGGCCACCGTCTTGGCCACTGCCTCGCCCACCAGTTGCTGTGCCAACGCGGCCTGCTCGCGGCCCTGCTGCACCCGCTGCCGTGCTGCTTCAAAACCAGCCAGACTCGCTTGTGCACCACGTCCGCTGTCGCGAACGATGGCGATGTAATCATCTTTGGCAAACGGCAGCAAACCGCTGCCGGCGATCGCGCCCAGCATGACGGCGCTGACCACGGTGCCGTTCTCGCGCGCGATACGGTGCATGTCCAGCAGGTGATGCGCACGACAGGCGCTCTGCACGATCGAGATCAGGGCCGCATCATCCAGACGGCCATCACCCAGGTGCATACGCTCGGCATTGGTCAGTGTGCGTGAGGAGGACGTAATAATCAGCGTACGATCAGGGGACGGCAAGCCATTGCTGACGGCACGTGCGGTTTCCAGCAACTCCGATGACACCAGCGCATCGAGCCTACCGGGTATGGGATTAAGACTGAACACCGGCTGACGCCCGCCGAGTTGCGCGGTTGGCACCGGATACAGTTCGAAAAAATAAGTGGTGGCACCGGTGCGCTGCGCAACGCCCGGTATCGACGTGCTTTGCGCTGCATAGCCTGCATGATGGGCGATGGCAGTGAGCCATTCGCTGAGCACGCCGCCGCCTTCGCCACCGAGAGCGCCGATCAGCAAAGACAAAGGTTGCGGATAATTTGATGGCTTTGTCATCGCGCTCATGCCGGTTGCAATACACGCAGCACCGTGGTGCGCAGGATCGCGATAAGGCGCTCATGCCAGCGCGGATTTTGTATGACTTCAGCGCGATAAAAACTCGGACACAGCGTTGCCGCGTGCGCATTCTCGCCGCACAAACCGCAGCCGACACAGCCATCAATCACGGTGGCCACCGGATCGACCTTCAGCGGATCGGGATTGTCTTTCAGGGTCAGTGTCGGACAACCGGAGAGTCGCATGCAGGCATGGTCACCATTGCAGACATCCTCATCCACACCGTATTTCACGCGCGTCACACGTTCGCCGCGCGCCTGCAAGGCCGCCAGCCAGGGACGAATGCGACGCTGACGTTCGAGCTGGCATTCGCCTTCCGCGATGATGACCTTCAGACCATCGAATTCTGTGGTCATCGCTTCTCTGACCACATCACGCATCACCGCCACCCGATACGAATGCACGGTGCGCAGCCACTTCACACCGAGCCCGGCGAGCGTGTCTTCAATGGTGCGATTGCTCGCCGTCAGGCTGGCCAGTTTGTGGCCGGCCTGCTGCCGGGTGACGGTGTCGGGCGTAGAAATGATTTCTTGTGTCCCGGTGGCCGAGGTATAGCCGTTTTTGAAAATCAGCAGCACCGCATCATCGCCGTTGAACAGCGCAGACTGCACGCCGGTCAGCAAACCGTTATGCCAGAAGCCGCCATCGCCCATGATGGAAATGACGCGGCGACTCATCATCGGCGACACCCCTGCACGACTGGCCAGACTCATGCCGTAACCCAGAATCGAATGGCCCTGCGAAAAAGGTTCAAAGGTAGCGAATGAATGGCAGCCGATATCTGCCGCCACATGCACCGGCCCCAGCTCTTGCTGCACCAATTTCAGCGCAGAGAACACTGGCCGTTCCGGACAACCAATGCAAAAGCCCGGCGGACGCGCGGGCAAGGCGGCATCGAGCCGGGTGGCGATTGCCGTGCGACGCATTGCGGTCGCATTCAGCAGCGTCTGCACACCTTCCGTGTCTGCTTCGGAAAAATGACGCGCGAAAAATGTCAGCAAGCCCTGCATCATCACTTCGGGCGTGACCTCGCCAGTGGCCACCAGCATATCTTTGCCATGCAGCGCCGTTGGCACATCACGCCGCCGCAGCAGAGTGGCGATGTCCTGCTCAATATACTCAGGCGAACCCTCTTCAATCACCAGCACGGCGCGTTTGCCGCGCGCGAAGTCGGCAATCTGCTCGGGCACCAGTGGGTAGGTGACATTCAGGATCAGCAGCGGCACCTCGGAGACACCAAAGGCATCGGCCAAACCAAATTGCTGCAACGAGCGCATCAGCGCACTGGTGAGACCACCCTGGACGATGATGCCGATATCAGCCTGCGTCCCCTCATGCAGCTCGTTCAGGCCATGCCGGACGATATAGTCCCGCGCTGCAGGCAGACGCTGCTCCAGTTTGAGTTTTTCATGCCGAAAGGTCGCGGGCGGATGCGCCAGCCGCGCGTAATCAAAATGGGCCGGTTCCTCCAGTGGCGAGAGTGATGACACCAAAGGCTGGCGATTATCTTTACTGACAAAACTGCCGCGCACATGACAGGCACGAATGCGCAGCTCCATCATCGCCGGCATATTCGACGCTTCGGACATCGCAAACGCATGCTCGACCATATCGACCATGGTGGACAACTCCGGGCGGGGATCGAGCAGCAGCATCGTGGACTTCATCGCATACGCGTGGGTGCGTTCCTGCACGACCGAAGCGCCCTCGCCGTAATCTTCACCGATGATCATCAGCACTCCACCCGTCACACCGGGTGAGGCGAGATTGGCCAGCGCGTCGGCCGCCACATTGGTGCCGACAATCGACTTCCAGGTCACCGCACCCCGCACCGGATAGTGAATCGATGCGCCCAGCATGGCCGCGGCCGAGGCTTCGTTCGAGCAGGCCTCGACATGCACGCCCAGCTCACTGACCAGTCCGCGTGCCTGCACCATCACATCCAGTAAATGGGACACCGGCGCTCCCTGATAGCCACCGATATAGGCCACCCCGGATTGCAGCAAGGCCTTGGTAATGGCCAGGATACCCTCGCCATGGAAAACCTCGCCTTGCCCCAGCCGCAGCTGCTCTATTTCTCGTTCAAAGGAAATTTCCATGGATTGGTCGTCAGGTCGCGTGAATCATCCGGATGATAATCGGTCTACCTCCTGACTGCGCTTTGCTTCCTGAAAAGCTCGCCATCACCGCTGCCCCAGAGGGCAAATCCCGATTTTTCTTGCCATAAATATAAATTTTCAGCAAGTATTTGCACTTATCCGCCACAATCTCTATTATTGAGTTTAATTTCTGACTCGTTGGTAGTAAAACCTTTTCTACGCAAGGAGAACCGTATGCTGATGTCGACCCAGGCCAGCCGCCTGGCCCACGCTCTGATTAAGGCACGCATGAGCGGCACGCTGATGCCTTTGCTGAGCACCGATGGCAAACTCACCGTCGACGATGCCTATGATGTCGCCCTGAGCATCGTCAAGATACGCACCGCCCAGGGAGAAAATCCTGTCGGGCGCAAGATCGGTTTCTCCAACCCGAAGCTGTGGAATGTCTATGGCAAAGGCAGTCTGAACGCGCCCATCTGGTCGACCATTTACGACAGCACCGTCCATTACGCGATGGACAATGTGGCGACCCATAATCTGAGCAAGTCGCAGCAACCGCGCATCGAGCCCCAGCTGGTCTTCAAGCTCGCGCGCACCCCCGAGGCGGATATTGATCTCGAGGGGCTCTCGGATTGTCTGGAATGGATTGCGCACGGCTTCGAAGTCGTGACCTCCCCCTTCCGTCACTGGGAGTTTGAAGCGGCGGATGCCGTTGCGGCTTTCGGCTTGCACCGCGCTCTGATCGTGGGTGAACCACGAATGATCTCGCGCCAGAGCCGGCACAGTCTGCCCCAGGCACTGGCATCCGCTACGATGTCACTCTCGCGCAGCGTGGCCGGCACCAGCAGCCTGTGCGCAGCAGGATTTGGCAAGGATGTGCAAGGCAGTCCGCTCCATGCACTGTTGGCATTGCACCAGCAACTGCAGCAGCAGCCGGATGCACCCAAACTCCAGGCGGGTGAAATCGTCAGTACCGGCAGCTGGACCAACGCACTACCCGTCAAACGCGGCGAGACCTGGTCCAGTGCTTTCTCGCAATTGAACCTCGGCGGTCTGACCGTTTCGTTTACCTGAGCCCGCATCGTTGACCTGAGCAAGGACGATGTTTTGCAGCAATCCCCCGCTTAGCTCGGGGGATTTTTTTTGCCTCCAAGTGATCTGATCCCCTTCAAATAAGTCCTTGCAGCATGCATGACAATTTTGACAAGTGATGCCTAAAATGCAGCACTTTCAACCCCGAGGAGTGTTCATGTCTGCCACCGAGTCCGCGCTGCCCCCTGTTAATGTCGGCCTTACCAATGCTGACCGCCTGCTGATCGTCGAGGGACTGAGCCACCTGCTGGCCGACACTTACACGCTGTACCTGAAGACGCACAATTTTCACTGGAACGTCACCGGACCGATGTTCCAGACCCTGCATCAGTTGTTCATGACGCTCTACACCGAGCAGTGGGCTGCCGTTGATCTGATCGCCGAGCGCATCCGTTCACTCGGTTCACCCGCGCCGGGCAGCTATGAACAATTCGCCAAACTCACCTCCATCAAACCGACCAAGGGTCAGCCCAATGCGCGCGAGATGATGATTGAACTCGTTGAAGGTCAGGAAACCATCGCGCGAGTCGCGCGCGGCATGTTCCGCAACGCCGAGCTGGCGGGCGATCAACCCACCTGCGATCTGCTCACGCAGCGGATGCAGGTGCATGAGAAAAATGGATGGATGCTGCGGAGTTTGCTGGCAGAGTAAACAGCGTGGGTGATCTGGCTCTGCGTGGCGGCGCAAGTTTGCCCGGCCAGCTGCGCAGAGTCTTGACGATACTAATTTTGGTTATCGAACACTTACAAACAACGAGATGACGCCCCGTAGTACTAGTCAGGTGTCGTTAACGATGCCGGTTTGATGCACGTCAATCGTTCCGCAAACTTCCAGAGAAATATAGGCATGCAGCATCCTACGGGCTGTCAGAGAAGAAATTACTCTCCTCTGAATCGACTAATTAGGAAATCATCATGGCAATAATATATGGGGATATGGCAGGAACGCTTCTAGGAAAAGCCAGAGGACAGATTCTGGTTGGCATTGATGGAGAAAGAAATACTGTCTACGGCGATGC
>CAZXDB010000084.1:0-1348 GCA_964639465.1 uncultured Bifidobacterium sp. | reverse complement strand
ATGATTTACTGATCGGTGGTGTCAACTCCAGCTTGAATAATCTCTACGGCGATGCCTATTTCATGTCTAGTAGCAAGGGCGGTAATGATGTACTGATTGGAGGCGCCTTATCGATCAACAACCGTCTTTACGGCGATGCTTATGTAATGTCTGGTGGCCAAGGTGGCAATGATGTATTAACGGGAGGGAGCAGCTCTTTGTCAAACATCCTTTATGGTGATGCCTATTCATTGTCTGGTGGCCAAGGCGGCAATGATGTGCTGATTAGTGGATCAGACTCCGAGTTTAACGTCTTATTCGGCGATGCTTATGGTCTATCTGATAGCCGGGGCGGCAATGATATTCTCACAGCAAGCGACAACCCAATCTCTGGCGCGTTTGTAACGAAAAATTCACTTTATGGTGACGCCGAATTCCACTCTGCCGGCAATGTCATTTGCGGAAATGACCGCCTGATAAGCGGCACGGCTAACGATGCAATGTGGGGTGATATTGTGGGCTCTGGCTTGGGAAGCTCAACCATTGACCTCACTCGCGTTACGACTGGCCAGGACGTTTTTGTTTTTTCTACCAACAACGGAAACGATACGATTCATGACTTCCGTCACGGCGAAGACAAAATCGAATTGAAGGGCATCGGCGTTGCCAATTTCGGTGCGCTAATGTCTCATCTTCAGTCGGGAGAAACAAATACCGTCATCACCTTCGGATCCAACACAATTACGGTCATTGGTGTCACCGAGCTGACGGCTGCAGACTTTCTCTTTACCTGATTATTTCATCCAAGGATCGGAGCATTCGCTACTACCGGGGATGTTCCGATCTGCTGATCCGCTATCGCAGATTGAAGAGCCGTATACCCGCGGCATCCAGCTCGCGCTGTTCTTTTTGCGCGGCCAGGCGTTCGGCATTGCGCTCTTCGCGCTCGACCATCGCTTCCATTTTTGCCTGCTCGCGCTGCGCAAGGAGCAAGGCTGCCCTGGCTTCATTGAGCTGAGTGCGTGCTACGGAGGTTTGTGCTTCGACGCGCAGCCGCAGTCCGCGCAGGTGTTCGAGAAACTGCCGGTAGGCGATGTTGTCGCTGATTTTGTGGGCTTCTTTTTGTGTGGCGTTATAGCGCTCGACATAATCAGCACGCAGCTTGTCAATATGCGCCTCACTGCCTTCGAGCTTTTCTACGCGTTCACGTGCCTCGACCACACGCGCATGCGCCTCACGGGTGCTATTCTGCGCGCGTTCAGCGAGGATGTTCCAGAATTTGCTCATAGACCCAGCAATTCACGAATGTTCTGCCGGGTCGTTTGCTGATCCACTTCCGTATGCATGTCCTGCACCAAAAAAGTCTCGA
>CAZXDB010000083.1:1876-9956 GCA_964639465.1 uncultured Bifidobacterium sp. | reverse complement strand
TGGCCAGTGCTGCCGGTGTGACCTGCGAGGTTTTGTCCACGCGCGGCGTGCATCCGTATGAAGAAATCATTACCACCGCCGAGAGTAAAGGCTGCGATCTGATCTGGATGGCCTCACATGGTCGCAAGGGACTGGATAAGCTCTTGCTGGGCAGCGAAACCCAGCGGGTACTCGCGCACGCGCGCATACCGGTGCTGGTATATCGTGATCCTGACGCCGTCGCTAAGTAGCCGATGCTCCAGCGGGTGTCACACCCGCTAAGTGCGCAGCTAAATCTGATTGCGAGGCGCGTATGGGGGGCCCGCTGCTACCGAATGCACAGCGTCGTTCATTGCTCATCAGATGATTTTTACAATGAAAAATAAGAAACCGCTTAGTGAGCCATCAGCACCGGCAGCGTCATCGATTCAAGCACCGTGCGCGTCGCACCCCCGAGCAGGATTTCACGAAACCGTGTGTGGCCGTAGCCACCCATGACCAGCAAATCCGATCCCTGATCGGCGCACAAAGACAACAGACTGTTACCAATATCGATATCGGTCCTGCGGTTGATGACATTGACAGTCACGCCATGGCGCGCCAGATACACGGCAAGATCGCTGCCGGGCAGTTCGCCATGGGCCTCGCTCTGGGGCGACGCATTGAAAACCACCACATCGACGTCCGCAGCGGCTTGCAGCAGTGGCAGTGCTCCGGTGACAGCACGCGTTGCGCTCATGCTGGCATCCCAAGCAATCATCACGCGCGCGAAAGGCTGCAAGGACTGCGCTGTGAACGGAATAATCAGCACCGGGCGCACACCTTCCATAAATACCGATGCCGGAAAATCCGACATCAGGCCCGGCATGGGGTCGTCCGGATCAAATTGCCCGACCACCGCAAGATCCGCATACCGAGTCTGGATCGCCATCCCGCTCGCCGGATCATCATCGATCAGTCGTGATTCCATCGAACTCACACCGGTCTGTCGGGCAATGTCTTCAAAATTTTTCAGTGCCAGACGTGCGTTGTCGCGTAGCCCCTCGACATGATGAATCAGCACTGGATCGGGAGGGCGTATCGGATTGTCTTCAAAGACAATACGGGAAATGCCGGTCATCGCAGCGCCGACCAGATGAGCCTCATGAATCACCGCCATCCGAGCAGCCAGCGCGATACGGGTGGCCGCTTGTCGTGATGCATCGACATGAACGATCAGGGTTTTAAAAGGCATTGAGATTGACCTTTGATGGAGATGAGTAAGGTTGAAGCACAGATGTCATCGTTGTCTGGTACAACTTTAGGTGGAGTTAGTCACAGCGTCCAGCGTCCGCGCAGGTTGCCCTTTGACTCGTTTTGAAAATTTTGATTTGAGTCAATTAATCGATGTCCTTCGTTCCATAAACATCTTCAGAATGAGCTCATGAGTCTGCGAAATCTGGAATATCTGTTCTCGCCCAAATCCGTCGCGCTGATTGGCGCCACTGACAGGCCGCACAGCGTCGGCGCGACCGTCTGGGCGAATCTGGTTGGCGCACATGCATTGCCCGACCAACCGAACCTGATGGCGGTGAACCCGCGCCTCACGCGTTTGCTCGGCTGGCCGGTGTATCCGGACGTTGCGAGTTTGCCGCGAACCCCGGAGCTGGCGGTGATCGCAACACCTCCGGCCACGGTGCCCGATCTGATTTCACAACTGGCGCAGCGAGGCACCCGTGCCGCAGTTGTGCTTACCGCCGGCATGGATGGTGATCACGGAGATGGTCGTACGCACCGGCAGGCCATGCTGGACGCGGCCAAACCCTATGTGTTTCGCATACTCGGGCCCAATTGTGTGGGCTTGTTGGCGCCCTCCGCATACTTGAACGCCAGCTTCGCGCAGACCGATGCCTTGCCGGGCAAGGTCGCTTTTGTTTCGCAGTCGGGCGCGCTGGTGACCGCCGTGCTGGACTGGGCACGCGGACGGGATATCGGTTTTTCGTATTTCATCTCGCTTGGTGATGCAAGTGATGTTGATTTCGGGGATGTGCTCGATTTTCTGGCGAACGATCCGCACACACAGGCGATTCTTTTGTATGTAGAAGACATTCGCAGCGCGCGCAAATTCATGTCTGCCGCTCGGGCCGCCGGTCGCAACAAGCCCGTGATGATTCTGAAAGCGGGCAGAGTACCGGAGGGCGCGCGCGCTGCGGCATCTCACACCGGCGCACTGGCCGGGCGTGATGAGGTGTACGACGCTGCGATTCGCCGTGCGGGCATGTTGCGGGTGCTGACCACCGAGGCGCTGTTTGACGCCGTTGAGACACTGGCGCGTGCACGACCTTTGAGCAGCGAAGCTCTGATTATTCTGACGAACGGCGGTGGACCTGGCGTGATGGCAACCGATGCGCTGATGCTCTCTGGTGGGCAGTTGGTCACGCTGCCGGAAAAAACGCTGGCAGCACTCGATCAGGTATTGCCGCCCAACTGGTCGCGCGGTAATCCCATTGACATCATCGGCGATGCATCGGTCACACGTTATCAGCAGGCGCTGTCTATTTTGCTTGAGCATCAGCCATCGAATCCCATTCTGTTCATTCATGCACCGACGGCTATTGTTCCCAGCGCCGAGATTGCGCGTGCACTGGCACCGGTGATGCAGCAATCTCACCACCCTGTGATTGGTTGCTGGATGGGTGGTGCGTCAGTGGCAGAAGCACGCCAGATTTTTTCCCAAGCCGGTTTGCCGCATTTCAGTACACCGGAAGAAGCGGTGCAGGGTTTCATGCAGGTCGTTGAGTACCGCAGCAACCAGCGGCTGCTGATGCAAGCCTGTCATATACCGATTGCAGAAACCCGGGTCGCGCATTCGCCGGAGGAAGCTGCAGCGCTGGCGGTGGACATCGGATTCCCGATTGCGGTCAAACTTTTGTCGCCGGATATTTCGCACAAAACCGAAGTCGGTGGCGTGACGCTGGATCTGGAAAGTGCCGCTGCCGTCGAAGAGGCGGCCAGGGCCATGCAACACCGGCTGAGTCTGTTGCGGCCTGATGCGCGACTGATCGGCTTTTCAGTGCAGACAATGGTGCGTCGTCCGGATGCGCATGAGCTCATCGTTGGCATCACCTCGGACCCGATCTTCGGCCCGGTAATTTTATTTGGGCAGGGCGGCATTGCAGTCGAAGTACTGAAGGATCATGCACTCGCGCTGCCACCGCTGAATAAAGCGCTCGCCCTCGACACAATTTCCCGCACACGTGTGTCCAAACTGCTGGCCGGGTATCGCAACCGGCCAGCCGCTGATCTCGACGCAGTCAGTCAGGTACTGGTTCAGGTGGCGCATCTGGCCGCCGAACTGCCCGAGGTTGCCGAGCTGGATATCAATCCGCTGCTGGCTGATGCGCAGGGCGTGATCGCGCTGGATGCACGTGTTTTACTCAAGCCTTTGCAGTTGCGTCATCCGCATGATCGGCTTGCCATCCGTCCTTATCCGCAGGCGCTGGAGGAGACAGTGCCATGGATGGGGCAGCCGATGCGCTTGCGTCCGATACGGCCCGAGGACGGCGAAGAGCATGTCCGTTTTTTTCAGGCACTCGATCCGGTCGATGTCCGTTTTCGCATGTTCATGCATATGCGCGAACTCCAGCCTTCGCAGCTGGCGCGCATGACGCAAATTGATTATGACCGGGAGATGGCTTTTTTCGCTGTGCGGCAGCGCGAGGACGGCAGCGATGAAACGCTCGGTGTGGTGCGTGCGGTCGCCGATCCCGATAATGTCAATGCCGAATTTGCCATCATCATTCGCTCCGATCTCAAAGGTCTCGGTCTTGGACAGATGCTGATGGCCAAACTCATCGCTTATTTTCATCAGCGCGGCACGCAGGCGCTGGTCGGCGAAGCGCTCAGTGAAAATCATGCGCTGATCGAGTTAACAAAAAATCTTGGTTTTGATGTGCATAGCCAGCCCGGTACCGGTACGGTCGAATTGAGATTGTCGCTGCGATAACACCAGGCTTACCCGTGCTGACCGGTGACTTCAGTGCCAGTGCCCGCGTCTGGTCAATTTTGACTTAAGTCAAGGTAATTGACGGAGCGCATCCGTAGACTTCGAATCGCCTGAAAGCCCGCCGACTTCCGAGACGGGCAGCGCGGAGCGATGACAATGACGGTTTCTACCCTCACCCCACACCATGTGCAGCATGTCGAATTTGATGCTGACCTGATCAGCCGGCTCACGCAGTCCGGGCCTCGCTACACTTCTTATCCCACTGCGGACCGTTTCAGTGATAGTTTTGGTTATCGGGATTATCTGCAGGCGGTGACGCAGGCCCGTTCTCGAGGCGGTCGTTATCCATTGTCGCTGTATCTGCACATTCCTTTTTGCGATACCGTCTGCTATTACTGCGGCTGCAACAAGATCGTTACCAAAAATCGCGAAAAAGCTGCAACCTATCTTGGCTATCTGAAGCGTGAAATCGAAATGCAGGGCCAGCTTTTCGCCGGCTTCAATCAGGTAGAGCAATTGCATTTCGGTGGCGGCACACCCACCTATTTGTCCGATGCGCAGATGGATGATCTGATGCGGCATCTGCGGCGCTGGTTTGTGTTTGCCGATGATGAAGCCGGCGAGTATTCGATTGAAGTCGATCCGCGCAGTGTCTCGCCGGATCGCGTGCACAAACTCCGTCAGTTCCGTTTTAATCGCATTAGCCTCGGCGTGCAGGACTTCGATCCGGAGGTGCAGAAGACGGTCAACCGTATCCAGCCTGAAGAACAGACACTGGCGGTGATTCGCGCCGCACGTGAGGCGCGCTTTCGCTCGATCAGTATTGACCTGATTTATGGCCTGCCGAAGCAGACCGTGCACACCATGAGCGAGACGCTGACCAAGGTCATCGCTGCCAACCCTGACCGCATCGCGGTCTATCATTACGCGCATTTGCCGCATCTGTTCAAGCCACAGCGTCGGATTCATGAGGCGGAATTACCGAGCTCTGATACCAAGCTTGAGATGCTGGCCTTATGCATACAACGCCTCAATGAGGCCGGCTACATTTACATCGGTATGGATCATTTCGCCAAACCGGATGATGAACTGGCGATTGCCCAGCGACAGGGACGCTTACACCGGAATTTTCAGGGTTACTCGACCCATGCCGATGCAGATCTTGTCGCCTGTGGCGTTTCATCGATCGGATCCGTTGGTATGTGCTACAGCCAGAATGTCAAAACCCTCGATGCGTATTACGATCGTCTGGATCAGGGCGAGCTGCCGGTCGCTCGTGGTTACAAACTGGCGATGGATGATGTGCTGCGGCGTTTCATCATTCAGATGCTGATGTGTAATTTCGAATTGTCATTGCGTTCACTGGAACAGGCATACCCGATCAGTTTTCAGGCGTACTTCGGGCAGGAGTTGGAGCAATTGCACGAGATGGCAGAACTGGGTCTGCTGACGATCGATAACGAATGGATCACGGTGAGTCTGAAGGGGCGGCTGCTGATCCGCAATATCTGCATGGTCTTCGACCGGCATCTGCAGGCGGCGCGGCGGTTACAATCGGAATCACAAACAGAATCACAACCAGAATCGCAACGCTATTCCCGCACGATCTGAATTTTCATTTGAATTTTTTAAATTGACGACACTTTCACTACTGCCGATTTTTCTCATTGGTCTGTTAGGGGGGGTGCATTGCGTGGGTATGTGCGGTGGCATCGTCAGCGCGTTTTCCGTCGCCACGCCGAGCCGTCGGCCTTTTCCTGTCGCAGTTGCTACCCGCACGGGCCCCTTCAGCGTGATGGCGGATGGCGGTCCGCGCGTGCTGGCTTTTAATGCGGGCCGTATCGCCAGCTACATGGTGGCCGGAGCGCTGGCCGGTTTGCTCGGTAGCGTTCCTGCGCTGCTTAATATTGCCGCCCTCCAGACAGCCGGTTACTGGCTGGCTAACTTGATGTTGGTAGCGCTGGGTTTAACGCTGATGAATGTCTGGCACGGTCTTACGCGTCTCGAAGCGATGACGCAGCGGGTCTGGCGTCATGTGCAGCCGCTAATGCGCCGGCTGCTGCCGGTCCATAGCATTTGGCAAGCGACCGCACTGGGAGGGTTGTGGGGCTGGGTGCCCTGCGGTATGGTCTACAGCGTCCTGATGACAGCCTTGCTGACCGGATCCGCCGCACAGGGAGCGCTGGTCATGCTGGCCTTTGGTCTGGGCACATTGCCTTTGTTGTTTACCCTCGGTCTGCTCGGCACATCGACACAGAGTTTGCTGCACAGACCAATGGTTCGACGACTCGCAGGTTTGCTGGTGCTGCTGTTTGGTTTGCTGGGTTTATTTCGTGCAGCCACTGGCATTTCGCATGACTGGCTGGATGCGGTGTGCATTACGCCCGCTGTTGCTCGATGAGTCGCTCGACGAATATCGACGCGGCGGATTGTTTTCATTGCGGCTTGCCGGTACCTGCGGGCAGTCCCTGGACCGTTCGCATCGACGAAACCGATCAGCCCATGTGCTGTCCCGGTTGCGAGGCAGTCGCCCAAGCCATCGTCGACAACGGACTCGCGGATTACTACCGCAGTCGTCAGAGCCTGCCCGATGGTGTCGCCGAGACCGTACCTGAAGCGCTCAGTTTGTATGACGCGCCTGAACTGGCCGGGCAATTCACCGGGAGTCATGGCAATGCCGAAGCGACCTTGTCCGTTGAGGGGATACGTTGCGCCGCCTGCGTCTGGTTGATTGAAAAACGACTATCGCAAGTACCCGGTTTGCAATCCGCCGATCTGAATGTCGCGACTGAAAAACTCCAGGTCAGCTGGGATGCCAGCCTGTGCAAACCCAGCGATATTTTACAGGCGGTGCGCGAAGTCGGTTATGTCGCGTATCCGTTTGACCCGATACAGCATGGCGAAATGCTGCGCAAAAACGCACGCCAGTTGTTCAAGCGATTATTCGTCGCGGGTCTGTCGATGATGCAAGTCATGATGTATGCCGTGCCGGTGTATTTCGCTGAGGCGGGCAGCATCGAGCCGGATATGGAACAGCTGATGCGCTGGGCCAGTCTGGTATTGACACTCCCCGCAGTGCTCTATTCAGCACAGCCTTTTTTTCAGGGTGCATGGACTGACTTGCGTCAGCGGGCGCTGGGCATGGATGTGCCGGTGGCGCTGGGTATCGGCGCTGCTTTTGCGGGCAGCGTCTGGTTCACGATTGCGGGACGGGGCGAGGTGTATTTCGACTCAGTGACGATGTTTATCTTTCTGCTGCTGGCCAGTCGCTATCTGGAACTGGTCGCGCGTCGTCGTGCAGCAGGTTCGCTGGAAACCATGCAGCATGCATTACCCGATGCGGCCTGGCTGCTGAAGGATTATCCGGTCAGCCAAGAGCCGACCCGTGTACCTGCAGTGCAGTTGCGTGCGGGCGATGTGATTCTTGCCAAACCCGGCGACCCGATTGCAACGGACAGCGTGATCATTGCCGGTGAAACCACGCTCGACCTGTCGTTGCTGACCGGCGAAAGCCAGCCGCAGTGGCGGCGCGCCGGCGAGCAGGTGGTGGGCGGTGCAGTCAATATCAGCCAGCCAGTGATACTACGCGTCGAACGCGTGGCGAAAGACAGCACGCTTTCTTCGCTGATTCGAATGATCGAGCGTGCCGGTCAGGGTAAACCCAGAATTTCGCAATGGGCAGACCGCGTCGCCGCCTGGTTTGTTGCGGCCCTGCTGCTGCTGACCTTAGGTGTTTTGATATTCTGGCTCTGGCACGATGCATCGCGTGCCTGGCCGATTGCGATTGCCGTGCTGGTCGTCTCCTGCCCTTGTGCATTGTCGCTCGCAACGCCATCGGCATTGGCTGCAGCAACGGACCGTTTGCTGCGGCAGGGTGTACTGGTCATGCAGCCGCATGTGCTGGAAACCCTGCATCGCGCAACGCATGTGGTTTTCGATAAAACCGGCACGCTGACCGAGGGCCGGCCGCAGCTGCAGTCGATCACTTTGCTCGGTAGCCTGCAGCGCGATGCGGTATTGCGTGTCGCTGCTGCCATGGAGGCAGGCAGCGCGCATCCGCTGGCGCAGGCCATCATTACGGCGGCCAGTGCCGAGTCGCTGACAGGGGCGCTGACA
>CAZXDB010000083.1:0-1776 GCA_964639465.1 uncultured Bifidobacterium sp. | reverse complement strand
GGCGCAGGCCATCATTACGGCGGCCAGTGCCGAGTCGCTGACAGGGGCGCTGACATCGGCACAGGCAGAAGTAAATGCAAATGCAAATGCAGAAGCACAGGCAGAAGCCGTCATGCATCATGCAGGACGCGGGCTGGAGGCACGGATCGGCGACCAAACCTATCGTCTGGGGACCGCTGCGTTTGTATCGGGTATCACGGGCAGTGATGCGCCTGCCGATGCACTGCCCGGCATCAGTCCAGTCTATCTGGGCAGCAGCGCCGGATGGCTGGCGTGTCTGGCGTTCACCGACACGCAGAAGCCGGATGCTGCAGCCTTGGTCGCGCATTTCCGATCACAAGCGCGGCGGGTGGTGTTGCTGTCTGGCGATTCTCCGGCGATTGTTCAGGAGGTGGCGCACTCGTTGCAGATGGATGAGGCACAGGGCGGCATGCTGCCGGATCAGAAGCTCGCTTATGTGCAGCAATTGCAGCAGCGGGGCGCGGTCGTCGTCATGGTGGGCGATGGTCTCAATGATGCCGCCGTATTGCGCGGTGCCGATGTCTCGTTTGCGATGGGCTCTGGTGCGGCGCTCGCGCAGTCGCATGCCGATGCCGTGCTGCTCTCGGCGCAGTTATCTTCGTTGATGGATGCCTCCATCGCAGCCACCGCGTGCATGCGGGTGATCCGGCAGAATCTCGCCTGGGCGACGCTTTACAATCTGCTGGCCATTCCGGCTGCAGCCTTTGGGCTGCTGACGCCCTGGATGGCGGGACTGGGGATGTCGCTCAGTTCTGTGCTGGTGGTCGCCAATGCACTGCGACTGGAAGCCATCCCGACCATGCGAAAGGTACGTTGATGGAATCGCTTTACCTGCTGATACCGTTGTCAGTCATCGTGGTGTTTGTCGCACTCTGGATTTTTTTTCGCGCGATGGACAGCGGGCAGTTTGATGATCTTGAGGGGCCGGGCATGCGCATTCTTCAGGATGATGACAAACCCATCGACCCCGACGAGCGGCGGCCTTGAATCTCGAGTGCATGAAATGACTGCTCGGTATGGTGTGAATATCAGGATATAAGCGGCTTTTCAGCTGTGAAGCCATCCGGGCTAATTTGACTCAGGTCAAGGAAATTTGCTCATCTGAAACGTACCCTCCGGCTATCTTCGTCGAAAACCAAGGGGAATTTTTGTGGACACAGCACTGAACTACAACTACCGCGTGGTCAGGCAGTTTGCGATCGCGACCGTAGTGTGGGGCGTGGTGGGCATGCTGGTCGGGGTGATCATCGCCGCCCAGTTGGCTTTTCCGGCGCTGAATTTCGATACTGCCTGGCTGACTTATGGCCGCCTTCGACCATTGCACACCAATGCCGTGATCTTTGCCTTCGGCGGCTCGGCGCTGTTTGCCACGTCCTACTACGTGGTTCAGCGTACCTGTCAGGTCAGGCTGTTTTCCGATGCGCTGGCTTCGTTCACTTTTTGGGGCTGGCAGTTGGTGATCGTTGCCGCTGCCATCACGCTACCCCTCGGTATGACCTCAGGCAAGGAATATGCTGAACTCGAATGGCCCATCGATATTCTGATCGCACTGGTCTGGGTGTCGTATGCGGTGGTGTTTTTCGGCACGCTGTGGAAACGAAAAACTTCCCATATTTATGTCGCGAACTGGTTCTACGGGGCTTTCATTCTGACGGTCGCGATTCTGCATATCGTGAATTCGGCCGCGATGCCCGCGACCCTGGCCAAGTCCTACTCGGCCTACACCGGCGTGCAGGATGCGATGATCCAGTGGTG